>CANROM010000024.1 GCA_947632225.1 uncultured Clostridia bacterium | reverse complement strand
TAGTAGATAAGGTTAATAACTCTAAAGAAATACCTAAATATTTCAATGAATTTTTAAGTGGAATATCATCAAATGCAGTGGAACAATTAGTAAAAGAAGATTTAAGAGATGACGTGCTAACATCAATAGTAAGGAACTCCAGCACAGAATTAAAACAACAATTTATATCTAAAAATCCTAAAGCATTGCATTTATATAAAGATTTAAATGTTAAACAACTTGTTAATGAAGGTATAGAATTTCCTACAGAAATATTAAAACAAGAGACTTTTTTTGAAGAATTAAAAGGAAAAGACTTCGTTGAATTTAGAAGAAATATGAATAGACTTTTTAGTAAAAACTATTCACAAGAATTAGAAAAAAGAATAAAAGACTATCAAGAAAATATAATAAGCGAATACGACTCCGAGACTAAAATGTTTAAAGAGTATAGTAAATTTGATTCTAGAGAAAAACTAAGGGAATTAGACAATAGCAAGTCAACGTATATATTAGATGATTCAGTAAAATATGATATGCATAAGTATATTGATGATAAAGAAAAATTAAAAGAAGTGCTTCAAAAAGCAACTAGTGATAAATTATCTGCTGTAATTGTCGATAGACTTTTTTCAGATACCAAGAACAATGTAGAAATAAATATAAATGAAATGTTAAGGTATAATGGAAAATTGTCTGAGAATGAAAGGGCGCTTGATGACAAAAAAACTGCTTTTTATAATAATATAAAGAGTATAGATACACTAACAAGTGATGAAAAGCTAGCTATATATAATAGTGTAAAAGATGAAAATATGATTGGCGAGTTGTATAATGATATAAGTGCACTAAGAAATTTATCATATAAAAAGATAAGCGAATCATTATATAAGTCAAAAGATAATAGTGAAGACCTATCTTTTGATGAAACACAAAGAAATGATACAACAACATATAAGCTGAATGGTAAGCCATTTAATATGCTGGTAAGAAGTTTGCGTGGTAAATATAAGGAGGAAACTAACAATAAAAATAGCTCATATAGCCTAATATCTAGTAGCAATATGAAAGTTTTCGATGAAGAAGGATATATATATGGATATGATTCTATAGATTATGAAAGTATAGTAAATGTTTATGAATGTGATTCTTTTAGCCTTAATACAGAAGATAAGAATGTAACCGATAGACCTAATAGAATAATGACACCAGAAGAGATAACAGACTCAGATTCTGGCTATAGTGAAATAAATATAAAGAATAAAATAAATGAAAAATATGACGGAAAATCTACCAAAGGAAAATACAAAGAAATGAAGCCATCATATATATTAGCGTTAGATAAAGCTAATCCAGAACTTGTTGAAGAAAGCAAAAGACTCAATATACCACTCGTAGTTGTGGATAGAGTAAAATATAAAGATAGACAGGTTAACTATAAGTATAAAGAAGATGAAGTAAAATACGATATTGATATAAACTAAAAATGAGCTTGTTAGCTCATTTTTAGTCCGTCAATAACAGAAATAACAGATTTTTGTGATGTTATTTCATTGTAAAGTTTAATATTTTTAATAAAAAAGTAGATATTTACTAGTATTAGTAATATCAACACAACATATAAAATTGTGACATAAATTTTTGTTTCTTTTCGCATATTGTACCCTCACTAGTTTAATTATACCATATGATTGCTTATTTGTACACACAAAGTATACTAATTTTAGCTAAAATTTTACATATAATAATACTAGGTGATTGCAGTGAGCAAATTAAAAATCGTTTCAAATAATAAGGGGAAAGATACAATAACAAGAACTATAAGAATGAGCGGAGAAACATATGATAGTATAGCGGCGCTTGCAGAAGAGTATCATATATCTTTTAATAGTGTTGTAAATCAAATACTCGAATATGGTTTAGATAATTTAGATACAGACGAATAGAAGACTTAGGGTCTTCTTTTTTTCTTGCTATTTTTAGGCAAATAATATATAATTTCGAATAAGAGGTAAAACATGGTTATAAGTAAAGAAAAGATAAATAAAATACTAGAGTATATACTAATTATTGCTTTAATATTTATTGGAATAAAAAAAGGTGGATATTATAAAGCGGACAGTTTAGTTGGAATATATATAATACAGCTTGTTGCTTTAGTATTTTTCATAGTAAATAGCAAGAGTATTAGAAAAAATAAAGTATTAAATTTTCTTTTTATAATATTTTCATTGCTATATTTTCTGCCAATATTCTTTAATAGTGCTTCGTTTTCAGGCACAATGAATTTTGGTATAAGGATGTATAGCGCATATTTAGTGTACCTAATTGTGTATAATTCTAAAGATAAAGAAAAATATTTAAAAGCAATAGCAATATTTACAGTAATAGTTTGCCTATTTGGAATAGATGAACTTGGTGGAAGGTTACTTAGCAAGCCACTAGAACTATTAGATACAGGATATTTAGACGAGTCAAATAATCTTTCTTCTGTTATACAGTATGCAAATATTGTTGGAATATTGTGCGTTATATCTATATTATACTTATTAGATAAAGGAACTAAAGAGGAAAATAGTGTACTAAAAAAAGGAATATTATATCTAGGAATGTTTCTTTTTACCTTAACAATATTTCTTACTAAGTCAAAAATGGCACTACTTATATATTTATTATCTTCTTTTGTATTTTGTATATATAATAAAAGAAGGGATGAAATTTTGCCCATTGCTATAAATACTGTTTTTGCTATTTTAGTAAGCTTAGCTATTGAATATGCAAATGTGTACCTAATTGTGTTTCTTGCACTTGCAAGTTATATAAATATATACGTTATATTAAGTCTAGATGGTATAAAAAAATATAAAAATATAGTATTGGCAGTTATTTTATTTGCACTAGTTATAGTATTAGCGCTAAATTATAAAGCGGTAATAAATAGCAGTTTTATACAAAGAATAGCAAGCTATTTTGAAAATTTTGAAAGTACTAAGCTTAGATTAGTGTATTATAAGGATGCTCTAAAAATTATTACTAGTAGTCCACTTAACTTTATCTTTGGTGTAGGCGGAAATGGCTTTAGGACACTTTATGAAACTGTACAAACAACAGAATATATATCACTTGAGACGCATAGTTTGTTTATGCAAATCTTTGTTGAATCAGGGATACTTGGAATTATAACATTTTTAGCAATAGTTGTATATGTACTAAAAAATAGTAAAAAAAGCGTAGAAAAGCTTATGCTTTTATCGCTATTAGTATTTGCTGCTTTTGATGTATTTTTAACTTATACTATAATGCTAATGATACTTGTAATATTATGTGCTTTATTCGTTTCAGAAGAAAAGCAAGAAGAGAGCAAAGTATCAATAATTGAGTGGATAATGTTAATAACAGTCATTGTAGTTACAACTTGCCAAGTAATTGCATTATGTGTTAGTAACGAAAAAGTAGATGATTTAAATCTAACTTTAGATGAACAACAGCAAGTTATACAAAATTGTGAAATAGTATTATTTTTAGATCCATACGATATGCAATATTTAAATAATTACAACGTAGCACTTAGAAATTATCTAGATATTATGGATATAAAAAAAGAATTGTATGGACAGGATAATCTTGAAAAACGTAAGGAGATTGTGTCAAAAATACAAAATAATACCAAAAATGAGATGAAGTATGAAAAATATAATAAGTATGCATTAGAAGATAATATATTTTATACTTTAAAGTATTTAGATTATATAGTAAAAAAAGAGTATGAAAATGATATCATGTTAGGCTATGAGAATTACTTAGAATATTTAATTGAAAATATACAAAAACTAGAATTAGAGCATAAGTATAATGACTATTCATTAAATATATATAAAGAGTATATCGATACTCTAAAATATAAGTATAACGAGATAAATCTTCTTTTAAATAGTCGAAAAATAGCAAATATATTAAGCTCAATTTAATAAAACTCGTAGATTGTCTTGTATTTTAATATTTTTTATGTTATAATGTGTGAGTAAAAATGTTAAGTTTTATTAGGAGGAATACAATATGGGTTGGATAGATTGGACTTTATCAATAGCTACAATAATAGTTGGAATTATACTTACAGTAGTAGTAATGCTACAATCAGCAAAAAATCAACAATCAACTTTAACTGGAAGTAATACTTTCTATGGTTCAAATAAATCAAAAACTTTAGATGGTGTGCTATCTAGATATACAGTTGTATTAGCTATAGTTTTTTGTATATTATGCTTTGCTACAACATTTTCAATAATTAAGTAGGAAAAGGAAACATGAGTAATAAAAAGATAGTTAATAAAAGTCAAAATGATAAATATACTATGAGGAAGGAAGTCTTGACTTCCTTCTTTTTAAATAGTGAATATAAACCTGTTACTAAAAAACAGATAGTAGCTCTTTTTACAATACCTAAAAGTGATTTAAGTATGCTAGATAAGATTCTAAGTGGACTTGAGAATGAAGGCATTGTATTTTTAGATGATAGTAAAAGATACGTACCTATAGATAATTCTAAGCTTGAAATGTGCAAGTACCAATCAAAAGGACGTAAATTTGGTTTTGCTATTGTAGAAAATGGTGAAGATATATATATTTCTGCTAAAAACTCTAATGGTGCCATGAATAATGATGATATTCTAGTTGAGATTATAAGTAATTATGGCAAGAGTAGAGAAGGAAAAGTAAAAAAAATACTTAAGAGAAATACTACATATGTTATTGGTAGATTTAGTAAATCTAAAAACTTTGGTTTTGTAATGCCAATAGATGAATCAATAGAGGATATATATGTATCTAAAAAGAATGCTGCAAATATTAAAGATGGGCAGGTAGTACAAGTACTAATTGAAAAATATCCAACAGAATCTAGTAAAGCTGAGGGAAAAGTTGTAAAAATAATAGGTAACTCAAATGATGCACATATTGATGCTAAGTCATTATACATATCATATGGCCTTGATATTATGGAAAACTTTAACCAAGATATACAAGCTGAGCTAGACGAAATACCAGATAAAGTATTAGATAGTGAAAAAGTAGGAAGAGAAGACAGAACTCAAGAAGAAGTATTTACTATAGATGCAGAAGATGCCAAAGATTTAGATGACGCAGTTAGTGTAAAAAAAGATAAAGGTGGAAATTATATACTCTCTGTATATATAGCAGATGTTAGTCATTATGTAAAAGAAAAAACAGCTTTAAATAAAGAGGCAATATCACGTGGTACAAGTATATATATACCAGGTAAAGTTATACCAATGCTACCTAAAAAGCTTTCAAATGGAATTTGTAGCTTAAATGCTGGCGAAGAAAGACTAGCACTTGGTGTAGACATTCAAATATCACCTGAAGGAGAAGTGCTAAGTTCAAATGTTTTCAAAGCAATAATTAAAGTGGCTAAAAAAATGAGCTATGGAAAAGTATATAAAGTTATTTCTAATGAAGAAAATGAAGAATTAAAAAAAGAATATGGAAAGTATAAAAAACAATTGCTTTTAATGGAGAAATTAGCTAAAATATTATATGAGAAGAGAATGAGCGAAGGATGTATAAACTTCAATATTCCAGAGACTCATATTGTACTTGATGAAAATGAAGATGTGGCTTTAATAGAGCCTTATCCAATAAATTTTGCAAACCAGATAATAGAAGAACTTATGCTAGTAACTAATATGGTAATTGCAGAAAAGTATTATTTTTTGGAGCTTCCATTTATATATCGTATACATGAAAAACCAGATGAAGAAAAACTTAGGGAGTTAAATTCTATACTAGAAAACTACAAATTAAGAATAAAAGGTATAAAGGACGTACATCCAAAAGCTATATCTGATGTATTAAATAGCATACAAGATGAGCAGGATAAAGATATTATTTCAACTTATGCCTTAAGATCTTTGAAGCTTGCTAAGTATAGTAATGAATGTTTAGGACACTTTGGGCTTAATGCTAAATATTATTGTCATTTTACCTCACCAATTAGAAGGTATCCAGATTTATTTATACATAGAATTATATCTAAAGCTATAGACAATAATTTAATGTTTAAGCCAAACGAAATAATACGTTATGAAAAGCAGGCAGAAAAATATGCCAAAAGCTCATCTGAAATGGAAAAAAATGCAACTAAAATTGAAAGAGATTTTGATAGCCTATACTCAGCAATATATATGTCATCATTTATTGGTGAGGAATTTATAGCAAGAATTTCTTCTATAGCTTCATTTGGTGTATTTGTAAAGCTAGATAATACTGTAGAAGGCTTTGTGGCTTTTAATGATATGCCAGACGATTACTATATTTATGATGAAAAGACACATGTATTACTTGGTAGGAAGACAAATAACAAGTACAAAATAGGAGATAAAATAAAAGTTAAGTTAATAAAATCTGATGTTTTAACAAAACAAATAGATTTTGAAGTTATTTAGAGGTGAAAAAATATGGAAACTAAGAAAAAACCACAAGTAAAGAAAATGAAAGTGAATATTAATGCTGACACAATTACAAAGCAAGTAAAAGATTTTTATAATGAGCATTTAAAAAAATCACATGTTATATTTACAATAATAACAATACTAATATATGTTATTTATTTTGCATATATGTTCCATTTATATAGATCAGGAAACTTAAAAGTAGCACAAGATATCACAGCAAACAATTTTTTAGGATATGTAAATAACTGTTTCTTTTTAACACTAATTGTTATAATTGCAGGTATCACACCATACTTTTACTTGTCTGTTTTAGGACTACTTATACCATTAGATCTTGTTGGAAACCTACTTGCAAGATATGTACTTGGATATAGTTTAATGCCAACACTATTTATAGGTGGACTAATAGAAATGGTAGCATATAGCTTATGCATATCAGTTGGTATATATTTTTGTAAATTATCTTCAAAGAAGAATAAATATTATCATTATTCAGATTTTTCAGTAGATGATTTAAAAAAGCAAGTATACGAGATAAGAAAAAATAAAGATAAAGTAGAAGAAATAGAAAAGAAGCAAGAAGAAAAGAAAAAAGAGATAGAAAAATGCAATATAAAAATACCATATTTAAATTTTGCAATTCTAGGAATTGTGGCTTTTGTAGTTGAATGTGTTGGAGTACTAATTACACTAATATAAGGAGGAAAAATGAGAACCAGATATAATCCTAAGGCTTTAGAATGTTTATCTGAATTTGATAGATATGTAGAGTCCAAAGAGGATATACAAAAAATAATAAAAGAAAATAGTGGTAAAAAGATATATCTAGAAATTGGTATGGGTAAGGGTGATTTTATAACACAACTTTCACTATTAAATCCAGATAATATATATATCGGTGTAGAAGTTTCAAAGCAAGTACTTTTCCTAGCTGTAAAAAAACTTCAAAGATATGAAAAAGAAAACAATATAAAAATAAATAATCTTTATTTTATGTCATTTGATGCAATAAATACTGCAGAAGTATTTGAAGAAGGACAAATAGAAAAGTTATACCTTAATTTTAGTGATCCTTGGCCTAAGAAAAAACATGCAAAAAGAAGACTAACAAATGAAAGATTTTTAGATGTATACAAAAAAGTTCTTGTAAAAAATGGTAAAATAGAATTTAAAACAGATAATAGAGTATTGTTTGAGTATAGTTTAGTTAGTATGCAAAACTATGGACTTAAATTTTTAGAAGTGTATTTGGACTTACATAGTAGTGATGTTTTCAACATAGAAACAGAATACGAAAAGAAATTTTCACAGTTTGGACCGATTTATAAGATAATAGTTGAGTACTAATGTATTTTTCCTAAATTTTTACATAAAATATTGACAAACGAATAAAAAAATATTATAATGGAAAAGTAGCTGATTGGTGGATATAGTTCAGTTGGTAGAGCGCCAGTTTGTGGCACTGGATGTCGTGGGTTCAAGTCCCACTATTCACCCCAGTACTTTTTTGCATTGGGCTGTAGCCAAGCGGTAAGGCACTAGACTTTGACTCTAGCATGCGCTGGTTCGAATCCAGCCAGCCCAGCCAGATTTTAAATCTCTGTAATGCTTGAAATAACAGCATTGCAGAGATTATTTTTTGTTATTTTAATGCAATTTTAATGCAACTGGCTCATATATTCTAAATATTTATCAATTTCATTTTGTTTAAACTTATTGAATACAGAAGTGTAAGTATTTAAAGTTGTATCTATGTCAGCATGGCCTAATAATTTTGATAACACAACAGCTGTCATTCCTGATTCTATACATCTAGTTGCATAAGTATGGCGCAACATGTGAGTATTTACATTGCTTGATTTTAATTTGACTTTTTTATTATTTTTATCTATAAAAGTAGTTATGGTTCTTATACCAGCATTTTTACATATTCGTTTAAAGTGGGCATTTATTGTGGAAGGTAATATAATTTTACCATTTTCACTAAAAAGTAAAAAATTGGGACCATTATAGCGATTTACAACTATGTTTTTTATTAGAAATGTAATAGGGATATCTCGAGTTCCTGAATATGTTTTTGTGGCTTGTCCTATTATAATTTTATCATTTGAATCTTTGGTCAATGTTTTTTTTATGTGGATAATATTATTATCTAAATCTATATTTAATTTATCTAGTGCGAGAATTTCACCTATTCTAGCTCCTGTATATAAAGCAAATTTTATAATATCTGAATATGTATCATAATTTAAATCTAATTCTGTAACAAGCAATTTTTGCTCATCACATGTTAATGCATCAATTTTTTTTGTTTGCTTCGAACTCTTAGGAGTCAAAATAAGACCTTTTACAGTAAAGGGATTATAATTTATAATATTAAGTAAAAAAGCTTTGTTAAATCCAATTTGAATTAACTGAGACACCTTAGAAATAACAGAATTAGAATAATTAGTAATATTAGATAAACTATTGTTAATTTCCAATGGGGTTATTTTTTGAATTTTTTCATTTCCTATAGGTAGAGAACTAATTATTTTAATATAGTATTTTTTTCTATTGTAAGTTGCAGGAGAAATAATATTATTATTTAATTGTTCATCAACTATAAGATTAAGTATATCATTTAAAGTTAAAGTTGATTTATCTATAACTTTATTATTTCTATAATCATTTGTTAGGTTTAGTATTTTTTCGCTTACTTCTTTTCTTGTTTTTCCATACACAGATTTTCTTTTAGGAGAACCATCATTTTTATAGCCTAAGGATACTTGACCTACCCATCTTTTAAGTTTTTCACTATAATAAATTGAACCTTCTCCATTTCCTCTTTTTGACATAAAAAAGCTCCTTTCTAAACAAATGTTTCTTGAAAAGAGCAAAATTATACATTATAATATAAATATAGCACTTTTCAAGTGTTATTGGTGTAACAAATAATGTACTAATCTTGGCGGAGGAGTACATTATTTATTTCAATTTTTTGAATAATTTATTACATTATTGTTATAACTTGAATATTATCAAAAATATGATATAATAATATTATAAGAGTTAACTTGTGAAGGAATAAGGCTGGGTTCCCGAATGGGAGTAGATATACATTTGTATATTTAGAATCCTTTGCCCCTGGGGTTAACTCATTTTTTTAGTTTTTCTTTTAAATTTTGGATTATATTATATGGATCCTTTTTAATTTCATTAACAATAAACTCTATAGCTTGTATAGAATAGCTATAAATTGGTAATGTGCCAATAGTATTAATAAAGCAAAATTTAGGATTTTCTTTAATTCCATAATAATTGCAAAATAATTGGAATGTATATTGATTTAAAGTTATATTTAATATGTTAGCTTCTTTTAATCTTTTATTTATTTCTTGATTGAGCTTTTTCATTGTATATTTATGTGTTACATTAGGGTCCTTTAATTCTTTAACAACTTTTATTTTTTCTGTAGCGTCCCCACTAATGCAAACTTTTTCTGTTGCAGCTTCCTCATTTTTTGTTATATAGTAATAATGATCTATTTTTATTGCAAAGTTACTATTATTATTTTCTATATAAGTTCTTAAATTTGAGTTAATTGAAATTATTTTTTCAGCTATTTCTTTAGGATATTTTCCTCTTATTTCAGTTTCATTGAATGAAGTTAGATTAACAGTTAAAGTTAGAAAGTTTTGTGATATTATAGTACTCATATCAAAATTATGGAATTTATTAAATTTTTCAATAAAATTGAAAACACAAGCTTGAAAAAGTGGAATATACAGCATTTCATATTCCTCCGTTACAAAGTGTGTACTAGTATCTCTTAATTCTATAATTTTTTCTAAATTTAATCTTAATGGATCTTTGTCATTAGTAAATATTTTTTTTATACATTCAGATAAGCTAATTGTTCGATTAGGCTTGTCTTTATAATATATACTAATGTTAATTCTAAGTAAATAAGCTTTTAACATCAATTCCCAAGCATTACAAATAAGATAAGCAAAACTTTCAACTCTATATTTGATAGTAGGTTTGTTATAAATTTCTATTGCTAGTAAAAAAGATTCCTTAGATTTTTCTAATAATTTATCTATTAATTTGTTATCCATGATTGCCTCCTAATACACTCCTTCTGATTTATAATTAAAATATTCCATATTTACTATTAAGATAAATGAATATTATAAATAAAAATAGCATAGTATACAAAAGTATTTTATTTAAATATTTTTCTAGTAATTTTGTTTCAGGCGTGTCTTGTTTTTGGTTTAGTAAGTAAATTTCCTTTTCTTTATAGTACTTTGATTCTCCTATAGCATCAAGAAATTTTTCAAATTGCTGTCTTATTATGGCATAAATGATTACTGAACATAGACAAGAAGCTACTAGGCAAAATAGTATTCCTTTTATTTCCATATTTTACATCTCCTTTTTATACACTTCTTCTGATTTCTTTAACAACACCTAAAATTCTAACAGGTTTACTTATAACTTCTTTATTTGAATAAAATACAGGCATATATTCATTATTAAGAGGTTGTAATGTAATTCCATTATCTGACTTAAAAACTCTTTTAAAAGTACCGTCATCACCATTTACCATCACAATACAATCTTGACCACTTTCACAATCATTTTGTTTTAAAACTATAATAGTATCTCCATTTAAATATTTAGGTTCCATACTATTTCCTTTTACTTTTAAGGCAAAATATTCCTTACCACCCTTTAACATATCTTCTGATATATCTTCATAATCTATTATATCTTCTATTAGTTCTATTGGTATTCCTGCAGGTATACTTCCTAAAACAGGTATTCTAATTGATTTATTTTTTATTGTAATATTTTTATTCATAGGAACATCATATCCCATCAACCAAGGTTCATTGACTCCTAAAACATCAGCTAATATTGAAAGTCTTTTTTGTCTAGCAAAAGCAATTCCTTTTAAATATTTATTTATTAAAGTTTTATCTATTTTAGGCTCATACCCTTCAACAGCTTTTTCTAAATCTGATTGAAGCCAATTTTTATTATTAAGAGCTATTTGTAATCTCTTTGAAAAATTTTCCTTTTCCATAATACACCTCACCATCTAAATTATACATAAATATTGAAATAAAATCAAGTATTATTAAAAAATAATATAAAAAAGTTGAAAAAAAATCAATTTAACTATTGACAATTGAAATTGGATAGTATATTATATATTTGAAAGTTGAAATAAATTCAACCAAAGGAGGTGCGATATGAATTATATATATGATTATAATGACTTAAGAGGAAGAATAAGAGCAAAACTTGGAAGCGAGCAAAAATATGCCGAAAAAATAGGTAGATCTAATGCATCAATTAGTGATAGATTAAATAATAAAGTTGACTTTACTCAAACAGATATCGAAAAATCATGTTCTGAAGAAGTATTAGATATTGATAAAACTGAAGTAGGACATTATTTTTTTACAAGAAAAGTTGAATTAAATTCTACCAAAAATAACAAATAAAATTTTATAGAAAAAAGGAGAAAAATAATATGAGTGAAAAATATGATATTCAGGTAGGAGATAGAGTTACTTATACATTATTTGGTAAAAAGGCAACAAAACTAATCGCAGGTGATGAAGAAATAAATCTTATAGAAAATGACATAAAACAAGATGCAATAGAAATTCTAAAGATAGATAGACCTAAATATGAGAAAGTCTATGGAAAACAAGAAATTTTAGATGAGGCAGAAAAAGAGTATCTAAGCAATGTAATTAAGCCATTTAGAAATAAAGTAAGGTATATTAAAAAAAACGCCAATTTTAATGTTGGAAGAAAACACTTTTATGAATTTTTGAGTATATCAATGCCTGGTGAAGATAGTTTTGATTTACCATATTTTGAAACGAATACTATGTATAGAGGAATGGAATTAGCTAAACCTTATACATTAAAAGAATTAGGATTAGATAAATAAGAATTTTAAGAAGGAGGTGATGATAATAATGGAAGAAATATTACAGGTGCTTAGAGAAATAAATTTAAAACTTAATAGCAACAATCAAAAAGACGATTTATTAAGCAGAAAAGAAGTAGAACAGCAATACAACTTAACGCCAAAAGGTGTTGCTAAAATATTCAATATGAAAAATTCACCAGCTGTAAAGATTGGAAGAGAACAAAAAATCAGCAGAAGTACATTAGAGAAAATCTTTCAGAATGGTATAGTAATTAAATAATAATTTAGAGAAAGGAGGTTTATAAATATGGGAAATGAATTGATGAATAAAATAGATGATCTTCTTTTAAGTTTAGCTAAAAATGGAAGTAAGCCAGCAAAAATTTTACTTTTACAATCTAATTATAGAGAAATTGAAAAAGAAATAATAGAAAAGTATTGCCTAAAAGAAAAAGTATATGAAGCAAAACAAGATATAGTTATCAATTTTTTCGAACAAATTATTTCACTTGCTAAAGATTTACAAATTGAATTAGATAAATAAGAACTTTAAGAAGGAGGTTTTTAATATGATAAATGGGAGTTTTTTTATAGAACACAGTGAAGTTATAGGATTATGGATAATATATTCAACAATAATGTTAATATTATATTTTTTTCTTGATCATTTTACTAGCACTATATTAGCTAGAATAAAGAGGGCTAGAAGAATTAAATTAAGAGAAATTCAAGCTAATGATAAGCTTTATAAATTAGCAAATAAGGCAAGAGTTAGTTCTCAAATAAGAGCAATAATGAATGCACAATTATAGGAGGTAAGGTTGATATGATTGAAAAAGAAACAAGAAGGGAAAGTTTAGAAAAAGTAGATAAACAGAAAAGGTATTTCCAAATAAGAGAAGTATTAAGGAATAGCAAAGATGGAATGACAGCAAAAGAGATAGCAACTATATTAGGATTTCCAGAGAGAAACTATACAGCTCCAAGATTAACAGAATTAGTAAGTAAAGGTGAAGTAGAAGCAGTAGGAAAAGCATATGATCCAGATACAAAAAGAAATGTTGCTTTATATAAATTAAAGGAGGTGTAAAAATATGGTTAAACGATGGTTAATTAAAACTTTTTTAAATGATAAAGAATATCAATCAGAATATGTTGCTGAAACATTAGATAAATGTAAAAAGTTAGAAGAATCTATAGATAAACTAAAAGATAGACTAGCTCTGGAAATAGAATATAAGGTTTTAAATCAAATGCGATTAGAAGAGATTAGTAGTATTTCTAACGTTAATGGAAATAAAAAAATATATGATCTAGCCAACGCCTGTATAGAACAAAATAAAAGTTCAATAGCCACTTCGAAACAACTATTGAACAAACTAGGATATAAAAATATTCCTAATACTGATTATACAATAAGACAAGTAAAAATTCAATAGGGAGGAAGATATATGAATGGAAGGATGGATAAGTGTATATAGGAAGATACTAGGCAATCCTATTTGTTGTAAAGATGCAGAATTTTTCGCTGTTTGGATATATCTACTATTAAATGCTTCGCACAAAGAACAAGAGATGATTTTTAAAAACAAAAAAATTGTTCTTAAAAAAGGTCAGCTGATAACAAGCAGGAAAACTATATCAGATGAATTTAATATTTCAGAAAGTAAAATTCAACGTATTCTAAAAGCGTTCGAAAATGAACATCAAATCGAACAGCAAACAAGTTCTAAAAACAGGCTTATAACAATAACAAATTGGAATCGTTACCAACAAACCGAACAGCAGATTGAAACTCAAATGAACAACAAATGGACAACAAATGAACAACAAGTGAACACGAACAATAATGAAATAAATAATAATAATATAAATAATAATAATATATATAATATTACGCAGAAAAAATTTAAAAAAAATGAATATAAAGATTATTTTGACAAAGTCATTAAACGCAATGAAAATTTATTTAGAAAATATAGAAAAGAGTGATGGATGGTATGACATTTAAATGCAATAATTGTGGACATGTTTTCGATGAGGACAGCTTAGTTAAATGCTATGATGACGATGGCTGTAGTTATAGTGGATGTCCTTATTGTAAGGATTACGAAATCGAAGAAGTAGAATATTGTGAAGTCTGCGGTAAATATAAAGCAGATTATGACGAAGAAAATGAAATGTGCGAAGAATGTGTCGACAATATAGTTAATAAATTTAAAAAAATTATAAAAAATTCAATGCAAGAATATGAATTGACGACGTTGGAAAATTATTATGCAGAGAATGATTTTATATTATAGAAGGAGGTATAAATATGTTAAAGAGTTATGAAGAATTAAGAAAAATTGATGTAAGCAAATGGGTTCAAGATAGAGACGGTGCAGACTATCTAAATTGGGCTAAAGTAGTAGATTTATTACACGAAAACGGTGCAAAAACTGTTTATTTTGAACCTATAGTAAATCCAAATACAGGAAGCAGCTTGTTTATGACAGATCAAATTTTTACAGATGCTAAAGGTAATACAAATAGAGTATATGAAACAGCAGTAAAAGTTGTAATAGATGACTTAGAATTTATTCAAAGGGGTCCTGTAACTAATGGAGCAAATCCAGTAAAAGATAACTCAATGACACAGCAAAGATTGTGGAATTGTCAAACTAGATTGTTTGTTAAAGGTGTTGCTATCAGAACTGGTCTAGGTTTTGATCTATGGCTTGATGACGAATTAAAAAATGAAAAGGATAGCTGGGAAGATGATCTAAATAAACATGACATCTTTAAGATAAAAGAAAGAGTGCAAGAGTTATATACTAAAGTTCACAAGACAGGTTTATCAACAAAAGAGATAGCAGAAAAATTGCACAAGAGCGAAGATGAAGTTAAAGCAATATTTAGTTATTTTGATACTTTAAGTAATTTTGAAAGAGAGTTATCTAATATTGATACAGGATCAGGACAGAAGTAATTATATCGGAGCTTCAGACACAAGTATGGTGGTTGGAAATTGGAGTACTAAAACTTTTGAAAAGTGGTGGCTCGAAAAAATAAGAATAAATAAAAATAATTTGTCAAACGAGGCAATTAAAGCAGGAAATAATTATGAACATAAAATTTTAGAAGCTTTAGAGATTGATAATATTGAAATGGACAAGCAAATTATTATTGATAGATTAAGAGTAAATTTAGATGGCAACACACCTACTTGTATCTATGAAGTTAAAACTCATAATGTAAATAAACAATTTAAAGTATCAAAGCAGTACTGGAGACAAGCTCAAGTAGAAATGTATGCATCAAATATAAAAAAATTATATATAGTCGCTTATGGGCTTATAGATAAAGATTATATAAATTATTTCAATTCTATTGATAAAAAAAGAATAGAAATGTTTAAAGTTGAATATGATGAAAATTTTATACAAAACGAATATTTACCTAGACTTAAATACTTAGTAAAGTGCTTAAAAGATGGTAAATATCCACAAATAGAAGAAATAAATAGATTATAAAGGAAGATAATAACATATGAAAATGAGAGGAAAGTTAGCTGATTTTTCTATAGATTTTAAAACTGGAAAGCAAAAGATTAGTTTTATCCTGGATACAAAAATAGATAATTTAGATGAAATAGATAACATAGAAAAATTAGATATAGAAGCTAAAAAACATAGAGAAAAAAGGAGTCTGGACGCAAATGCATATTGCTGGGTACTATTAGGAAAATTATCTGAGAAGATGGGTATAAGTTCTAAGGATATCTACATTATGGAAATAAAAAATATAGGAGTATATGAAGTATTACCAATTAAAGAAAAAGCAGTAGATAAATTCATAGAGGCATGGCAAAATAATGGAATAGGATGGCCATGTGAAAAAATAGGAAAAAGCAAATTAGAAGGATATATAAATATTAAGGCATATTACGGATCTAGCACTTATGATACAAAACAAATGAGTAGTTTGATAGATAGTATTGTTGAAGATTGTAAATTGCAAGGAATTGAAACCGCTACTCCTGAAGAATTAGAGAGGTTGAAATTAGAATGGAAATGATAGGAAATGAAATAACAAAATATAAGTGTACTAATAATAGTTGCAAATACATTTTTAAGGAAAATAAAGCTGAAGTATGTGTAGATAGAAAAGGAAATTATTATTTTGGTTGCCCTAAATGTCTTAGCAAAATAGAAAAGGCGGAAAAATAAAATGGATACAAAAGGATTACTTTTTCCTAAGCCTAAGGATAGTAAAAAAATTAAAAATAAGGTTAAGAAAATAGAAAAAGATTTTTGTATAATGCCGCAAAGTAATTTGTATAGTACCAAAAGAATAGGCAACTTAAGGAGACACGAAGTCTTTTTTGGGGTGAAACAGAGAAAACTAAGTATAAAGTATGGTCTAGTTGTTTTCTTAACTGACGAAAGACATAATATGAGTGATAAAGGGATACATTTCAACAAAGAATTTGATTTAAAAGTGAAAAAAATAGCTCAGAAAACTTTTATGGAACATTATCATAAAACCGAGGAAGAATTTATAAGGATCTTTGGAAAAAGCTATATTGGGAGGTAAATATATGGGAAAATATAAAGAAATAAAAACTAATATTGAGGAAGATAAAGATTCTATTGTTGCTTTAGGATGCATAATAGTTTTTTTTATAGTTGTAATTATTATCCTGACAATGAAAGCAAATTATTATAAAAAAGAATTAGATAAGGTAGTAGAAATAAGGCAAGAGGATCTAAAAACAATAGATTATTGGATTCAAAAAAATAATGAATTGAAGAGGCAATAAGATGGAAGAAATTATAAAACAAATATTTGATTTGGATAAAGAGGATATCTTAAAAATAGGAGAAATAATAAATGGTTATAAGGAAACAGTAAATAAAAGTGGCAAAAATAATATACTAATCAAAAAAATGTATGCTAGTGGAAAATATTTAACAATCAAGGACTTTTTATATGAGAACAAAATCACGAAAGACCATCATTATGTAAAAATATTGTTTGAAAAAAATAATAGGTTTGACATAGACGATTTGCTCTTTTTTAAAAACACATTTGAAATGTCAGATGATGAACTTTTGCAAGTAATTTATGATTATACAAATGAAAGGATATAAAAATGGAATTAAAAGAAGCAAAAAAACAAGTAGAATATTTTGTTGAAAGTTTAAAAAATGATACCGCAGATATTTTTATAAATAATGTATGCAACACAGATGCAGAAGCAATAAAAATAGTATTACAAGCATTAGAAGATAAAGAAAATAAATTAAAAAAAGTTGAAAAATATTGTAATTCAAAATCAAAATTTCAATGCTTCGGAGATAATCTAATTGAAAAAACATTAGATACTTATATAAATAGTACAAAGTGTGAAATATTAAGAATTATTGGAGGATAATTAGTATGGAATTAGAAGAATTTATGAACTTATTAAGTAAAGCAAAAAAAGATAGATTTGGAAATATGTACATAGAGGAAAAAGAATTTGATCCTGATCCAATGTTTAACGAACTTGGTAAAGAAAGATGGTATTTTACATTAACAAACACTGTTTGTGCCGATTTTGTTAAAGAATATTGTTATAAAGAAAAAGATGGATATGAACATTACAATAGGCATTATATTGATGATGACACATTGCAAATAAAAGTAGTTAGAAAAAAAGAAGAAAGGATAAACAAATGTTAATTTTACCAATTAAAAAGAAATGGTTTGACATGATACAAAGTGGAGAGAAAAAAGAAGAA
>CANROM010000023.1 GCA_947632225.1 uncultured Clostridia bacterium | reverse complement strand
AAATCTGCTTCAAGTATTGGGCTACTATCTAACTCTATATTACTATATTCTACTCCTGTTATACATTTAATAAATCTCTTTGTTATCTTCTCATTTCCAGCGTGTCCAAATATTCTTTTAAATACATAGTCATTTGTTGGTATATATTGTTTTTCTTGACTCATATAAGCATCCCTTCTATTTTAATTTATTAAAGCTTTAACAAAGTTATTATAGTCATTTGGATGTTTGTTTTCAACCTTTTAAACCTCGTTTTTTGAGTCTAGTTTTGTCTTCTTGAAATTTAGTTATGTAGTAAAACAGAGGTACTTAATTGTACCTCTGTCTCATTGCTATTTGCACATTTTTCTTTGTATTTTTATTATTCCAAATGTTGAAATTACTGCTATTACTATTAGTCCATATACTCCTATATCTGATGTATTAGGTAACTCTATATCGCCTTGAAGCTTAGCACTTAAATCATTCTCAAAATACAAAGTCTTACACTTTTCTTCCATATCACCTGTAGTTATTGTAATGTATGTTTCTAAAGTAGTATAGTCTAATGAATTTTCTACAGAAATTATTAACGTATACTCAGTATCGTCATACTTACACCTCGGATTATCTCCCTCAACTTGACGTACATAATACTTATATACACCAGGTTCATCAAAATCTATGCTACAAAGACTATATGTTCCATCTTTAGTAACAACTAGTCTATATACACCATTTTCAGTGTCTTCAGGCATAGGATTTTCTACATTTTCAGGTGTTAATTCAAATATAAATCTATCAGTCTCACTTTGATTAGAATTTTTATTTATATTATTTAGTTCTAAAGGTATATTATCTAGTGTTACAGCACTTACATCTTTCATAAGCATTACGCTAAGCACCAATAATACGCCAAATAAAATATGTTTAAATTTCAATTCTAATCACCTCCTAATTTCTATTTAGTCTTACAAGTAATATATCTCTACCATTTGTTGTTGCTGATGAACAAGTAGACAAAGCTACTACTATATCATTTTCCTTTAAATTTATTTCTCTATAATTTATACTAGCATTTTTTACATATTCTATAAATTCTAATTGTTTAGATGTATCATCTTTATTTACACTATAAATATATCTGTCATATGCATCAGTATCTATAAATGCAAACACATCCAAATCATATACTCCATCACTTGTATAAATAGTGCCTGTTTGATTACTATCAAAGAAATCTTTATCTATAAATTTCTTAATATCGCCAAACATTGCACCGCCATCCATATGATGACCAAAAATTATAGAATGCAAATCTTTTAAATCTGTTGAATTTCTATAGTCTAAAAATAGCGTACCAGCAACAGAATAATTTTTATATACATCTTTACTTAAATACTCAGCATTAGTTTTACCTCTAACTACTGGGTAATCTATGTTAGTTCCGTCAATTGTAATCCATGCACATACATCTTTATTTATATCTTTTAATTTCGCAAAAGACTTAGCAGGATCTTCTCTTGTAGGCTTCAAATAACTTACAGAGTAATTTGATGCTCTAACATATAATCTTACAGTATCAAATAAGGCATATAAACAGAATAAAAATGCAATTATAAGAACTATATATATCATAACATTCAATATTTTATCTGCAAATTTTATTAGTTTATATGCCATATTTAATCTAATCTCCTTTTATATTATTCCTCTTGGCTTCTTTTATTAGAAACTATAACAAATAATGCACCAACTAATACAACACCTACAACAAAAGGTAATACACTAACTATAATACCTGTTGGAGCAGTATATTCTTTTGTATTTGTATAAGTAACTTCCTCATTTGAAAGCACACCATTTTCTACTTTATTATCAAAAAGTGTTCCTTTAACTGTAACATCTTCTCCCATATCAGCTTTTCCAGTCTTTTCTCCAGTTGCTTCTTCACCATAAGCTTTATATTCACCAGTATATGTAGCTTCTTGGTTTTCAACTACAGTATATTCAGCATTTGCTGGTAATCCTTTTACTACAAATTTTTCTCCATTTTTTAATTTTAGTGTTATTTTTCCATCTTCTTTTTTAACAGTAGTAGGATTATCATTTATTGTTCCTTCTACTAATACACCATTTTGATAATATTCAATAGTGTATGTTTCACCATCAGCTAAGTTGTCTAATGTAACTTCGAACTCAAATGCTTGATTTAAGTTTGCATAGTTACCTTTTACTATTTTGGCAACGCTTAAATCTGCAGAAGTTTCATATTTACTTATAAATGGATACTCAACCTGGTTTGGTGTATTAGCTGCATCACTTCTTGTTTTCTTAGTTTCACTATCTTCTGTTTTCTCCCAAACAACTATATCTGAAACTGTTACTTTACCTGTTGGTACTCCTGTTTCTTCATCAATTTGGTTAATTACATATACATCGATATAGTATGTTTTGTCGTCATATTCTACACCTTCAACTCCACCATTTTGTTCAGTTAGTTTGTATCTATAAACACCTACTTCTTTATCTGAAAAGTCTAAAGAGTATGTCCTAGAGCCATTCTTTTCAGTATTTTCACCATTTGGTGTAACTGGTATAGTTAGTTCGCCACCTTCTGGCATATAACTTAAATCACTTGTTACTTCAATACCATCTTTAGCAAGTGTATATCTTACTTTTTCTAGATTAAACTTAAACTCTGTAACATCTGGTAATAATCCATCACTTGCAGTAACTTTTTTGTTTATGACAATTTCTGCGTTTGTTTTTACTTCTGCTGGTACATTAGCTGCAAATACTAGTCCCATTGAAGCCATAACAACGACTGCTAAAACTACCATTAAAATTTTCTTTGTTTTCATCTTTCTTTACCTCTTTCCTTATATAAAATATATTTTCATATATTTATACCAAATTTAAAATCCACGTCTTCTAATAATAGATATAACTTTACCATTTATCTCATCTAAAGATACTTGTCCAAAATGTCTGCTGTCTACTGCATTAGTTCTATAATCTCCAAGAACAAATACACAGCCATCATCTACTACATATGGAAAAGTTATTCCTGACGCATTGTCTGGATATGTATCAAAGTATATTTCTTCTTGTTGCACATTTCCATTTACTATAAGATTTCCATCTTCTGTAATTTCAACAATATCTCCTGCCTGTGCTACAATTCTTCCAATATAATTTGAAACATCCTTTCTAAATGAAATTACTTCACTATTTTGATATTGTGAGTTTATCCTAAAATATACTACAATATCTCCATCTTTTATTGAAGGATACATATTTTGTCCTTCAACAAATTCTATGCCATAAACACTTCTTAAAAGTACTACTGCAATTATAATAACTGCAAATACTTTGAAGAAGAAATACAGCATATCTTCTTTTTCTAAAGCTTTCTTCTTTTTTTGTTTTATAACAGTTTCTGGAAGAATAGATTCGGTAACTTTATTTTTCATTAAGTCTCCTCTCTAGTAGCTCTATTTCTGTTTGTTGTTTTTCATAAAGTTGTTTATATTCTAAATTTAATTTTTCAATTTTATTCCAAACATCAACCTCATCTATTCCACCAAAAATCTTTTTTTTGAATTTTATATTATTTAAATAATTAGAAATATCTTTTATATCTTTTGCCAATTATATAACCTCTCATTCTACACTAAATGTATCACATATACGAAGTTTTATCAACATTATTCTTTTCTATTCTTTCTTGATTTACTAATTATTACAAATAATATTACTATTATTACAAAACCTATTGCAAAAGGCATTATATTTAACAATATACCTGTTGGAGCTGAGTACTCAAGTTCATTAACGTAATCTACTGTAGTATTCTTAGTTAATGCGCCACTTGTTGTTCTGTTACGTACCTCTTTTTGATTGATATATGTAGTATAATCTTCTGCGTTAAGTTCCTTTATAGTGTATGTTGAATATTCAGGTATTCCAGAAATTTGTACTTTTTGTCCATGTTTTAGAGTAATATTTCCATTGCCATTTACAATATCTCCGCTTTCAATCTCACTTCCGTTTACATAAAATACTTTATATTGTACATTTCCTGTATATTCTTCTCCACTTTCTGCAGTAACTTTAATATTAAATTCAAAAGCTTTATTTACAGAAGCGTAATTTCCTTTAACTTGTTTTGTTATATATAGGTTTGGTCTATATTCATATACATATGTAACTGTTGTTTCTTCTTTATCCATTGTTCCAGAAGTAGGATCACCTTGAGCTTCAATAAAGAAGTAATTTTCAAATTCTGAAGCATGCTCTCTTTCTACTTCTTCTCTAGAAGTCTCATAGCTATCTCCTATAAAGCCTTCTTTTACAACCACATCTTCTATTATTTCTCTACCATTCTTTGTAACATATCTAGCTGTAACCTTTGCAGGTACTTTTTCAAATTCAACTGCAACAACAGTATCTTGTGTTACATTAAATTGATCTAAAGTAAGTGGTTCTCTTGGATCATAATTTTCTGGTAAAGTTACTTCTTCACCATTTATAGTTACACTCTTTACTCTCCAACCGTAAGCCGGTATTACCTCAATTGGTAATTTGTTTTTCTCACCATGTGGTACAACTTCATAAACATCTTGTTCTTGTCCTGTTATTGTACCGCCTTCTTGGTCTCCAACAACCTCTGTTGAAACATTATGTGGAATTTTTTCAAATGTAACAACAACATCTTTGTCTTCTGTTACACTATCAAAATGTGGTAATGTATACTCAGAAGTTAAATCATCCGGTAGATCTTGTTCTACTCCATTTACTGTAACACTCTTTATTTGGTATCCTTCATTTGGTGTAATAACAATATCTTGTTCATTTGAATCACCATTTGGAACTGTCTCATATACATCTTTTTCTTGACCAGCAATTCTTCCACCAATTCCATCAACTTTAGTTTTTATATCATGTGTATTTATTGTATTAGTAACTGTAATTTCATATCCATCTGCTGTTTTTTGAGATACTACTTTACTTGTATAATACTTACTTTCATTGTACTCTATTGCTGTAAATTCAATTTCATCTCCGGCATTATACTTATAATAATTAACTGTAGTCTCCCAAGAATCACCTTCTAAAGTACATACTTCTAAAGAATTTCCATCTGCAAATAATTCTATATCTACTGATGTTGGTCGCTTTGAATACTTATCTGACTCATCTTCCCAAACTTTCTTTAATTTTATTCTTATATTTTCAGGTGTATGAGTATTAGTTACAATTATCTTATTTTCATCCTCTATTTTATCTGTATATTCTACATTATATCCACTTGGTACATTTTTCTCTACAACAGAGTATTCTATTTTACTAGTATTACTATAAACATCTAAGTTTTCTATTTCAGTCTGCCAATTGTTAGTAGCATTAAGAATTATATCCTCATAACCTAGTACTGCTACACCATTAGCCATAAGCCCTACATTTATACTTAGAGGTCTTATTCCATCTCTATTGTTATCATCCTGCCAAACTTTTTCAATAGTAATATTTCTCTTCTCTATGTCGTGAGTATTTATAATCTTAAAGTTATTACCATTATACTCATATGTTGTAGTGTAGTCTGTTACAGGAGTTTCTTCTAATGTATAGTTTATTAGTACTCCTTGTTCGCCTTCTTTATATACAGGTAGATTACTTATTGTTGTCTTCCAACTATTATCATCAGATAAAGTATAAACTTGTGGTAGTTCTACTCCGTCTGCTTTTAACTTAAATTCAACAGATGATGTTCTCTTTCCATCTTGATTGTTATTATCTACCCAAGATTTTTCAACAGTTATTTCTTTAGTTTGTATATCATGAGTATTTGTTACTGTCCATGTACCATCTTTATTATCTACACATTGTCTTGTATATCCGCTTACTGGAGTTTCTTCAATAGTATATGTTATTGGTGTTCCGTTTTTATTTACATTTATATTATCAAAAGTATAAGTCCAATTTCCATCAACACCAGCATTTACTACTGCATCTTTAAGATTTTCTCCATTTGCAACTAAGTGTAGGGTAATATTATCTGGTCTTACTCCATCTCTGTTATTATCATCTACCCATACCTTATTTACAGTAATATTAGTCTTTTCTGGTACATAACTATTAGTTATTACCCATGCTGTTTCAAAGTCTGGATTTAAAGTTCCATCAACTATTTCTGACGTATATTCTCCAATCTCTGATACTTCTCTAATTGAGTAGCTATACTGATAGAATTGTCCATCTTCGCCTTCGTAATATTTTTCTACGAAGTCCCATTTATGATTCCATCCGTTTGTCTCATTTAAAGTTATAAGGCCAATATTTTCTCCATTTAATGTATATGGCTCTGGGTCTCCACCTTCTTTTGCAACATATAACTGTACTTGTACTGATTCTGGTCTTATACCATCAGCATCATCTTCATCATCCCATACTTTTTGAACAGATATTTCTTCTTCTGGTGGATAAGCATTAAATATTATTAAGTTCTTTTGATCATAAATTGTACCATAAGGAGCTACATCTGACACTTCTTTTACAGTCCAATTTATTACCTCACCATTTTCATATACTGGTAAATCTTCAAATGTATATATCCATCTATTTGTTGAATCATCATTTTCATTTGAACTATTATATGCTATTCCACTTGCTTGATTTGATTCATCTAATGTTATTGGACCTGCATATTTTTCACCATTTTTGTATAGTTCAAATTGTATGCTATCTGGTCTAAATCCATCTTTATTTGAACCATCTCTCCATATTTTAGTAACAGTTCTATCTTTAGTTTCAGGTATATGTGTATTAGTTATAGTATATGAGTCTGCGTTTGCTACATTTGGCTCAATATTTACTGTATAATAATCATTAACATCAGGCTCTTCTACTGTGTAATTTATCATTGAACCAGATTCGTAAACTGGTAGATTTTCAAATACACCACTCCACTCATCTGTATCTTCAGATAATGTCATTGTTTTATCCACTTCACCATTTTTAAGTAGATTTATAGTTACATTTTCTGGACGTTTTCCGTCTTGGTCGCTATTATCATTCCATACTTTTGTAACAGTAATATTTTTCATCTCAGGAGTATGTTCATTTGTTATTGTACAATTTCCTTGAGCATCATATGCATAGCTTGGTGTATAATCTGTTACTTCTTGCTCGTTAAATATGTAATTTATATTTGTACCTTCATCATTTAAGTTAAGGTCATCAAAAGTATGAGTCCATCCGTTTGCATCATTTAATTCTATTGTATCTAGTATAGTGTCATTTGCAAGTAGCTCTACTGTAACACTACCTTTTCTCTTTCCATCTTGGTTGTTATTATCATTCCATACTTTTGTAACTATTCTAGTAGTCTTTAAAACTTCATGTGTGTTTGTAATAGTAAAGCCATCATCTGTTTCTAAAGTTACTGTAGTATAATTTGGAACTTGTTCCTCTTCTATTTCATAATCTATTGGTGTGCCGTTTGCACATACAGGTAAGTTATCTACTGTATAGCTCCAGCCATTTGCACCATTTAATTCTATAGTTTGTCCAACTTTTCTTCCATTTGCTTTTAGATCAACATTAACATTTAATGGTCTTAATCTATCTCTATCATCATCATCTTCCCAAACTTTTGTTATAGTTATACTCTTAACTTTTGGTGTATATGAGTTAGTTATTGTATACTTATCTCCGTCATTTGTTTGTGATGATGTGTATTCTGGAGGTACTTCTTTTTCTCTTACTGTATATGAAATTTCTTCGCCATTTTCATTTACAGCTACATTTCTAAAGCTATCAGTCCATCCATTTTCATCATTTAAAGTTATTGTTTTTTCTACTGCTCCATCTTTAACAAGTTCAACATCTACACTTTCTGGTCTTAGTCCATCTTGGTCATTTCCATCTTGCCATACTTTCTCTACAGTTATATCTTTAACTGCTGGTGTATGTGTATTTGTTACAGTATATGTATCGCCTTCATTAGAATAAGTAGTAGTATAGCCTGGAACGTATACTTCATGAACATTATAGTCTATTTCATTTCCTGCTTTATATACAGGTACTGTAAGTGTTTGTGTCCATGTAGAATCTTCACCACTTAACTCAATTCTGCTCTCAAAATCTTCTCCAGCATATAGCTCTAATTCTACGTTTTCTGGTCTTAGTCCATCTTGGTCATTATTATCTTCCCATACTTTATTTATAGTTATCTGTTTAGTTTCAGGTTCATGTGTATTTGTTATAGTATAAGTATTTGTATCTTTATTTAATAATACTTCACTAGTATAGCCATCTGGTACATTTAATTCTTCTACTGTATAAACAATATCTTCTCCATCAAGATTTGTAACATCTAAGTTTTCTATAGTTTGTTGCCAAGAATTATCCGCATTTAATTTAACGTTTCTATATTCAGGCACTTCTACACCATTAGCTTTTAGAACAAACTCAATTTCACTTGTTCTCTTTCCATCTTGGTTGTTATTATCTTCCCATACTTTCTTTACAGTAATATTTTGAAGTTTTATCCATTTTGCATATATATTTACATCGTCTACAACTTCATCCTCAAAATTATATGGAGCATCTGTAGCTTCATCATACCAATCTACAAACCTATAGCCTTTTTTTGTAGGCTCAGATGGTTCATTTGCATTATGTTGATACTCAACTTTTTCTTCATATACTTCGTGGTTTTCTGTTACAGTATAAATATCTCTTTCATCTGTCCATTCACCACCCATAGTATCATAGCTTACACTATATTCTTTATTTTTAAAGTATAAATGTAATTCTGCAGTTCCTTCTGTTGTAATAACTATCATTAAGATATCACTATGTTCTCTATCAAACTCATGTCCTGGATATAATCTTTGTCCATCTTCTGAGTTTGGATCTAAATAATCTTCATAATTTATAGCATGAATCTGTGTACCAACAGAGTCTTCACCAGAATATTTAAAATCTGGTTCTTTAGGATAAGTTCCATCTTTTTGCATAAAGTAATAGTTTACTTCAAATTTTCCTTTATTTTCTACCTTTTTATAATAGAAATAAATTGTGTTATGAGCACCTTCATTATTATTTTTATCTGTAGTTAATACTAAGAATTTTTTATATGCATCTACTTGATAGCCATCAAGCTCTTTAAAGTCTTCTGTTACTGTATAAATGTCATCATAATTATCTCCAGTATTTCTTACTTGGAATTCTCCTTCTTTTGATGGAGCTAATTGCTTATTCTCTGGTGGAACTTCTCCATTTTCATATACTTTTCCGTCATCTAAAACGTAGTATACTCTATATTTCATACTAGGTTGTGGTGTGTAGAAGAAATTAATTACATTGCTTGCAGTATCAGTTGTAACTTTAAGAGATTTTTCTGCTTTATCTACAAAGTATAAGCTATCATTTTCTACAACAGCTGCTTCTTCTGTAACTGTAGTATTGTATTTTATGCCTGTAACATTTTTGTCTGGTAAAAGTTTATCTTCATCATCATTATATTGAGTTACATCTGTAATTAAGTTACCATCAGCATCATATCTTGCTTTATAATATCTTACAATATAGCTTCCTTCTGATCTAGGCTCCCATTCAGCTGTAAGCTCTAGGTTATGAGTAACAATTTGACTATCATTAAATGTATATTCTATTTTTTCTCCAACATCATTAGTGTAATACCATCCAAGAAATTTGTATCCAGTTCTTGTTGGATCAAGCGGTTTCATTCCTTGATTCATCACAGTTCCTGTTAAAACATTTCTTTGATATTTTCCATCCTGTGTTCTAGTATATAAACTTATACCACTTCTCCAAACTCCTTGATTTACGTCAAATGTAACTGTATATCTAGGGGCATCCCATTTTGCATAAAGTGTAAGGTTCTGGTTAATCTCTAAGTTATCCCACTCAACCGGATATTCATATTCCGGATCATAAAACCATCCTTCAAACACCCAATCAGTATTTGCTTCATCTGCTACAGGATATTCAAATGGATTTTCTAAATCATTTTTCCAATCTTGCCAAGCATTTTCTAAAATTGATATATTCGATTCGTACTGTGCATATATTTTGTATTCGTCTTCTGAATTTTTTTCACGATATATACCATAATTACTTAGTCCTTCAATACTGCTAGCACTAGGTATATAGTCTTTACTTAAATTATTAAAAGTAATTTCATATTTAACTCTATCATAATAAAGGTAAATGTCAACTGGAGCATTCACAGTGCCACCACCTGACGAACCACTTCCATCATAAGATTTTCCTATAAGTGTTAATCCCCAAGCATCAGGACCATTTTGATTTTCTCTAGTATTTGTAGATCTAACTAAAGCACTCCTATCTTCTGTATAATATTTTCCTCTATATTGTTCTGAACCAGATGTATTGGATTGATTTATATTTTCAAACATATAGTGATAAGTATAATAATTTGCTGATGTAGCCCAATATGCTACCAATGTATGCACTGTATTCTCATCATTAGGGTCAATAATAAGTTCTGATGACATTGTAAAATATCTTCCTAAAATATTTTTATTGCTATGGCCTTGATAAAAACCAGACCTGCTATCTGTTCCCCAACTTATAAAGTGATAACTTCCATTATCATTTACATCGGCAACAACTGGCCATTTATCCAATATTGTTTCATTATATTTAGCAGTTATACTATACTCATCATCTTTATATTCAACACCATTAACTGTCATTGTTGAAGCCTGATTTACAGTGTGCCAAGCAGCACCATCAACACTTCCATTTGTACCAGTAGCAATTTGATGAGTTGTATTCCATCCACTTGTAGTAGCCCTACTAATCATAAAATTTATAGTATATACTTTTCTATCATAATACACTTTTACGTTAGTAGTTCCATCACCGGAAACATTTTCATTAAGCGATTCATGGCTCTTGGCTTCGTTACGTGTAAAGAATTGTATTTCGTCCGGTTTAAGTCTTCTCATACCATTGTCTACAATACCATGTATACCAGGAATATCATGTATATTGGTACCTGTTTTTACCATATTATCGCCATCTACACCTACAATATACGTACCGATATTTGTGTATCCTTCATCGTCAGCATTTTGAAGGAAATAGATTATAGTAAATGAAGCATCCCCCTCTTCATATATAGCTCTAAAGAACAAATCACTATCTGGCATCTTTTCTGGTGTTATTGCCTTTGCAGATGATTCTTCATTCTCTATACATTCCCAAGTTTTAAAAGTATATCCTGATTTAGTAGGTATTGGAACGGTATCAAGTTTTGATGATACATTTTCCCCATAATATATAGATATAGCATCTTGGTTTGTACCACCATCTGTATCAAAGAACAAATAATGCTGATTTAAATCATAATATAAATCTAAATCTGCTCCATCCTTTTTTACTTCAGCATTTAAATTAGTTTTTTCAGTATTTAATGTATATCCTTCCATTTCTTCTGCTTCTATTTCAACAGTATCACCAATAAATACATCAGAATCATAAGTTGTTGTTTTTTCTAAGTTATAATCTAACGTACCATCTGCTTCTATTTTTTGTTTATATATATTAACTTTGTAACTTGAAGCTGATGGATTATAATTTACAGTATAATATATTTTGTGAATATTAGGAAAGCCTTCTTGTTCTTCTACTTTTACATTATCTAATTTTTTTAACTCTTCTAAAGTGCTTTCATTTATTGTATAATGTATTTCTGTAACATTTGATGTGTATCCATCTATACTAGGCACAGGTAGATTTATTTCTTCACCCTCATCATAGCAATATACGTCCTTATTTAATGCTACTTTACCTGTTCTTGCATACATGTACCTCACTGTAAAAATATACATAGTTTGATTTACATCAGTAATAGTTGAACTTCCAATTTGCTCTCGCATGTTTTGGAAGTTAACAAATATGTTACTTCTAAATACAAATATATACATCACAGCAATTAAAATTGTCGCTATAATAGCAACTTTCTTGCCCTTATTTTTCCTCATATACATCCTCTTCTTCGTATTTTGAAACTTTGCTTTAATTATATCATTTAATTAAATATAATTTTGGATTTTTAGCTATATTACTGTATTTGCTAAGTGTTTTTATTTTTTTAAAACATAGTTGTAACATTTGTGAAATTTTGTAAAAAAAAAAGGATACCCTTTATCATAAATGATATCCTTTTTTCCGCATTCTTAAATCTTTATTTTTTTATATTTTCTTCAAAATTTATTAGTTTATATTCTAAAATATTTTATTATAAATTGTGTACCGTCTTTATCTGATTTTACATTTATCTTACCATTATCTTGCTCTATTATAGCCTTAGATAATGCTAGTCCTATTCCTATACTATCAGGAGTGGAGTTTTCACCTTTATAAAACCTTTCAAATATATGTGGTAAATCTTTTTTAGATATTCCATCTCCAAAGTCTTTAATTACAAGTTGAATATACGCATTATTTTTATTGCAGTCTATAATTACTTTACCGCCACTTTTAGAATGTTCAACACAGTTTTTTAATATATTAGTAAGTGCTTCTATTTGCCATTTAGAGTCACAAACTAGCTCTATATCTGGCTTATCTTTTAACTCTATTCCCACGTTTTTTAAATCACAAAGAGTAGATACATTCTTTATTGCATACTCTAAAATTGTATTTATATTATTTTTTTCTTTTATATAACTTACTGTATTAGATTCAAAACTAGATAATTTTAATATAGCTTGTATTAGAAAGTTTACATTTACTACTTCTCTTTTAACATCTCTTATGAACTCATATCTAGTACTTTCATCCATATTAGGGTTATCTATTAAATTATCTAGTATTATTAAAATAGACGTAAGTGGTGTCTTTATTTGGTGAGATATATCTTCTAAAGATTTTTTTAGCTCTATTTTATCTTTCCTTGAATTTTCTGCACTTTCCTTTAGCATTATAGTTGTTTTGTATATTTCATTTTTTAAAATTGAAAGCTCATCTTCAGATATTCCATCTATTTTTAAAGAATAGTTTTTCCTATTTATTTCCTCTATATATTTTGTTATCTCTTTTAATTCTTTGTCTTTTCTTTTTTCATATATTGTAAAAATAATAATTGTGATAGCTATAGTAATTACTAATGCTCCTATATTTAGTAAAAGAAACACATACTGCACCTTTTCATTTTCTAGTAGTACATTATCTTTTAGTATATCTATACCATATTTTTTAAGTATATTCTCATTACTATTTTTACTATTTAATATTTCTATTATTTCATTTTCAGATACATCTGGATAATCTTCTTTTACTTTATTTACGATTTCTAGTATTTTAATGTTATAGTTTTTATTATACACATCAAGCTCATATATATTTAATGCTAGGAACATAAAAAGCAATGCAATATATACTATAACTATTATAGCTATATATTTTTTTAATTTTACTTTATTTTTCACTGTCTATCCTATAACCTATTCCTTTAATTGTAACTATAATATCTGTTCCTAGCTTTTCTCTTATTCTTTTAAAATATACAGTTACAGTATGGTCATCTACATAGTTGCCTGTCCACTCCCATATCTTATCTAAAATTGTATTTCTAGTTACTACTTTATTAACATTTAAAAATAACAAATGTAGTAGTTTTAATTCAAGAGATGTTAACTCTATCTTATCACCATTTTTAGTAACTATCATCTTATCCATATCTATACTTATATCTTTTACTTGTATAGTACTATGTTTATTTAGTCTTAATAATATTTTATTTACCCTTGCTAGCAATTCTTTAATGCTAAATGGTTTTGTTATATAATCTTCTGCACCTATATTTAAGCCTTTTACTACTGTTTCCTCATCATCTTTAGCTGTTAAAAATATTGCTGGTATTCCTCTTGTTTTTATCTCATTTTCATACAGCTTAATACCATTACCATCAGGAAGTGCAATGTCTAATATTGCAAGATCTACTCTTTCATTTTTACTTAAATAATTTGTTGCTTCTTTTACTGAGCTCTTAGCTACAACTGTATAATTATTTACTTCAAAAGAGTATTTTATTCCTTTTATGATTGTAGTATTATCTTCAACTAGTAAAATATTCATGAGCTTCCTCCTTTTTTTGTATATTATACCATAATATAAAAGGGCTTTCGCCCCTTTATATTAAATATTTTCATTTCTTATAGTTTCAATAATATTTTGCTTATTTATTTTACTCATAGAATAGCCCATAATACAAGTAATAAGTAAAAATACAGCTATAACTGAAATAATTATGCCATTAAATGGAATTAGATATTTAATTCCAAGTGATTTTATATTTCCTTCAGATAAGAAGAATGCTATTAAAGCTGCTAGTATCATTCCTATTGGAAGTCCAAATAGTAATGATTTTACTCCCATAAATATACTTTCAAGTCTAATCATACGAGAAAACTCTTTTTTAGTCATACCTATAGACTTAAGCATAGCAAACTCTTGTCTTCTAAGCTCCATATTAGTTGTAATTGTATTAAATATATTAGTAATACCAATAAGTGATATAACTATGATAAATCCATATAAGAAAATACCAATAAGTATAAACATATTATTCATAATTCTTGCCTCTTCATCAACATTGTTAATACTGCAACTTACCTCTGCTAGCATTTCCTCTACTTCATCTTGAAGTTTATTTGCATTTTCTGTGTCATAGTATATAGTCATATTATTTGACTTTGCAATACTATCAAATAATTCATCGCTTACAATAATCATACTCATATAATCATGATCTGAAAGTCCAAAAGGAAGCTCGTTTGCCACATATGCAATTTCTAAATTAACATCTTTATCCTCTATATTTCCTTCAATTACATCTCCTCTTTTATATGCAAACTGCCTCATTTTACTACTTTCTACCCTACCACCTTGTGCGCAAAAGTTAAATTCAATATCATCAAATAAAATGGCTTTATCTTTAACATCTTCATATTTTAGTCCAAGACTCTTTATATATTTATTATACTGTTCTTCTCCTATTGAGGCTATTGTTAAAACAAAGCTATTATCTTTAACTTTATCTGTTTTTCTTGTTTTAAGAAGATATTCTGTATTATATTTTACATTTGGTATATTGTATACATCATCTCTATATATTGAGTAGTCTTTTATTCCAGCAAGAGTTGTAGTTTCTACTGCTTTATCAAAACCTTCTTTTTCATTGACTAGTACAGTTAAGTTATAGTCAAAAAGATTTAGCTCATCTTCTAATGCATAAAAAGCACTATTCATAAAACCTGTAAGTGCAATAAACACAGCTACAGATACTATTATTGATATAACTGTTGTTCTATATTTCTTTTTATTTCTCTTTAGATTTTTATATGATATTTGCCCACCTATTCCAAATAGTTTATTTATTATTTTTGAGCCTTTTATTTTCTTAGCTTTTATTTTAATATTTGCACTATTTCTAATAGATTCTATAGGTGATACTTTAGATGCTCTAAAAGCACTTCTAATTGCAGATAAATATATTGTTACTATTCCAAGTATAATAGCCAATATTATTGCTATTATAGAAAACTTAAATACAAATTCAAGCTCTACTCCTATTCCACTTGCAAGAAAGATATTTACAACATATACTAAGATTACTGATGCTAAAATACCTGCAACTATTCCAAGTGGTATTCCAATTGCACCTAGTATTGTTGCCTCATAAAATACATTTTTCCTAATCTGCTTTTTAGTAGCTCCCACACTTCTTAACATTCCATATTGTTTTGTTTTTTCTGTAATAGAAATATCAAAACTATTCTTAATGCAAAATACAGAAGTTATTACTATAATAACACATACTATTGCTATAACAGTTTCAAGACCTCCTATACCTGCAGCTTTTATTGGGTTATTTTCAAGCATAATTAAATAGTCATTTACTGCATAATCATACTTAATCTCGCCTAATCTATCATATAGTTTACTAACTTCATCTTGTGTTAATTTAAATACTTCTTCAGTATTTAATATTCTAAATGCCTCTTCATCAACATCTAAAATATTTGCTGTAACATTTAGATAGTTTTTTGAACCTTTTTTTGTATATTCTGCAAATATATCCATATTTCCTGTAATATTGTTATCATCTAGGTATGTAATAAATGTATATCCTGGTGCAGAATATGATTCAATATTTGATGCAGGGCGCTCAATAATTCCCACTATCTTATATGTTTTTGTAATTGTATCTACAATTTTTTCCTCTAAAACACTAGAAAACCCTAGTTCTTCATATGATTCATCATCTACATCATATAGATGCAATGGGTTACTTTGGTTAAGTTCTACACCGTCTTCTGTATCTACCCTTCTACCTATATCTAAAGTGATTTCTTCTCCAATATTTAACTCTATTCTTCCATTTGTCTTTAAATGTGTTGGTATTAAAATCTCGTTGTTATTTTCTGGTAGTCTTCCATCAACTAATTTAACAGATAAATTTTCAAGTGATTCTTTAGTAAATGCTTTAACATATGCATATGGTTTATAGTCATTCTTTGAGTTTTCAAGTTTTGCATAACCTATATTTTGAGTTAAATATAGACTTTGAATTTGTCTATTATTTCTAAATGTTTCTATTTCTTGTGACGGTACATCATAATATACTACGTGGAAATGTCCTTTTTGAGCTACTTCATACTTAATTAAAGATGCAATTAAGCTTGAATACATTGAAGCAACTGCTGTAATTAAAGCTACAGATAGCATTATTCCTATTACTGTTACTATTGTTCTTTTCTTATTTAGTTCTAAGTTTTTTATAGTTAGTTTATTAAGTACTTTCATAGGCTACACCTCAGAAACTATTCTTCCATCTTCAATTTTAATTATCCTATCTGCACATTTTGCAATTTCCATATTATGTGTAATCATTATAATTGTTTGCTTTAGTTCTTTATTTGACTTTTTAAGTAGTGCTACTATTTCATCACTTGACTTTGTATCTAAGTTTCCTGTAGGCTCATCTGCAAGTATTATAGTAGGGTTAGTAATTAGTGCTCTACCTATACTTGTTTTTTGCTGTTGACCACCTGAAAGCTCATTTGGTAAATGATTTTTTCTTTTTTCGAGTCCAAGAAGCTTAAGCATATTGTTTAATTTAGCATTATCTATTTGTCTATTATCTAGTGAAAGTGGCAATGTTATATTTTCCTCAACATTTAGTATTGGTATTAAATTATAAAACTGGTAAATTAAGCCAATTTGTCTTCTTCTAAATATTGCAAGTTTGTCATCATTAAAAGAAAAGATATCTTTTCCATCAATATACACTTTACCAGCTGTTGGTCTATCTACTCCACCTATTAAATGTAGTAGTGTAGATTTTCCACTACCAGAAGCTCCAACTATTGCAACAAACTCCCCTTTCTCTACAGAAAAAGATACATTATCTAAAGCTACAACTTTAGTTGAGTCTTTTCCATAAATTTTAGTTAAATTCTCTACTTTTAAAATTTCCATAATGAAAAACTCCTTTCATCTAGTTTAATTATATTACATTAAAAGTTACAACTAAGTTACTAAATATAAAATTTTTTTATTTTAGTCCTTACATTTATTAAAACGAGTTTGTTAAATAACAATTAACATATTATTAAAAGAAAAAAATCAGATTTCTCTGATTTTACTTTCTTGTTAGTTCATAGCTTTGCTCAAGTAGTTCTTCTACTAAACTTTTATCGCAATTTTTACCTAGTATAATTGTATTCCAATGCTCTTTATTCATATGATATGCAGGTATTATATAATCATAACTACTCCTTAAAAGCTCAGAATACATAGGATCTGTCTTTACATTTAAATATATTTCTCCTTTTACTTCCATTATTAGTGCAAACCATTTTTTATTTGTTTTATGTTTTAGTACAACTGATACAAAATCTTCTTTAAAAGGATGATCTTCAAATGTACCAGGAAGCTCTAAACAATACTTAATTACTTCTTCTTTATTCATTTAATACTCCTTAACTATTTACAAAATAATAACACAAAAGGAGATAATTAGCAATTATCTCCTTATCTTTTACTTATGAAAATATAATTCTACCTTTTCATCAATTTCTAGTTGAAGTCTTTCTATTGTTCCATCAGTATGTACATCTTCCATATCATTTAGCACGCTCTTAGGAAAAATATTTTTTATATCTCTTTCATAATATTCTCCATCTCTAGGTATTGTATAATCTGTTACAATGTAATTATCATCCTCTTTAGTAAGCTCAAACTTATGTGGTATAGAATATGCTGTGTCTTTCTCTATTTTTCCATCTTTTTCATAGTATGCTTCTTGTAATATCCAAGCATATACATAGTACTTTTCTTCAGATTTTTCATCTATAAAGTATGTTCTCATTGCTACAAAAGATTTTTCATTATTATAATGTTTATTCTTTTCTTCTTCTTTTACTAAATATTCCCTAATACATTTTTCCATATTTTCAACGTCTAAATTTATAGGTGGAACATACTCATATCCCCAAGTACTAAATAGTACAGGCTCATTATTTCTCATTCTTGTAATATCTATACAAAAAAGAGTAGGTAAAGTTGCAATTAAAAGAAGTACAACTCCCAAAATTGTCATATAAATAGCCTTAGTATGCTTTATCTTTTTGCCTGTATAGTCTATTGTTTGAAGCATATTTTCTTCTGCTTTCTTTTCATATTTTTCCTTTGGTATCTCTTCTCCACTTAGAAATTCATTTATAGATATTTCAAGTATTGTACATATAGGCTCAAATAAAGATAAATCTGGCATACATCTTCCGTTTTCCCATTTTGATACAGATCTATCACTAACTCCTAGTTTTTCTGCGAATTGTACTTGTGTTAAATTTTTTTCTTTTCTTTTTTGTGCAATAAACTTACCTATTTTTTCCTGATTCATATTTACACTCTCCTTTGATATTATTGTACAATATTCACATATTTTTTAACACGAATTGTAGGTTGAGTGACTACTTAACTG
>CANROM010000022.1 GCA_947632225.1 uncultured Clostridia bacterium | reverse complement strand
ACCCCAAAATCAATATATTTTGTACCATTATATAATAAATATCCTTTTTTGTTTTGGAAATAATTCCTATAATATAAAAAAAGACTGCTAAATTTCAATAATTTAGCAATCTTTATTTTTACTCTTCAGAGTCAGTTATTGATTCGTTTTTTCCCTTACCTATATGTACATATGCAATTATTACAGCAATCAAACCAGCTATTCCGACTATTACTCCCATAAATTTAGAACTAAGTCCTGTAGCTTCCATTACTTCGCTTGGATTATTTGGATTATACTTTAATACTGTCATAGTTCCAATGTTATTATATACACTTTGGTAAGTACTAGATTCATGCCTATAAGTTTTACCATCAACTACATATTCATATACAGGTGCATAAAGAGTTTTTTTGTACTCATAGCCATCGCTATCTTCTTCTGTTTCTATTTTAGTTTGATTTCCTACTATTCTTGCATCTACATCTACAAAAATATTGTCGTTTTTTAAATATTTTACAAATCCAAAAACATTAAATAATATAATGCCAAGAAATACAACCATTGCAAGAATATAAAGAACCCTTAATTGCTCTTTTGGCACTCCATTAAGCGATGCTCTACTACTAGTAGTAGTATTTCTTCTTGACGAATCAACATCATCAGTTATTTTAAATCCATTTATACTAAATTTCATATCAACACCTCGAAAACATTATATATTATAATTTTTAAATTATCAACAAATAAAAAAAGATTGTTAAAATAATTTAACAATCTTTATATATGTTTACTAGCCCTCCTGTTTTACTCTTTTAGCACGTTTTTTAAATGGGTTTCTTAAGTTACCTGGTAATACACCAAATCCAAGAATAAGTAGTATAATTGAACCTACTGTCTCAAAAATAGTGTTTCTTGCTGCTGTTGGTGTTAAATTGAAATTCCAATTTTTTAGTCCCATTTTTCTTTCAAGATTTTGTTGATAATATAAAATCTCCTTGACAATTTTTGCGTTAGTGTCAATATCGACTTTAGTCTTATCTACTACATCTTTAGACTCGTCATCTATATTAGTTGTAATGACTAATCTATTCGTGTCTTTAAAATACGTGTATACTACATAAGGTTGATTCTTATATACATTGTCTACTAAGCCCCCTACTGCTTTTTCAATGTATGAATCTGTGATATCAAAGGTGGTAAGTTGATAGTCTAATACTATCGCTATTTTGTTATCTCTAGCTGCTTTTGAAATGGCGTTTACAGCATATGTTTTGTCTGGTTCAGTTAAGCTACCTGACATATCTTGAACATAGTCTGCTCCACTTCTTAAAGGTAATCTTGGTACCACTACTGTGTTAAATGCGGTCCAAATCATAATGCCTGCTAAAACAATAAGTGCAATTCCAACAACAAGTCTTGAGATAAATTTGTACGTTTTCATTTAAAATTCCTCCTTAATAATTTTTTCGAATAACTTTTTAAACGTTTTACGTTTACTCCTACCTCCTTTTTATTCTTTTTTCACCTCCTGTAATATCACTTGCTATTACATTTAAAAATTTACTCGCTCCTATATTATATCATCTAAATCGTATTATGTCAAGTAATCTACTTAATAAATATGTTTAATAGAACAAATAAATAACATTTTGTTATTTAAAGCATACAATACATTATGGTGGTGAATTTATGAATATTATTGTACAAAAATATGGTGGTAGTTCTGTTGAAAATAAAGAAAAACTAGAACTAATATGTAATAAGATTATAAAAGAAAAAAATAAAGGTAATGAAATGGTAATTGTTGTATCAGCTCAAGGCAAAACTACAAACAACTTATTATCTCTTGCTCAAACATATACAGATAACTATCAGGATATATCTAAAAAAGACTTAGACTTTTTACTTGCAACTGGTGAAATGCAAACAGCATCACTACTCTCTTTAATGCTAAATTCTAAAGGATATAATAGCATATGCCTAACAGGCTGGCAAGCTGGAATTATAACAGATTCTAATTATGGAAATGCTAAAATAATAGATGTGACAACTTCAAATATCTTGTCATATTTAAAAGATAAATACATAACAATAGTTACTGGATTTCAAGGAATTGATAAGCTTGGAAATATAACAACACTTGGAAGAGGTGGCTCAGATTTAACAGCAGTTGCACTTGCAGGAGCTTTAAATGCAAAAAAATGTGAGATATATAGCGATATTGATGGTATATATTCAGCAGATCCTAAGATTATACCAAACTCTAAACTTTTAAATGAAATTTCCTTTGATGAAATGCTTGAAGCTTCCTCTGCTGGTGCAAAAGTACTTCATAATAGGTCAGTTAACTTGGCTAAAGAATATAATATAAAAATCTCAGCAAAAGGAACTTTTCATAACTCTAAAGGAAGTAAAGTTCAAAAAAATCTTAAAGAAGATTTTGGAATTCATTTTATTACTAAAAAAGATGACGTATCTAAGATATGTATTGTTGGCCCAATGATGCTCTCAAATAGAGATGCAATATCTAAAATATTCAAAGCAGCAAATGAGGAAAATGTAGAAATATATATGATATCTTTTAGTGAGCTAGCAATAAATATAATAGTAGATACCAAAAAATCTGAATATTTTATGAAGAAATTACATGAAATTTTAATAGAAAAAAATGAGAAGAATTAAATCTTCTCATTTTTTATCTCTTTTTTTAAATTTCTAGCTATTATTTTTTTCTTTTTATGCTGTTCTTCTTCTCCACTATCAAAGTTTATACCAAATTTATATTTAATATAGATTTTAAGTATTGCTAATACAGGCATTGCTATAACCATACCAATTACTCCAAATAACTTTTCAAATACTAGTAATCCACATATTACTACTACTGGATGCAGCTTTACAGACTTTGCGATTATATTAGGCTGTAGTATATTAGCATCTATCATTTGAACTATAAATGATGCTATGAATGTTATTATTGCAAGTACTGGTCCACCAACTGTTAAAGCATATAGTGAAGTAATAACATATGATATAAAGGCTCCAATATATGGTATTAAATTTAAGAAAGTTATAATTATACCAAAAATAACAGCATATTTTAATTTTAAAACCATACATACAATAGTAGTCATAATGCCTACTATTATACTGTCTAATAAAAGACCTCTAACATAAGAATTTATTATTTCATCCATTTCAACAAGCATTTTGTATCTGTTGGAATCTTTTCCATTTTTAGATAGAAATACTATTACGTTATTTTTAGTTCTATCCATATCTTTAACCATAAAGAATGATATTATTATTGCTGTAACAGCACTAATTAAAAAGCCACTTGCTTTTTGAACTGTATCTATAGAATAACTTAGTATATCTCCCATATAATCTGATATTATATCTAAATCTGCAATATTAGATGATATCTGATAATCTACTCCAAACCTATCATATAGTATTAAATTTATTCTATTTACTGCACTTGTATATAGCGACGGCAAGTCTTTTACAAACTGTGTTACCTGTGAAATAATAACAGGAATAATATATGATAGCGCAAGTCCGACAATAGCAAAAATTATTATAAGTGAAATTATAGCAGACAAGCCTTTACTTAGCCCAAATTTTCTTAATTTATTTGCTAGTGGTTGAGATATCCAGCATATAACAATACCAACGTAAAGTGGTGTGAGTGTTAATAGCAACTCAACAACTGCTTTTATTACGCCAATTTCTCTAAGTCCTAAGAATATAAGTATAAACGTAGCTATATACATGACTTTATTTAAAAACTTAAAGTCAAATTTATTATCCTCCATTTTTCCTCCTCATTTTAGTAAAAGTTATATTCTATAACTCTTCCTTTTTCCAAGCTCTTCTTAACATCTATTGTTCGCTGATTAGAGCTTCCTTTAAACAATAAACTCTCATCTTTTTTATCCTCTTCAAACTTTCCATCTATAAGTATGTCTGTATCTTTTAGTAACTCTAAATACCCATTATCTTCATTTGCTGCATCTAGTAAATCTTCAAATTTAAAACCAGTATACGTAATTACATCTAAATTTTTGCTTTTTAAAGTTGAGATTAACTTTGAAAGTTGTTTAGCCTGCATAAAAGGTTCACCGCCACTTAAAGTTACTCCCCTAAGCATTGGATTATCACAAATCTTCTTATTTAGCTCCTCGATACTTGCAAATTGTCCAGCCTCAAAATCATGAGTTTGAGGATTATGACATCCTTTACAATTATGAGGACAGCCTTGTGTAAAAATAACAAATCTAAGTCCTGGTCCATCAACAATTGATTCTTCTACTAGTCCAGCAATCTTAATTTTATCATCTTTATAACAATACGTCATGTTTTACTCTATCTCTTTCTTCTGCTCTTTTACCATCATTAAATCTATCTAGAGTTCCTACTAGGTATCCTGTTATTCTCCTTATTCTTTCAAATGGAACATCATTTTCAAAAGTATAGTTTAAATCTACATAATCTCCATTCACATTTAAATCTAATGTGGCAATTTCTTTATCTGGGTATTTTGCCTGTACATACTTTACATACTCATTGATTTCCTCCTGTGAAATAGTTTCACCACTTGTGTTAATTTTCATACTATCTTCCCCCTATTCTTTTTATCCTTTCGTGGACATTTTCTACCTCTTCAAATTCTCTTCTTCCACAACAAGGACATTTATCTTTTATTATTCCAGTAAATCCACATATTGGATCTCTATCTACTGGATGATTTATAGAGCCGTAACCAATACCAGACTCCTTCATGCATCTAATAATCTGCTCAAAAGCTTCTAAGTTTTTAGTAGGATCACCATCTAATTCTACATAGCTTATATGTCCACCATTAGTAAGCTCATGATATGGTGCTTCTATCTTTATTTTATTAAATGCACTAATCTTGTAGTATACTGGTACATGGAATGAATTTGTATAATATTCTCTATCAGTTACTCCTTCTATAACTCCATATTTTTTCTTATCTATCTTTACAAATCTTCCTGACAAGCCCTCAGCAGGAGTTGCTATAAGAGTGAAGTTCAACTTATCCTTTTGTGATTGTTCATCTACTCTTTGTCTCATATGTCCAATGATTCTAAGACCAAGCTCTCTTGCTTCTTCACTTTCGCCATGATGCTTTCCAATTAAAGCTTTTAAGCATTCTGCTAGTCCTATAAATCCTATAGTTAATGAGCCGTGCTTTAGCACTTCTCCTACCTTATCTGTATTTTTAAGTTTTTCTGAATCAAGCCATACATGTTGTCCCATTAAAAATGGATAATTGTATACTCTCTTATTCGCTTGAATTTCAAATCTTGCTTTTAACTGGTCTATTACCAAGTCTATTTTTTCATCTAGCATTTCAAAGAATTTTTCTACATCACCTTTTGCCTTTATTCCAAGTCTTGGTAAGTTTATTGATGTAAAGCTTAAATTTCCTCTTCCACAAGTAACTTCACGACTTCTATCATGAATATTACTCATAACTCTTGTTCTACATCCCATGTATGCAACTTGTGAGTTATAATCTCCTTCTTTGTAATATTGCAAATTAAAAGGCGCATCCATAAATGAGAAGTTAGGAAATAATCTTTTAGCTGATACCCTACAAGCTAGTTTAAATATATCATAATTAGGATCACCAGGGTTGTAATCTATTCCTTCCTTTACCCTAAGTATTTGTATTGGAAATATTGGAGTTTCTCCATTTCCAAGTCCAGCTTCAGTTGCAAGTAATAGCTGCTTCATTACAAGTCTTCCCTCAGGAGTAGTATCAAGACCATAGTTTATACTACTAAAAGGTACTTGTGCTCCAGCTCTCGAATGCATTGTGTTAAGGTTATGTATGAAACCTTCCATTGCTTGATAAGTTGCTTTTTCTACTTCTTTTTCTGTATATTTTACAGTAAATTTCTGTATTTTTTCTATTGTATCTTTATCTAGATACTCACTTAAATATTTTCTTTCTGTTTCTAGATAATTATTCGAATCTTTATATGTAGCGACAATATCTTTATCATATTTAATAGATTTAACGATATATTCTGCTAATTTTTCTGGTTCCTCTTTATCTGTAAGAAGTTCAATTGCTTTAGCAAGATTTTTTAAGTACTCCTTTTTATATGATACTCTTACTCCATTTGCCATTGCATACTCGAAATTTGGTATGCTTTGACCACCATGTTGATCATTTTGATTTGATTGAATTGCAATAGCAGCAAGTGCAGCATAGCTTGCAATACTTTGTGGCTCTCTTAAAAAACCTTCACCAGTACAAAATCCACCTTTAAATAACTTAATTAAATCTATTTGACAACAAGTTGTAGTTAAAGTTAGAAAATCTAAATCATGAATATGGATATCTCCATTTTTATGTGCTTGTGAATGTTCTGGTTTTAATACACATAAATGATAAAAGTTCTTAGCGCTTTCTGAGCCATATTTTAACATAGTACCCATTGCAGTATCTGCATTTATATTGGCATTTTCTCTTTTTACGTTACTATCTTTAGCATCTGCAAATGTTAGATTTTTCATAGTTTGAGTTATATCAAGCTCTTGCTCTCTTTTGCTATCTCTTTCTTTTCTGTATTTAGAATACATATCTAAAGTAGTATCATAACCATCCATAGCTAAAACTTCTTCTACAATCTCTTGTATTTGTTCTGTTGTAACTTGGTTATTTTCTTGTTTTTCTTCTAATTTTTCATATATTTCTTTAGCTATTTTTTCTGCTGTAGAATAATCTTTCCCACCAGCAGAGCTAGCTGCTTTGTATATAGATTTTGCTATTCTTTCAATATTAAAATTAACTTTTCTTCCGTCTCTTTTTATTACTTTTGTTATCATGTATATTACACCTCTTACAACTACTTATTTCTCTGCAATTATACCATTGTAAATTATACAATGCAATAAAATTTACAATATTTTATAATTATAAAATATTACTTTAATTTAACTAAAAAATATTATGTATTTTAAATTATTTATAATTATTTATTATACTATCTACAATAGCATTTATATAATTTTCTTTTTTTTGTAACAAATTGTTTAAATCAAATTTAGAGTTAATAAATCCAAGTTCTAGCAAGTACGACTCAGCAGCTATATTACTATTTCTATATGGATTATTAAGTTCTTCTTTATTTCTTCCATCAATATATGCTTTTGTCATTATTCCACCAGTTTCACGAACCATAAATAAATATGGTGTGTCTGTAGATAAGTTTTCATATGGCATATAGTTTAGCTCGTGCGCATATTCTATTGCTTCATCTACTTCAGCTTGCGTATATGTTCTAACATATACTCCATCTAATGCTTTAGCATAGCTATTTACAGAATATCTTCCGTCTGTATACTTAACAATATTATCTGCAAAAGATTTAGCAAACGTTAAGTTCATATGGTTTGGTGTATACACCTCAACTCCGCCCTCAGCATTTTCTGAAGCACTACTATTTAAGTGTATAGATAATACTAGCTTTGCTTTTGTCCTATATGGCATAACTGCTCTTCCTGTATTTCCATAAGATTCAACATATTCGTCTTTATCTCTAGTAAGCTTAACTTTATATCCTTTTTCTTTTAGTTTTTGCTTTAATTGAAGTGCATATTCCAAAGTTATATCTTTTTCAACAAATCCATTATATGCAGCACCAGGACTTTTTCCGCCATGTCCCGCGTCAATCACAATATCATAGACTTTACTTGGAAGTGTAGAAGCTTCTACATTTAAAAACATATACTCGTATTTTTTCTCGTCTTTACTATCTTCTCTTTCTTTAAATTTTATTTCAATTTTATTATTCATGCCATTTTTAGTTAGAGTATAGTATTCATTACCAGTATAATCACTATTATTTTTTAAATTATATAGCCTTTTTATCTCTTTATCTTGCGAGTTACTTATAGTTTGAATAAATACAAAATATTTTCCCTCTTGTATTTTTTCTAAGTCTATCCCCTCATTTATATTGTCTGACATACTAAAATTTATTTTATCTTCTTTTTCTTTAATGTTTAGCTCATACTCAATACTATTAAAATCTAAATCTACTAGCACTAGCTTTATTTTATCTATATCTTGTTGTTCATTTTTTAAATATCCTTTAATATTTAAATGATTACCGTAGATAGTATATAGTTTGACGTATGCACATTCCGTAGTTTCTACTTCTTCAAATATTTTTTCTTCTTTTTCAATTTCTTGTTGTGCCCTACTTTTAGCTTCATTTCTATCTAAAATATACCTATAGAAAATAGCTAGTCCAAGCATTATTGCCATTATACAAAAAGTAACTAAGCTTTTAAGTAGTACCCCTTTTTTTAATTTAAAGTTTATCATAAGCTACTCCTTTTGAAGTATTTCAAGAGCGACTTTTATTCCATCAATCGCTGCTGTCATTATTCCTCCTGCATATCCAGCTCCTTCACCGCATGGATATAAGCCCTTAACATTTGATTCTAATTTTTCTTTATCTCTAGTTATTTGTACTGGAGAAGAAGTTCTAGTTTCTACTGCTGTCAAAATAGCATCTCCTGCTCCAAATCCTACCAACTTTTTATCTAAGTTTACTATTGCCTCTTTCATAGTATCAGTAATATACTTAGGAAAAAGCTCATTTAAGTTTGAAAGCGTAACTCCTGGAAGATAAGTTGGAACAACTCTTCCAATAGACTTACTTTTTTGGTTATTTATAAAATCATCAACTCTTTGTATTGGTGCATAGTAATTTGAGCCACCCATAACAAATGTATCTTTTTCTAGTTTTTCTTGAAAATACATACCAGCAAGTGGTGTATCACCTTCATAATCTTTAGGCTCTACATTAACTAGTAGTGCACTATTTGAGTTTTTCCCATCTCTTAAAAATCTACTCATTCCATTTGTAACGATTGTACCTTCCTCAGATGATGAGGCCATAACTTGTCCACCTGGACACATACAAAAAGTATAGCAAGTTCTTCCATTTTTAGCATGATATACAAGTTTATATTCTGCTGGTGGTAACTTAAATTTTGGACTTTTTCCATACTGTGCAACATTTATATCCTCTTGTAAATGTTCTATTCTAACGCCAATTGCGAAGCTCTTAGCTTGCATTTCTACACCTTTATTATATAATGTTTTAAATGTATCTCTTGCACTATGTCCAATTGCTAAAATTACAGAATCTGTTTCAATTTTCTGACTCTCCACGTATATTCCTTCAATTTTTCCATCTTTAATTTCAAAGTCAGTTACCTTGCTATCAAAAAGAAAAGTACCACCTTTAGATAAAATATATTCTCTAATATTTCTAACAATTTTTACTAAGTTATCTGTACCAATATGTGGTTTTGCAACGTATAGTATTTCTTTAGGTGCGCCAAATCTTACAAACTGTTCTAAAACATTCCTAGAATATATTGAATTATTTCCTGTAGTAAGTTTTCCATCTGAAAAAGTACCAGCACCACCTTCTCCAAACTGTATATTAGATCTACTATTTAAGATACCATTTTTAAGGAAATTGTCCACATCTTCCACTCTTTTTTCTACTTTACTGCCTTGCTCAATAATAATTGGAGTAATTCCATTTTCTATAAAAGTAAGTCCAGCAAAAAGTCCAGCAGGTCCACTTCCTACTATAATAGGTTGATAGTTACTTTTTCTTTTAACTTTAACAGTTGTTTTTTCTTCTTGCTCTACTTTAATTGCGTTTTTTACATGAACACCGTCTTTTAAAATAACATCAATTGAATAATTGTATAATATATCATTTTTATCTCTAGCATCTACAGATTTTTTATATATGTGTGCCTCTTTAACATCACTAGATTTTATTTTATATTTTTCAAGTGCAATATTTATAACTTGCTCTTCTGTTAGATTATCTCTAATTTTTACATTATTTAATCTATACATATTTACTCCTATAAATACATACTATATTTTCTACTTTCTGCCTTTTTAAAGCCACAATTTTCATAAAAATCATGAACTGGCTTTTCGTTTTCTAGGCATGTAAGATGAATTGATTTATATCCATTTTCTTTTGCATAGTCTACTACATACTCAATTAAGATTTTTCCTAAGTTGTGTCTTCTATATTCACTTTTTACAGCAACATTAAATAGTTCAATAGCAGGTTGAAAAGAAAAAGTAAATAATTTTAGCTTATACATTGTTATACTTCCAACTATTTCTTCTTTTTCTTTTAAAACTATTATCTCATATGCATCATTATTTTCATCGTATTCTAAATAGCTTGACATGTCTTGACTACCATCAAAAGCATCATCTATAAGTGCTTTATATTTTGGTAAATCTTCTCTTTTTAATTTTTCTATTATCATAAAAATACCTCACTTTAATTCCTAACTATTATACTATAATTTAGTAAAAAAATAAAGAAAAAAGGCGCAGTTGCACCTTAATCTAAATTTAATATAATCTCCAACACTGTTTCTAACATTTTTTTGCAAGAGTCCAAATATAAAGTTTCATTAACAGTATGTACATCTTTTACATCTGGACCAAGTGATATCATGTCTAGATGTGGTAGTTTTTCATAAATCATTCCACACTCAACGCCTGCATGTATTGCACTAACAATTGGTTCTTGAGAGTTGTGTACTTTTTTATATGCGTCAATATATACTTTTTCAATCTTTGAATTAGGATTATATTTCCAGCCTGGATATTCGCCTTCCTCATTTATACTAAAGCCAAGCTTTTCTGCAAGTTCATTATTTTGCTTTTTATACAATTCTCTTTTCATATCTACACTTGATCTAAGTGATTCTGTAATAGTACAATTATCTTCATCTATTCTTACAACGCCAATATTTCCTGAGCTTTCAACAAGTCCTTCAACGTCACTACTATAATCTATAACCCCCTGTTTTAAATTTATTATAAGTGATAGTATATCTTTACTCTCAGATTTACTTATAGCTTTTAAGTTCTTATTTTCTATACTTTGTATTTTTACTTTTACATTTTTATCTTCTTTAGAAAATCTAAATTTGCATAGAGCACTATTTATTGTATCTTGAACTGTTACTGTTGATGTTGTAAATACAGCTCTAGTACTATTTGCAATAGCATTATCTTTATTACCACCAACAAAAGAGATAATCTTTAAGTTTGCAAGCTCGTTTAATAGCCTTGCTACTAAATAATTTGAATTTATTCTTCCTTTATCTATATCAACACCAGAATGTCCACCATATAGTCCTGATACTTCAAGTTCATACACATTATCTACTACTTCTTCTTTATCTAAATTCTTGCTATAATGAACAGTAACTCCACCTGCACAGCCAACTATTGCAGTATTTTCTTCTTCTCCATCTAAGTTTACTAAGTAAGATGCTTTAATTGCTGAGTAATCAAAAGCCCTTGCTCCGTTCATCCCTATTTCTTCTTGAGTAGTAAATAAGCATTCAATATCTGGATGTAATATTTCATCATCATCTAAAAGTAGCATTAAAAAAGCAACTCCTATACCATCATCTGCACCTAAAGTAGTATCTTTTGCTTTAAGCATATTATCTTCCATAACTATATCAATAGGGTCCTTAGTAAAATCATGTGTACCATTTTGTGCTTTTTCACATACCATATCTGTATGCGCTTGAAATAGTATTGTCTTCCTATTTTCAAAGCCGGCACTTGCCTTTCTTTTTATTAGCACATTATTATTTTTATCCTTTAGATATTCTAAATTTCTTTTTATTGCAAAATCACATAAAAAATCCGCAATTTTTCCTTCTTCTTTAGAATTTCTAGGCACCTTTGATATTTCTTTAAAAAAATTTATTAGCTTTTCATATTTTTCTTGTAAGTTCATATTATCCTCCTACTGTTTATTATATACCATAAAAAAAAGAATAGCCAGTATAAACTAGCCATTCTATGATATTTATAATTTTACTCAGTTCTAAGTGCAATTACTGGATCTTTCTTGCTTGCCATCTTAGCAGGAATTAAACCAGATATAACAGTTAATAGCATGCTAACACCAACAAGTATAAGTGCTGGTATTATTGGAACTTGAACTAGACCAGAAATATTTGTAATATGTTTTAATATAGCATTTGCTGGTATAGTGATTAAATATGTGCATGCAACACCTAATACTCCGGCAAAGAACCCTATTATTAGAGTTTCTGCATTAAACACTCTAGATATATCTCTCTTAGATGCACCAATACTTCTAAGTATACCGATTTCTTTAGTTCTCTCAAGTACAGAAATATATGTAATTATACCAATCATTATTGATGATACAACAAGTGAAATTGATACAAATGCAATAAGTACATAACTAATAACATTAACAATTGAAGTTACAGATTGCATCATTATTCCAAATGTATCTGTATAACTTATAGTATCAGCCTCGTTATCTTCATCTTCCATTTTAGTATTGTATTCATCTATAAATGCAGTAATTTGATCTTTTGAATCAAAGTCCTTTGGATATAACTTAATTGTTGCTGGTTCTTCTATATTTACATAGCCTATTTTTTGTAATGTAGTTTCATATGTCGCATTTGCATTTTCTGCATATGCTGCAACAACATTTGCAAGTTCTTCTTGAGAAAGGCTCATAAAATATGCTTTTTGCTCATCTGTTAATGAGTTAAAATCAAAAGTAGTAGATGTAGCTTCATCGCTAAACTCTAGTCCTGTAAATACATTTTTATCTTTATTTTCTAGCTGTTCTTTTACTATTTGAGAATCATGAATTTTTTCAATCATATGCTCCTCTAGCTCTTTAGTATACACTATTATTCCTGCACTACGTTCTGTAACTGCCTCATCATTTGCTCTAATTATACCAACAATTTTTAAAGTATCTGCATTTTCAAGCTTTTTATCTATGTAATCTTTTTCTTCAGATTTATCTATCCAAATATTTCCATCTTTTTCAAAATACTCAGTTTGAGGTAATACTTTAAATTTCATATCTAGTATTTCATCATAAGTATAAACTGCAGTTTCATCTGCTTCTACTTCTTTACCACTTAAAATATTATTATATTTTTCTTCAAGTTCATCTTGAGATTTTAGTCCTAAACTATACAATGTATAGTCACTTACTTGGTTATTTTTATCTACAAGTAATAAGACCTCATCATATTTTTCTGGCCATTTACCTGCTAGTAAATCATACGTTGAATGGAATAATTCTTCATTATCTAGCATTTTTGAAAATACATCTGCAGATGTAAACATAGACATCATTGAATTACTTGACATACCAAGACCAATTGTATCAAACACAGTGCTTGGATTAGCTTTTACTGTTTCTTCACCAAATTGGCTATATACATTTAAATTTAAGTTATAGTCATATTCAACAGCTGTTAGACTATCTTTTATTTCTTCTTTATTTTCATCTATATATTTTTTGAATTTTTTAAGGTTATTAGATTCTATTTTAGAAGACATTGTGCTCATCATATCTGTCATTATATTATTTGAGTATATTTTTCCTTCTTCTTGATTTTCACTCTTATCTTCTGTTTCTCCCATCATAAGTTCTATCATAGCTGATGTATCTATTGTTTTTTCTTGTATTGCAAGCGGATAAGAAGATAATGTCTCTTCTTGTACTCTATCTATATATTTTTGTACACCATTTGAAAGTGACATTATAGCTGTTATTCCTATTATTCCTATACTACCTGCAAAAGCTGTTAAAATTGTTCTACCTTTCTTAGTCTTTAAGTTGTTTATGCTCAAAGATAGAGCTGTAAGAAAGCTCATAGATGTTTTTCTATTTTTCTTGCTATCTTTATTTGCTTTTTCCTTTTGCTTCTCTGTTGGTTTATATGGATCTGAATCATCAATTATTTTGCTATCTAATAGCTTAATTATTCTTGAAGAATACTTTTCTGCAAGCTCTGCATTATGTGTAACCATAATTACTAGCTTATCTTTAGATATTTCCTTTATTAGCTCCATAATTTGGAGTGAAGTAGCACTATCTAATGCACCTGTTGGCTCATCTGCAAGTATTATATCTGGATTGTTAACAAGAGCTCTTGCTATTGCAACTCTTTGCATTTGTCCACCAGAAAGCTCATTAGGTCTTTTATATGCGTGGTCTTTTAGTCCAACTCTATCTAGTACTTCAAGTGCTCTTTGTCTTTTTTCCTTTTTACCTACACCACTTAAAGTCATACTCATCTCTACATTACTTAGTATACTAATATGACTAATTAAATTATAACTTTGGAATATAAATCCTATAGAGTTATTTCTATATTCATCCCAATCTTTATCCTTATAGTCTTTAGTAGACTTTCCATTTATTATTAAATCTCCTGAATCGTATCTATCAAGTCCGCCAATTATATTAAGTAGTGTAGTTTTTCCACTACCGCTAGGTCCAAGAACAGATACAAACTCACTTTTTCTAAACTCGAGGCTAATATCACTTAAAGCAACTTGGGTATAATCTGCAGTCTTGTAACTCTTTTTAATATTTTTTAGCTCTAACATTATATCTTTTCCTCCTCTTTTATCATAAATGAAACCATTTTATTCAGTTCGTCAATTCCATTCATCAAACGATCTTTTTCGTTATTAGTATACTCTTCTTTTAAAGCCTTCTCTATTTTTCTTATTCTTTCTTCTACAATGTCTAATTTTTCTCTGCCATACTTTGTAAGCGCAATCTCTACTTTTCTTTCATCTTGCTTATTTCTAGTTCTTTCTATTAGATTCATCTTCTCCATTTTCTTTAAAACACTAGATGTATTTCCTTGATTTAAAGCTAAAGATGTAACTATATCATTTACATTTGCCTTACACTCTTTTTTTCTTTTTTCTGATAGGCTTAAAAGAATTAGAACATGAACTCTAGATATTTCTTCATCTTTTAAAATATTATCTAAAAACCTATCCACATTACCTTTTAATTCATTTATTGCTGCTATTATATCTGTATTATTTATCATAATCGCCTCCATAAATATTTATTTAAATTATATTTACGATAAATATAATATCACATTAAAAAGAGCAAATCAATAAAAATCTGCCCTTTTTTTAAATATATTACAAAACTTATTTTTTATTACTTTTAGTTGGTTCAACATGGACTATTGCCATATCTACTTCCTCAAATTCTTTTTCAATTTTATGCTGAAGTTTATCTGCTATTTCATGACTTTTAAAAGTATCTAGACTTCCGTCTAAAGCTATTGTAATAACAACTATATATTTGTATCCTGTTGGAATTGTGTATAGGCTAACTGCCTCTTTAATTTCAGGATAAGATTTTATACATTCACTTATTTTTTCTTTTGTGTTTTCATCTATTGATCTATCCATTAAAACATTGTAACTATCTATAAAAATTTTAGCACCGGTATAGAATATCCATATAGAGATTCCTATACCAACAATACCATCAACCCAATATATTTTAAACATTCCAAGAATGATAGAAAGCAAAGTAAATGAAGTTACTATGCAGTCATTTCTATGGTCTTTCATATTTGCTTCTATTAAAATGTTATGCACCTTTTTAGATACAACTCTTGTATAAAAATACAAAGCTAATTTAGTAATTATAGTTATAGCACAAACAACTATTAGTGGCCATGAGAAATCTGCTATATTTTTATTTATTACTGAAAATGCTGAATCATATAATATTTTTAATGATAGTACAATCATTGATATACTTATTATTAAAGAAAATATATATTCTGCTTTTCCATGTCCAAAATTATGGTCTTCATCACTAGGCTCACTTGCTATTTTATTTCCTATTGCTGTCATAGTACTAGCAAATATATCACTTGCACTGTTTGCCGCATCAGCTATCATAGATTGACTTTTAGCAATAATTCCAACAACAGCTTTTATAACTAGTAAAAAAATATTTCCAATTATACCAATAATTCCAACTTTTTTAGTTACTTTAAATCTGTCCAAATTTTTCACTCCTATATTATACATAATTATAATATTCATATCATAACGTACTAGTGAATAATTTTATCACTAACGCATATAAAAATCAATAATTATATAATTGAAATACTACATAATTTATGATAGAATTTATCTGAGGCGAATATTATGGAAAATAATATTACAGTATTAATTCCAGCATACAATCCAACTCAAGATTTAATTCCTTTAACTGAGAAACTAATTTCTCAAGGATTTAACGTCTTAGTAGTAAATGATGGAAGCAGAAAAGAATCAAATAAAATATTTAAAAAGCTAAATAAAAAAGTAATTGTTTTAAAACATCAAAAAAATATGGGTAAAGGTCAAGCTTTAAAGACTGGTTTTAAATATATATTAGAAAATATACCTTGTATAGGAGTAATCACTGCTGACGCGGATGGCCAACATCATTTTGATGATATATTAAATATTGCAAATAACTTAATAATTGAAAATAATAGCCTAATATTAGGAGCAAGAAGTTTTTCAGATAATACACCTTTTAGAAATAAAATAGGAAATATAATTACAAGATTTATATTTAAAATTGCTACTAAGACTTCTATTTCTGATACTCAAACAGGTCTACGTGGAATTCCATTTCATATGCTTGAAAATTTTATACATATCGATGGTCAAAGATATGAATATGAAATAAATATGCTAATATATTGTTGCAAACAAAACATAAACATAAAAGAAGTAGCAATACAAACAATATACATAAATAAAAATCAAGCTTCTAGTTTTAAAGTAGTAAAAGATTCATATAAAATATATAAATGTATATTTATAAATTCTGGATTAATTACCTCATGTCTTTTTGCCATATCTGCACTTCTTTCTTTTCTATTAGATTTTACTATACTGTTTATACTAAAAAACATATTATATGGCAAATATAATGAAAATATTGCACTTTTGATATGTGTTGTAACAGCTAGAATTTTTAGTTCATTATTTAATTTTATATTTAATAAAACAATTGTATTTAAAAGTAAAGGTAACCTATTCAAATCACTAGTTAGATATTACTCTTTAGTCACAGTAGTTACTATACTTAACTATACACTTTTAAACCTACTTACTATACAACTAGACTTTAATCTATTTATTTGTAAAATAGCAGTTGAGATAATATTATTTGTAAATAACTATATAATACAAAAATCTTTTGTATTTAAAAAAGGCAATAAAAAAGTACCAGTATAAACTGGTATTTTTTTTGGCAGGGGCACTAGGAATCGAACCCAGCTCTGGAGTTTTGGAGACTCTTATTCTACCGATGAACTATGCCCCTAACTGACAATAGATATTGTAACATTATTTGTAAAGTTTTTCAAGTCTTTTTTACAATTTATTCACTTAATTTAATAAGGTTAAAATTAGTATAATCACAGCCTACCATTTTGTACTCTATGCCACCGATGTTCCCCTCTTTTACCATAGAATGTCCATATCCATGTAAATGTCCATATACGCACATCTTCACGTTATACTCCTCCATTATATTAGTAAAATTAGAAGTAAATGGTGGAAAATGTAAAGCTACAATTATTTCTTTTCTTATTCCTTTTTGCTCATATTCTTCTTGAATTCTTTTTCCTTCTTTTAAAGAATTTATTAGTCTATTTTCCTCTCTTGCTATTATTTTTTTATCTTGCTCTGCAGTATTATTCTCTGTTTTTCCCCAAGCTCTAGTACCACAGATTATATAATTTTCTACATCATAAGCATTATTATGTAGGACCCTAAAATTATTTAATCCTTTTTCTTTAAAGAAGTTTTCCATCTTAGTTTTTGTTGCAAAATAGTAATCATGATTTCCTCTAAGTATTATTTTATTTCCTGGAAGATTTGCAATAAATTCAAAATCTTTAACACTCTCATTAAGTGTCATAGCCCAAGAAATGTCGCCTGCTATGATTACTGTATCATCTTCTTTTACTGTTTCTAACCAATTTTTTTTGACTATATCTTCATAATTTTCCCAAACCTGTCCAAATATGTTCATAGGTTTATTTACACCAAATGATAAATGCAAATCTGATATAGCATATATAGCCATTTAATCACCTAACTTTCTACTTTAAAAACTCCTCTTCATTTACGCCTTTTGTGTATTCTTTCCAGTTTTGTACATAGTCTTTATATTTAGCATCAAACTCTTCCTTTTGTGATACCTGTATACCCAAGTCTTCAAAATCTTTTTGTAATAAAGCTTTTGCCTCATCTACTTTAGCATCATCTTCAACTTGTTTTTCTATCTCTAGTATATATCCATATCCTACTGTATAATCTATGCACATTTCTGCATTCTGTTCTAATTTTATTTTACTTCTTGTTCTATACCATTTTATATCCACATCGTAGTTTAATAATTCAAGCATAGACTCCAAGTCATTTCTATATTTATTATCTATTTTAACTACTTTTTCAAGTCTAGATTCTTCATGCATCTTACCAGTTTTTAGCCATAGTTGTGTATATTCTTGTGTTTTCATCATTCTAAAATCTTGCTCTGAATTGAAATAATATGTAATTTGTTTTTGACTATTTGCATTATACTTTTTAATTAGCTCATTATATTTATCTTGTGATATAAAAGATCTTAATTCTACCTCTATCATAATCTACTCTCCTATTTTTAAATTTGCTATTGCATTTAAATCTAATTTATCTTTAATTTCATAATATTTTCCATTAACATAGTTATAATGTGCAGCACTTGCAATCATAGCAGCATTATCTGTACAATACTTAAAATCTGGCACATAGCACTCATAATTTCTCTCTTTTGCTGCCTTTTGTAATTTATCTCTTAATACAACATTAGCAGATACACCTCCAGCAAGAACTACTTTTTTTATCTTAAGCTCTTTCATTGCATTCATACAAGTAGTAACTAGTTCATCTGTTACTGTCTGCTCAAATGAACATGCAAGGTCCGCTCTTCTTAAGTTTTCTCCTTCTTTATGTGCAATATTTATTACAGCAGTTTTTATTCCACTAAAACTAAAGTCATAATTATCAAACTTAGTTTTAGGTAATGTATATGTGAACTTTCCATCTTGTGCAAGCTTACTTACTTCTGGACCGCCAGGATATGGAAGTCCTAATACTCTTGCTACTTTATCAAAAGCCTCACCTACTGCATCATCTCTTGTCTTACCAATTATATCAAAATCTGTATAATCTTTTACATATATTAAATGTGAATGACCACCAGAAAC
>CANROM010000021.1 GCA_947632225.1 uncultured Clostridia bacterium | reverse complement strand
GTTACGTTGTTGCAATACGTGTCATATTATATCACTTTACATAAAACTTGTCAATAAAAAATATAGAAGGGGATGTTACTCTTCTATATTAAATAAGATATTTGGTAATATTCATATACTAATAAAAGTATTGAATTTAGCAAATTAATATCAATATTTATATCATCTTCAAGTGTTATATACGTAACAAGACATTGAGTTTTATTTAGCTTGCAATAGCTATATAGTATACTTCTATTATCTTCAGGAAATCTTGCTGGAAGATAGCATATAACTTGATTCCACACTTGAGAGTCAATTAAAAATGGATCATAACTTGTGTAATTACATTCTTTAACTTTAAACCTATTTTTGTGGAATTTTAATATGTCCTGTTCAATATTTGAGCTTTTTGGTATAGATATTATTTGTGAATATAACTCAACATTTATACCTTCTTTATTCATTTGTTTAAATAATCTTTTTATGGCTTTTTTGTTTGCATTTATAACGTTTAATATGTTATTGTGCCATGCTCTAATATACTGCCTACTATCATGTTTTGTAATGCTTAGAACAAATGTTCTAAAAGGCATAATCTTAGTATTAAAGTAATATGCAAAATTTTCTCTAGTAGTTAATGTAAAGAAATTAACATTTTTCCAACTACTTTTTAGTGGTAATACTCCATCGTATTCATATAAATCTTCGCAGAACTCTTTTACAATGCTATCATAGAGCTGTTTATACTTTTCCTCTGATGCATATAATTGAATGTCAATGTCGTTCTTTTCCTTTTGTTTTAGTTTGATACTGAAATTATTCATATACCTACTCTCCTTTTTAATTATTTTTTAGAATATATTCTTTGATGACAAAGATATTTTATCACTATAAGGATATTCTGTCAACTATATATGTATTAGTAATAGTAATATTCATAATTTAGATAAAAATAAAGAGGCAAATTAGTGCCTCTTTAACATACTGTTTATTATAATTTTAGTAAATCGTTATATGATTTTTTTAAAATCTCTTTTGCATTATCATAAGTTAGAATATTTAGTGCATCTTCATATGAATACCATCCTATATCTGCTATTTCAGCATCTTGTTTTACAAGTGTATCTGAAATACTTCTAGCTAAAAAGAAAATTACAGTTTTCTCAACATTTTCTTTTGGACTGTAATGTGATTCATATTTTATATTTTCATATATATGCACATCTACATTAGTCTCTTCTTTAACTTCTCTTAAAGCAGTTTGTACTTCTGTTTCATTTTCTTCTACATGACCTTTTGGAAAGTCCCAATGCCCAGCATTATGCTTTACAACTAGAACCTCATTATTTGAATTATATATAATTGCACCACAAGATTTTTCTTGTTTCATAATATTCCTCCTTTTACTTTTGTTATTTCAAAAATCCTTTTATTATCTCCTGTTCAGCTTGCTTTTGAGAAAGACCAAGACTCATAAGCTTAATTAATTGCTCACCTGCAATTTTACCTATAGCTGCCTCATGAATTAGGTTAGCATCTATATTGTTTGCATCAATTCTTGGAATAGCTACTACTTTTGCATTATCCATAAGTATTGCATCACATTCTACATGAGCAAAGCACTTTGTATTTCCCTGTATATTTGAGCTAAATTGCTGTTTAGATGAATCTTTTGCAATAGAACGTGAAACTACATGGGTACTTGAATTTTCGCCATTTAATTCAACGTAGAAGTCTGTTGTAGCATCTTGATTATCTGTAGTCATAATCTTTTCTTTAATTACTAAATTACTATTTTCTTTTAAATAAGCTTTTGTAGTACGTACAGTAGATGTAACGCCTTGTATTTGTAATGTTTCCATCTCTAAAGTTGCGCCATTATCTAAGTATATAACGGTAGTAGGGTTAAGTACATTTTTGCCATCTCCACTTCCCTCTCCATAGTGATTTTCTACATATTTTACTTTAGCATTTTTTCCTACATAGAATGTATGTATACCATCATGCTCAGATTTTTTATGTGAGTCATTATGAATTCCACAACCTGCAATTATAGTTACATCTGCATTTTCTCCAACATGGAAATCATTATATACAACATCATTAAGACCTTCTTTTTCAAGAATTACAGGAATATGTACAGATTCATTTTTAGTGTTTTCTTTTATTATTATATCTATTCCATCTTTATCTTTTTTAGTTATTATATTTATGTTAGGAGTAGTATTTCTAACAAATAACTTACCATCTTTTCTAATATTGTATGCACCTTTAAGCTTTGAAATATCAATATTAGATATAGTTTTAAGTATTTTTTTATCTACGTCATTTGGTATATTATCCATTGCTTTTTTCCTCCTTTACATATCTAGTGCTTTTAGAAGAAATCAATAGTGTAGGTAATATTTTAGACTTTTTGCCCATTTCTTTAATGCTACCATTTTCAAATACTACAATTTCATCTGCAATATTAAGTATTCTTTCCTGGTGTGAAATTATAACTATAGTATCGTTTGTATTATTCTTCATATTCTCAAATATGTTTATTAGACTATTAAAGCTCCATAAATCTATACCAGCTTCAGGCTCATCAAAAAGAGTAAATTCAGAGTTTTTAAGTGCAAGCATTGCTATTTCTATTCTTTTTAATTCACCACCAGAAAGGTTAGAATCAAGCTCTCTATCAATATAATCTTTAGCACAAAGTCCAACATCTGAAAGATATGAACATAGCTCTTGTCTATTAAGTCTTTTTCCAGCAGTAATATTTAGTATATCTCCTACAGTAATTCCTTTGAATTTTACAGGTTGCTGAAATGCAAAACCAATTCCAAGTCGTGATCTTTCATCTATTTCCATTTTAGTTATATCTTTTCCATTAAATATTATATTACCAGAATCTGGCTTTTCTATTCCCATTATAATTTTAGCAAGTGTAGATTTACCAGAGCCATTAGCACCAGTAATTACAATTACTTTATTATCTGGGAAACTAATACTTATATCTTTTAAAATATCTTTTCCGTCTCTAGAAAAGCATATATTTTTTAGTTCTAACATATAATTTTCCTTTCTATATTATGATTAGTACTTAGATATTATACCAAAATTATACCTAAAAATCTATACTTTTTCAAAAAAAGTTAATGTATTCTAACTTTTCTTAAAAATAAAAAAAGCAAGCCATTTAGACTTGCTAGTAAACAAAATAGATGCCCCTACATTTCTATAGAGGCGATCATAAGAGGTTGATATATGAAAACTAAGGTTTTTCCCTAGCTCGGCATGCTTTTTATTCTCCCCAAACACCTGCTAAATTTTGTTTTGCATATGCTTGAGATTCAGCTAAATCATTATACTCTAAAGAGGCTTTAGATAAGTTTGAGCTTAGTATTGCATTACCTTGTTCTAGTACTTTAGAATTATATAATTTATCTTTTTCCAAATATACATAAACCATTGCATATCCGTTTTCAGCTTTATGCTCATCAAAAGCTATATCTACATATTGACCTTCTAAATCTTGATTTATAAGATAGAAAGTATCTGGCATTATTTCAGTATAATCTACACCAATTAATTTAGCTTTTACTCTACTGTTATTAGTTAATATAACTAATACACCTTCATCCTCAATTGTTGCAACCTTTACAGATTCTTTTTTTCCTGTTTCTAGGTCTCTTAATTCTTGAGGTAACATAGAATCGTCATAATCTACTTGAGAATTATTCTCAACATCATTTGCTGTTGCATTATTTAGTGCTGAGTTATAATTTTTATTGTCGTTGATTTTGAAGTATAACAATAAACCTGCTAAAACTATAATGCAACATATAATACTTACTATAATGTGTGTACCATATTGTTTTATATAGAAACCAAATTTATTATCATAATACATCCAACCACAACCCCCTCATTGTAGACAAAACAATCTACAATATTTATTATACCACCTCTGTTATGTAAAGTCAACACTTTATTTCAAATTTATTACAAATTTATGTGATTTTTATAAATCTGCGTTGTGCCAAACATCTTGAACATCGTCGTTATCATCTAGATTATCAAGAAAGTTTTGTAATTTTTCTGCTTCTTCATCTGTTAACTCTTTTTTCATAGAAGCAATTTGTCTTACATCAGATTCAACTATTGTTACGTTGGCTTTTTCTACTGCTTCAAGTACATCAGAGAAAGTTTCTGGTGAAGTGTATATTTCAATATACTCTTCATCACTTACAAAATCTTCAGCACCAGCATCTAGTACTGCCATCATTAAATCGTCTTCATTTACTGAGTCATTATTTTCAACTAAAATATAACCTTTTTTATTAAACATGTATCCTACTGAGCCACTAACTCCTAGTGAACCACCAGCTTTTGAAAATATGTGTCTTATGTCTGCTGCTGTTCTGTTTTTATTATCTGTTGTAGCTTGTATTATAACAGCTACACCACATGGTCCAAATCCTTCATAAGTTATTTCTTCGTAGCTAGCACCATTAGCGTCACCTGCTGCTTTTTGAATACATCTATTGATATTATCATTTGGCATGTTATTTGCCTTACATTTTGCAATTACGTCCCTAAGTTTACGGTTGACATTCGGGTCAGGGCTTCCTCCCATCTTAACTGCTACTGTAAGTTCTTTACCTAATTTTGAGAACACATTAGCTCTCTTTGTGTCTGTGGCTTCTTTTTTTCTTTTAATATTAGCCCATTTACTATGTCCACTCATAACTTTATCCCTCCATCTTTCTAAATTTTTAAATAATTGTAATACTAAATTATTACATAATACTTTAAAATTATATCACTAACTAAGCATTTTGTCTACCTTTGAGGAAAGCAAAAGACGTAAATTTTAATAGCAAGGACTGCTTAGTTTAATTGTAATTATATATAAAATAAAAATCTCTGAATTTTTATTCAGAGATTTTTTCTATTGCCTCTTTAAGTAAACCCAAATCTTTAGCTTTTTTTAGTGCCACTAAATTTAATAGAGAAGTGTCTATGTAATCTTCATCATAACAGTCATGCGGATTATTTTTTAACATCATTCTATTTTTTGAAACATGTAGCACTTTAGGTTGAGCTAGGAAATATTTTTCAGTCCATTCTTTAGTAGCATATTTTAAATATTCTTTATCTATTAAAATTTCACTTTCTGTACTATATTGTAAAACTTTTGAATCATATAGATTATAGAAAAGTGCGATTTCTTTAGGATTGAAATCTATATTTAATAGAACAGCTGAATTTTTTAATATTTCTGCTAAAGTTTCAATGGAGTGAATATTTTCTAGTAAAACTAAAAAAGCATCTTCATTTATATCCATACCACTTTCATAGATATCGATATCATGATCATTACAGTACTTTAATACTTGTAACATTTTTGGATTTTTCTTAATTCTTAAAGATGGTTTTTTGATTCCTACTGCGTTTAGTAGTTCATTCATAGTCATTATTATTACCCCCTATACTAATAATTATATTATGTATTTTTCTACGATTGGAATCTTTTATAGTATACCACCTTTTTGATTTTATGTCAACATTTTATCATTCTTTATTTGTTTTCACTATCTTCATGGACGTCATTATACAACTTTAGATAAGCGTCTTCTTCCTCACTATCTTCAACTATATCATCGCTATTAGCTATGACTACATCATCATTACTATCATTTTTGTAGCTATCTTTAAAATTTAAATATGTAGAAAGCAATGTATTAATTACATCTAAATATGATAGCTCTGGATTTGAACTAGAAAACTCTAGTAGATTTATGCTATTTGAAAATTTAGGGTAATACTTACTTATTAGAGCACTAAGTTGAAAATATGATAGTTCATGGTACTCTTCCTCTACTCTATCTTTTTTATAGTCTAACATCTCAACATATAGTCCAGAATATAGAGTTCTTAGCATATCTATAACTTCATTATATCTTTGTAAATTAAATAAATCTTTTAACATATTATTTTCCATACTATTACCTCACTGCGAACTTTTTATCTATCTTTTTACTGATATTATTATCTTCATTAAATTTCTTTTCAGGATCAGTATATCTTCCTTCATATTCCTTACGAGTCTTTTCACACATTTCTTCCTGATGCTCTAGTACCTCTTCAAGCACACCTTCTTTATTTTTAGATGGTGTTATATCATAAAGTGCTGAACCATAATATGCAAGAGATTCAACAAGAGGTGGATAATCATAATTTACATTTGTAATACTTTTTTCAGCAACAAAATCTTGTAAATCTTTTACAGGAATATGAAATGAATTTATAGCACATTTTGCCATTATAGCATTAACTTCGGTTGGATTAAGTTCAAATCCTTTTGAAGCTTTATCTAGTTCACTTCTCATATCAAGCTCTTTTTTCTTGTATTTTTCTGCATACATTTTTACATGAGCATTGGTATAGAAATAATTATTGTTATACTTTATATATTTATCATACTCATCTTTATTTATAGTTACAATTCTACAAGTATCTTGTCCAAGAGGAGTTTTTTTATCATCTTTTACAACAAATGTTATTAAAGATTGCTCTTCATATTTATCTTCTTCACCAGCTTCTATATTTTGTTGTATACTTCTATCTTGATATAGCATTAACTCTTTTACAGCTTGTGTCTTTATATTAAAGAAGTCCATATAAGTATCTTCTACTTTCATACAATATAGATAGTTTTTAAGAAACTTCTTATTTACTATTTGATTTGGATAATATTTTTTTATTAAATTAAGTGCTTTTTTCACATTCATATTTTCTTCATCATATAGATTATCCTTCATCCCATCTATGTTTTTTATAATATAATCTACATCAAAAGAATATGCTTCGTCTTTATCATTATTATAGTCACACTGTGCTTTGTATAACTTATTTAAAAACTTTTTAGAGTTCTTTTCGCTCATATCCGAAAAATACATGCTTCCAAGTACAGTTTCAATATCACTTTGACACCAATGTGCCATTTTATTTGACCAACTTGAGACTTTTTGCATAAGTTCATCTTCATTTGCATACTTATTGTCTTTAAAGTCCTTTGTAACTATATCTTTTGAGCTAGAATTATCTAATATCTGGTCATAAGTTATAACTGTTTTATTTTTCTTTGGCTTTATTAAAGAAAAGTCATTATTCTTACTTGGCTCAGATAAACATACTTCAGACAAAGTTCTATCATTTTTATATGTATTATTATTTTGAGTAATTACATCATCTTTAAAATCTGTATTTTCTAGTAAGTAATAATAAAAATACAAAATGTTCTTATTTTGTTTACTTATATCAGACACATCTTTACCATCAGAATTACTTAAAAGCATTCTGTTTTCATTTATATATGTCTTAAGTCTTGCCCTATTTTTACTAGATAAAGCTCTAGCTAAAAAAAGTCCTTTCTTTGCCATATTTTTCACCTCATAATTATATATTAGCATAAATTGTTTTTTTGTACAAGAATATAAGCCCAGATTTAATATCTGAGCTTATGTTAATTTATGAAAAATTAGGATATATTTCCTTATATATATCATAATTTGATATTACTTTTCTTAAATATTTAGTTGTTTCTTCAAATGGCAACTCGACATTTGTAGTACTAAGTTTAGTATTAATCTTATTATCTTCTAACCATTTATTCACATTACCAATTCCTGCATTATATGCACATATCGCAAGATAATAGTTACCATTATAATTTTCTATTAAAGAGGCAAGATATTTGCAACCTATCTCAATATTTACCTCTTCGTTATATATAGTATTTTCGTCTAAACTATCTGTAGAATTTGTAGTTTCATTTATTTCTCTTGCAGTAGGAAGTGTAATTTGCATAAGTCCTTTTGCATTCTTTTGAGATGTAGCATCTTTATTAAATCTGCTTTCTGCATTTATTATTGCAAATACTAAGTAAGGATCTAAATTGTATTTATTAGAATAGGTTAATACTTCCTCTTTATATTTCATAGGGAAAAAATAGCATCTTAGCATTATTGCAACTAATACAGTAACAATTATACAAACTACAGCAAAACACGAAATTACCTTTATTTTCATTACATCACCCTTTATTTTGCTTCGTACCAACTATTTCCAACATTTAAATCTATATCTAATGGTATATCTAATTTTATTACATTTTCCATTGCTTCTTTCATAAGCAATTTAACTTGTTCAATTTCTGAGGTATATGTTTCCACTATAAGTTCATCATGAACTTGCATAACAAGCTTAGATTTTAGATTATTATCTTTTAAAGACTTATACAATTTGTTCATTGCTATTTTAATAATGTCTGCAGCACTACCCTGTATTGGTGTGTTCATAGCTACACGTTCTCCAAATTGCACCATGTTTTTATTCTTATTCTTTAGTTCTGGTATATATCTTCTTCTACCAAATAAAGTAGTAACATAACCTGTATCTTTAGCCTCTTTAACAATATTTTCCATAAATTGATGAATGCCTTTATACTTATCTAGATATGTAGTAATATATTCTTTTGCCTCTCTCCACGATGTACCTACATTTTTTGCAAGACCAAATTCACTTATTCCATACACAATTCCAAAGTTTACAGCTTTTGCATGAGATCTCATTTGCTTAGTTACTTCATCTAATGGGACACCAAATACTTGTGAAGCTGTAACTTTGTGTACATCAATACCATCTTTAAAAGCTTGTTGCATAACTTCATCCTTAGATATATGTGAAAGTACTCTAAGTTCTATTTGACTGTAGTCTGCATCTACTATAACCCTGTCTTGTGGAGCGGTAAAGAATGTTCTAATTTTGCTACCAAGTTCTAGTCTAACAGGTATATTTTGAAGATTTGGTTCAACACTACTTAATCTACCTGTTGAGGTTACAGTCTGCATAAATGTTGTATGTATCCTTGAATCTTCTTTTATAGTAGCTTTAAGTCCATCTACATAAGTAGATTTTAGCTTCATTGTTTGTCTATATTCAATTAATAAAGGTACTATCTCATGATATTCTTCAAGACTCTCTAATACTTCTTTATTTGTTGAATATCCTGTTTTTGTTTTCTTTTTACCTGGTAAATTTAATTTTTCAAATAAAATTACACCTAACTGTTGAGGCGAATTTATATTAAACTCTTCTCCAGCAAGCTCGTAAATTTGTCCTTCAAGCTCCTCTATTCTTTTAGTTATTTCTACGCCAAATTCCTCAAGTTTTTCTTTATCTACATACATTCCGACAGTTTCCATACTTGCAAGTGTTTCAGATAAAGGTATCTCAATATCATAAAAAAGACTATACATATTATCTGCTTTTAACTTCTCATCTACTATTTCTTTAGAAGCAAATATTCCTTTTACAGTTAAGGCAATATTTCTTGCTAAATTATCATCAATATTTGGTTGGCTTTCCATATTATCAAAAAGAGATAATTGTACTTGTGATTTATTTTCTTTTGATGTTGATATAATAACGCCAAATAATTCTTCCAAAATCACCTCTAATTTGTAATTTCTTGTAGAATCTAACAAGTAATATGCTAAAAGTAAATCATAGTTAAAATTGTCAATTTGGTCACATATATTTGTAAATATAAATCTTATATCTTGCTTTATATTAGAACCTAGTTTTTTTGCTTTAGAATTTGCAAAATTTATTAAAAGTTGTTTTAATGTATTTTTATCTGATTCAAAAGAATCTAGGTTTATAATATAGCACTTATCTTCTTTACAATATAGCGCTAAGAAGTTTTTATCTTCTATATTTAAATTACTACTAAACGCCTGATTTTGAGCACAGATGTTTAACATATATGAAATATATTCTTGATTTAATATATTGTTTATACTATCTTTATAGTCATTATAATTTTTATTATCTATTATATATATATTATCTTTAGATATATCAATGCTAGAATTTTTTGAAATTTTTTCTTGTACAGTGTCTGCTATATCATCCATATTGTATCTTAGAAGGAATTTATTAAATGCTAATTTTTTAAATAAAGGAAATAGTTCTTCTTTATTTACTTCTTTTACCCTATTTTCTTCATAGTCTAGGCTAATCGGCACCTCACGATTGATTGTAGCAAGAGTATAGCTAAGTCTTGCCATTTCTTCATCATTTTGAAGTTTCTCTATTACCTTAGCACTTGCATCAATATTTGGTAAATTTGAATATATATTATCTAATGTAGTATATTTATGTATTAAATCATATGCTGTCTTTTCTCCTATTCCCTTAACACCTGGTATGTTATCTGATGAGTCACCCATAAGAGATTTTATGTCTACAACTTGGTATGGCTCAATTTGCTTTTCTTCCATTAGGAGTTCAGGTGTATATACTGTGTAATCTGTTTTTCCCATCTTAGTTGAAGGAAATATAATATTAGTTTTTTTAGATATTAACTGATATGAATCTCTATCTCCTGTTAGTATATATGTCATTATATCCTTTTGTGTATTATTCTCATTTAAAGAGGCAATTGTACCTAGTATATCATCTGCTTCATATCCTTCAAGCTCAAATATATTTATATTCATTGCTTTAAGTACATCTTTTATTATTGGCACTTGCTCTTTTAATTCATCTGGCATACCTTTTCTTGTACCTTTATACTCTTCATACATTTTATGCCTAAATGTTGGTGCTTTTAAATCAAAAGCAACTGCTACATAATCTGGTTTAAATTTTTCACAAATCATGTAATATATATTTAAAAAACCAAATATAGCATTAGTATGTAGTCCGTTAGCAGTTGTCATTCTTGCACCAGCAAGACCGTAAAATGCTCTATTTAGTATACTATTTCCGTCTATTATTAAAAACTTTTCCATATATTTCTCCTTATATTATATAAATTTTTCCCATGCTAGATTTGCTACCTCAAGACCACGTGATGTAAGTTTTATATTATCATTATCTTTTACTAGCAGCCCATCTTTTTCTAGCTGAGCTATTTCAATAGAAAATAAACTATATATATCCTTTTTGTATTTTGATTTGAAAGCACTTAAACTTAGTCCTTCTATTTTTCTTAATTGTAATATTATATACTCTTTTATTAGTGATAATAGGTCTAATTCTTCCTTTTCAATTATTACTGATTTATTATTTAGAATATTATCTATGTATTTTTCAATGCTTGTTTCATTTTTATATCTTGTGCCACCAAAAAAGCTTGATGCACCAGCTCCAAATCCTAAGTAAAGCTCTTGGTTCCAATATCTTAAATTATGCTTAGACTCATATCCGCTAATTGCATAGTTAGATATTTCATATCTGTTATATCCGTTATTTTGCAATGTATCTTTAAGATACTTATACATTTCATATTCTTCATCTTCATCTACTAAAGATACGTAATTTTCATTAAGTAAAAAGGCAAGTTTTGTATTTTCATGAACTTCTAAATTATATACAGATATATGCTTTATATTTTTAGATTTTAGTGAAACTACATAATCTACTGTATCTTTAAATTGATTAAAAGATAAATCTGGTAATGGATATATTAAATCTAGTGATATGTTCTCCATACCTACACTATTTGCAATATCTAGTGCTTTTTCAAAATCTTCTATAGTGTGTACTCTGCCTATCTTTTTTAATATGCTATTATGATTAGACTGTAGTCCAATGCTTAATCTATTTATACCAGACATCTTATATATCTCTAATTTTTCTTTAGTTATACTATTTGGATTTGCCTCAATAGTTATTTCCTCTACACTACTTTTATCTATACATAGATATATTGTGTCCATAATTTGCTTTATATACTTAGGGTCAATATATGAAGGTGTACCACCACCTATATATATTGTTGTAACTTTATATTCACTTAAAATCTCAGAATTTTCTAGTATTTCTTTGCATAATGCAAATACATACTTTTCAATTAAATTCTCTTTATCTGCATATGAATTAAAATCACAATAAAAGCATTTTTTTAAGCAAAATGGGATATGTATGTATATTCCTATCTCATTATTCATTTTTTATCTCCTTAGGTCTTCTTTATTCTATCATAAAGATACTTGTAATTCAAGAAAAGAAATAGTTTATCCATAATTGAAATATTTATGATAACTAATTTTAGCAAATACATACCAATAGATACTACTATAGCACTATAATTGACATAATGCAGAGTCTATGATATAATGTGCGCATCAACAAAAGATTTGCCTAAGTACAAATGTATATAGGAGGGATATATGCTAACGTTATTACTAGTTATTGCTATTGCTGTTATTATTTTCTGGATAAGAAAGATGGGACCTGATGCAGAACCGCCTGGCTCATACTATTTTCTATTATTTGCTACAATGTTTGGTATGATTTTAGAGGTAATGCTTATATTTGATCTTGGATATTCTACTGTATATGATGATCTAATAAAAGAATCTAGCCAAAAAGCAGAAACTCTAAATCTAATACTAAAAGATGAGCTTGAAGATTATGCAAATAAAAATGATATTATTCTGCCTGAACCATCTGAAAATCTGAGCTATGCAGAATTTGTTGAGTTTTATCCAGAATTAAAAAATGATGCTAATATTAAACAGCAAGCTGAGCAATATAATTTATATGTTAAAAACATAGAGAATTATAAAAATGAACAAAAAAGTATACCAAGAATGAAATGGCTCTTATACTTTGGAAAATAATAAAAAGTAAGCAGAATTGCTTACTTTTTATTTTCTTCTTTTATAGTTTGTGCTATTTGTATTAGCTTATCTAGTCTATGTTTTAGACCAGACTTAGATACTTTATCTTTTCCCTCGGTTTTTGATGAAATTTGTTCTAATGTATCTGTAGGATACTGCTCTCTTAAAGAGGCAGTATATTTTAGTTTTTCACTAAGCATATTAAATCTTCCACTGCTTTTTATTGTATTTATTGCATCAAGTTGTATTAAAGCTGAATTAACAGCTTTAGTCATATTTGCCATTTCGCAGTTATTCATTCTATTTTTATTATTATTTACATCCTTTACAACTCTTATTTGCTCAAATTCGAGCATACATCTATTGGCTTCAAGCATACTTAGCATATATGATATTTGCTCTGCTTCTTTAAAATAAACAACATAAACCTGTGCTCTTTGTCTTTTTACAAGCTTAGGAGTAAAGTCTAGTAAAGCGAGCATATCTAAAAAATACTCTGCACACGACTTATTTTTAAAACTTGCTTCAAATCTATAGTCATTATTTGGATCTACTATACATCCAGTAGCTAGAAATACGCCTTTTAATACTGTCTTTATTTCCTCTTCGCTTAAATTAGAAATTTCAAAATAATCGTTATAATCTTTTTGCAAATCACTCTTATATTGAGCTTCAGTTAGATATTCTCCAAATCTTTCAGCTTTTATTAAATAAGGCTCTTTTCTTTTACCATAATATTCCAATATTTCTTCTCTTACTTTTCCAGAAAACGACATATTACCACCCTATCATTTCCGCCATAGTCTTTTACTGACTCTAGCAATTTATATTCTTTATCTTTATTTATTATATCAGTTATAGCTTGAAGCTCATCGTAGCCTATTTCAAACATAATTATTCCATTTGGCTTTAATACTTGTTTAGCTTCATTTAGTATTCGTATGTAAAAATCTAAGCCGTCTTTTCCACCATCTAGTGCTAGCAAAGGCTCTTTTTGTACTTTTTTATCTAATTCTTTAATAACTTCACTTTGGATATATGGTGGATTAGATACTATCATATCTACTTTATATTCAGTGTCTTGCTTTATTCTATATTCTAATAAATTAGATATAACTGTCTTTACTTTGTTTTCTACATTATTTTGAGCTATATTCCTATTTGCTACACATATTGCATCACTAGATATATCTACTAGCTCTACATAGCAATCATTTTTACTATTTTTTGCTATAGATATTCCTATACAGCCACTACCAGTACATAAATCTATAACATTTACTAGATTTTCATTTTCTATATATTCAAGAGCTTTCTCTACTAGTATTTCTGTATCCTGTCTTGGAATAAGTACTCTTTCATCTACATAATATTCTTCGTTATAAAAATACTGCTTGTTAGTTATATATTGAAGTGGATAGTCTTGGTTATAATATTTGTCTAGTAGCTTGTCTGCCTCTATTTCTTGATTTATAGTAATAATTTTTTCATTCTTTTGCAAATATAGTGAATTTTTATCTGTGTTAGTTACATATGCAAGTATTTTGTATATATCTTGTATATCATACTCCTTATGTTTTAGGTTCTTATCTATATAACCGTTTACATACTCACTTACCACTATTCCTTGCTTTTCTCTTACTGCAGCCAGTGCACCATATCTTGCAAGTTCTAACATATCTTCTGATGGTTCTTTAGTTGTAAATAGTTGTATTAAACATCCAGGATATGCTAGTACATCTAAAGGCTTAGGTAATAGTGAGGCAATTACTACTATTTCATATGCCACACCTACATTTAGTAATGAAATACATATTAAAGATATATATTTTACAGCTAAGTTATCTATTGGTAGAAGAAAACATATAATTGTAAGTATCATAAAATATGTAACAAAGTTACCACCGCATCTTTTATGAAACCTACTCTGTTTTTTAATATTTTCTAAAGTTAGTCCCTGTATATTATCGTTTTCATAAGCATTTACTACCTTATGCTCTGCACCATGATACATAAACAAGTTGTCAAGTTCATCAGTTGACTTTAGCATAATAGCATATATAAGTATTTCTACAAGTAAAATAATAACTTGCACTAATGTTCTATATTTAATACTAAAAAATGCTGATAGCAATATAGGTAAGCCAAGTATAATTAGCATAAAGAGGCAATAAAATATTATTGTTGAAAGACTACTTGTCTTTTCTTTGCTATCATATGAGCTTGTAAATTCTGGACCTGCATTTCCAACTTGTAATACTAAATTTAAAATTCCTCTAATTATAGGAATATGTGATACTATGTTAGTTTTTTTTGAATATTCCTGACATTTACAGCTAATTTTATTTTCATTTCTACTAGCTATAACTTCTCTATTTGTGGAACTAAAAAGTATACCATTAAAAAGAGCAACTCCACCTACTTTTATTTTCTTTTTCTTCATAATTACTCCTTTTAGCTAAACTAAGAAAAAGAGTACCCAAAGGTACTCTTGCTTTATTTATATACTATTTTTGTTTCATTCCGTATTTTTCCATAAATTTTGCAGCTCTACCTTGGCTAGATATTGCTTGTTTTTGACCAGTGAAGAATGGATGACATGCACTACATGTATCAACTCTCATTTCTTCTTTTACAGAACCTGTTTCGATAACATTTCCACAAACACATCTAATAGTAGCTTTTCCGTATTTTGGTTGTATATCTTTTTTCATTCTTTTCACCTTCCCCATCATTAGTTTTACGATTGTTACTCAAATATTTTAACATAGTTAAGATTAAAATACAAGTTTTTTTACTAATTTTTATTACTTTTTTTGCTCATTTATTTAAAATATATAGATTTTTTACTAATATACTAAAGTAACAGCACTACATATAATATATTAGGAGGTGATACATATATGCTAAATCCAAGATTACTTTTTAACAAACTTTTATGTGCAACTAATGTAAAGCTTCCTCTTTCTAACTCACACTATATAACAGGAAAAGATATTTATCTTTTTTCTAACCTAGCTTGTGTTGAGAATACATTATCCTGTTTTACAAATAATGTGAACTGTTACCTAAACTCTTTTAAGTCAAAATATAAACTATAAATTGTTGTTTTTTTTACATTTGTATGATATACTCATTGTTGATTTAATAATGATGTTATTAGTTTGATTGGAGGAAATATATATGGAGAAATTTATTGTCCACGGGCCATGTCGCTTAGAGGGCGAAGTTACTATAAGTGGAGCTAAAAATGCAGCAGTTGCAATACTTCCTGCTACTCTACTTGTTAAAGGAAAATGTCATTTAGAAAATGTACCAAACATAAGTGATATACGTTCATATTGCAAAATATTAGAGTCTTTAGGTTCTAAAATAGAATACATATCTGAAAATGAGTTAATTATAGATAATACAGAAGTAAATTCTGCTATTGCATCTTATGAATTAACTAGCAAATTTAGGGCTTCTTACTATTTATTAGGTGCTCTTCTTGGAAGATTTAATAAGGTACAAATTGGTCTTCCTGGTGGTTGTAAATTAGGTGCTAGACCTATTGACCAGCATATTAAAGCATTTAAAAAGTTAGGTGCTAAAGTAATTGTTAGAAACGGTAATGTATATGCTTCAAAAACCGAGCCTTTAAAAGGTGCAAATATCTTTTTTGATGTTGTATCTGTTGGCTCAACTATGAATGCAATACTTGCTGCTACCCTATCTGAAGGTACAACAGTAATGGAAAATGTTGCTAAAGAGCCACATATAGTTGACCTTGCTAACTTCTTAAACTCAATGGGAGCTAAAATTAAAGGTGCTGGTACTGATACAATTAGAATTGTAGGTGTAAAAGAGCTAACACCAAGAAGTAGTTACTCTATTATACCTGATCAAATAGAAACTGGTACTTTTATGGTTGCTGCAGCAGCTACACAAGGTGATGTACTAATAAAGAACTGTATTCCAAAGCATATGGAACCAATAACTGCAAAGCTTATTGAAGCTGGTGCAAATGTTCAAGAATACGAGTCTAGCATACGTGTTAGTATGGATAGAAGACCAACTTCTATTAGTATAAAGACAATGCCTTATCCTGGATTTCCAACAGATATGCAACCTCAGACTTCAATACTACTTACAATTGGAGATTCAACAGGAACTATCGTTGAAACAATTTGGGAATCAAGATTTCAATATACAGATGAACTTGCTAAGATGGGAGCTGAAATATCTGCACATGGTTCAACAGCCATATTTAGAGGTGTAGATAAGCTATACGCTGCTCCAGTAAGAGCACATGATTTAAGAGCTGGTGCTGCTATGATTATTGCTGGGCTTGTAGCAGAAGGCGATACAGAAGTTTATGATATACACCACATTCAAAGAGGATATGAAAACATAGTAGAAAAATTTACAAAATTAGGTGCTAAAATAGATTACGTAAAGACTGAGGACGAAGAAGATTAATATGTTAAATATTCATCCACTATATAGTTCTAGTTCAGGCAATATGTTTCATATTGCCTCTTCTAATACTAATATACTAATTGATGTTGGCGTAAGTTATAAAGCAATAAATGATGGACTTAAAAGTATAAATTTAAGCATTAAAGATATAGATGCAGTTTTAATAACTCACGAACATACTGATCATATAAAGGGTCTTCCCCTACTATGCAGAAAAAATAATATCCCAGTATATGCTTGTGGTGACACAGCAGACTATCTTAAAAACGATTTAGAAAGTAAAAATATAGAAGCAAATATAATAAAAATACAATATGATATACCATTTCACATAAATGATTTAACTATATATCCTTTTGAAACATCGCATGATGCTGTTATGCCTTGTGGATATAAGATATCTTGCGAAGAAAATACTATAACCTTTGCTACAGATTTAGGATATGTATCTGATACTGTATTTAATAACTTAGATTGTAGTAACTACACTGTTTTAGAATCAAATTACGATGAAACAATGATAGATTTTGGAAAATATCCTTATCTTCTTAAAAGACGTATTAAAAGTACAAAAGGACATTTATCTAATGATTCTTGTGGACAAGCAATTGTAGATTTAGTAAAACATGGTCACAACCGCTTTTTACTTGCACATTTAAGTGAAAATAATAATACACCAGAAATTGCAAGGCAAACTGTAGAATCTGCTCTTTTGCAAAATAATATTGATCCTACAACAATAGAAATAAATTTTGCAAGTAAGCCATTATCTAGTGAGGAGTATACAATATGCTAAATATAAAAATAATGTGTGTTGGAAAAATTAAAGAAAACTCTTTAAAAGAGCTACTTAATGAATATGAAAAAAGAATTTCAAAATATGCTAAACTTGAGATAATAGAACTTGATGATGAAAAAATACCACAAAATGCATCTAGTGCTATTGAAGAACAAGTTAAAGCTATAGAGTCACAAAGAATATTAGAAAGACTAAAGAAATATCCTGGTGCAAATGTTATATTACTAGACTTAAAAGGCAGACAATATTCATCTGAGGAATTTGCTCAAAAACTAGATAATATGCAAACATATGGAGCATCAACTATAATATTTGTAATTGGTGGTAGCCTTGGAATGAGCAAAGAATTACTTGACTATTCAAATGATAAAGTATGCTTTTCTAAGATGACTTTTCCACACCAGCTTATTAGGTTATTTTTGCTAGAACAGATTTTTAGGGCTTTTAAAATATTAAATAATGAAACATATCATAAATAGAAAAAAATCACTCAAATGAGTGATTTTTGTTTTAATTTAAGTTAATTCTTTTTATGCTTATTGCTTTTTTACTAACATCATCAAATTCAACTTCTATTGCATTAAACATTGCGTCATTTGTAGAACATTCATAATGTATAAATTTTCCAGATGTAAATCTTTCAACTGCAATTTCTTTTTTTAGGCCTAATACACTATCTTTAGGTCCTGTCATTCCAACATCTGTTATATATGCCATTCCTGTATCAAATATTCTTTCATCAGCTGTTTGAACGTGAGTATGTGTACCATATACACAATTTACTTTATCTTTTAAATAATGCCCCATAGCAATTTTTTCGGCAGTAGCTTCAGCATGAAAATCTACAAATATATAATCTAAGTTTTGCTTATTTAACTCCTCTATTTGCTCCATTACTACTGTAAATGGGTTTCTTACATTATTTTCAATTATATCTCCCATAGCAAATGTTCCAATTAAATTTATAACTCCAAAACGTAGTCCGTTTTTTTCTACAACAACATTTTTATTTCCAACTAAATTAGTTAAGTTTGCAGGTATTGCAAGCCTTTTTAATTTAGCATATTCACTTGCCATCTCTTTTCTATAATACATGTGATTTCCCATAGTAATAACATCAGCACCATCATCAAGGATCTCATTGTACTCTTTTACTCTTACTCCTCTACCACTTGCTGCATTCTCACCATTAACAATGCAAAAATCTATATCCTTTCTACTTAATAACTCTGCTTTTAATCTGTTTAGTCCGCTTCTTCCTACTATATCTCCAACTATTAAAACTTTCACTAAAGTCTCCTCCTAAGCAAGTATTATATAATAAAGTTGAAATAAAATCAAGAATATCCAATCTAAATATACCGAAGGTCGTTTTTAATTATAATTTTATTGTAATTCACAAATAATGTATTCTATATATTACAATTCTATATTCATTATACATTTGCGGAGCTTTTTTTATTTTAAAATTTAATTGTATTTCACATATAATATATTTAACAAGTTTATATATAAAATAAAAGCTGGTAAATTTTACCAGCCTCTTTGTTTGCTTTTTGTCTTAGCCCTACTTCTTGCTTTGTGTGTTGGAACAATACTATCATACTTCATGTATCTTATTTCAGTTTGCCTTTCAATTACTTGGCACTCTATACTTACTCCATATCCTTGCTTTACAATATAAACATCTTGTGTATCGTTAGAAATTATCGGTGCTACTACTGTATTAGTAGTCTCATCCTCTACTTCAGACTCGACACTTAATTTGTCCTTCTTGTTGATAGCTACAACTTTGAATTCCTCGCTGTTTGAATTTGCTGCTTTTTTCTTCACGCTTTGAATTAGCAGCTCTTTAATAAGTTGCAACTTATCTTTTTCTTTTTTAAAAAATGCTTCAGATATGCTAAGTATAGCATTTTTTTCGTGTATATGACAGTAGTTCTCCCCTACGTCAATTAAATAATAGGTTAAGTCAAACATCTTATTCCCTCCTTCTAAATTATTAGTATAGGATAATCTAATTATCACTGACCTTATTATATCATAAATTACCCGTCTTTAGGTATACATATAGTGAGAATAATGTGAAAAGCCTGTGAAAGTATACATAAAAAAGCACCCACATAAAGTGAGTGCTTAATTTTATTTTGCAACTTCAATAGCTCTTGTTTCACGAACAACATTTACTTTTATTTGTCCTGG
>CANROM010000020.1 GCA_947632225.1 uncultured Clostridia bacterium | reverse complement strand
TTTCACTTAGTTCTTTTTTGTTTTTTTACTTAATTAAATAGAATGAAAATATAAAAATGTTCTCTTTTTTCATACAAATTATACAAATTGAATACATATAAAATTGACATAAAACAGATTTGATGATATAATTATTGTAGGTATATGTTTTTTTATACCTATCTAATTAGATGGGTGAATTATGGCATGCCCTTCTAATTTAATTTTTTTCAATGTAAAGGAGGAAATAGAAACATGGAAAAAATTGAAAAATTTAAAAGAGGCGTAGTAAATTTCGCCTTAGATGGAAGCCTTAAAGAAAAGGCTCTATCAAGACTTGACGAAAGTCAAATTAAGAAGGCTGATAGAAAGGCAGCTAAAGCAGAGAAAAAGGAGCAAAGAAAAATTGCTCGAAGAGAAGCAATTTCAGAAATGAAATCTGCTGTGTCTAACTTTAATGTTAGAGACTATTTCTCACAATCCGAGGAAGTTAAAGAAGGTTTTCTTCTTCTAACGACTAAGGATTATGAAGAGCAGTTCGAGGCTCTTGAAATATCTTCAAGTGATATCTTGGATGGCAATATGAAGAAGTTTGAAAAAACTTTAACGGGTCAAATGCTACTTGGCAGAGATCTAAATGCAAGTCCATTATTCATTGAAGATGAAGGCAACATCATTAAGGTTGAAAGCGCAAGACGCGTTTATTCTTATGATGAAGCTGAAGATTATGCTTATGTTTTACTTACAACTAAGTATGAATACTTTGTTATTAAGTTTGACATTAGCTATAAGTTCTAAAAATTGAAGACGAGTTTATTAACTCGTCTTTAATTTTTTCACTTTTAATAGCCTTAGGTAATATAATACAGTAGGTGATTGCAATGAGCTATATAATATTTTGTATATCAGTAATTGGTATATTTTGTATATTTTATACAATGGATAATTATTGGTATTTGTATGAAGAACGCAATACTAAAGGAAGCATAAAAATAATTTTAACCAAAGAAAATGTGGATTATGTGGAAAAGAAAGCACTAATTCAAAAAATAATGTGTGGAGAATATACACATATATTAGATATTGTAGATAATATGAAGATAAATTGACTTTAATTTTAATATTGTGTAAAATATATTCGAGGTGAATATAATGTACGCTTTTTTTAAAGGAAAAATAGAAGAAATATTTAAAGATAGAGTAATAGTTGAGGTAAATGATATTGGATATGAAATTTTAATGCCAGAGTCAGATATATATACATTAAATATTGGTGATCTGGTTAAAATATATACATACTTACATGTTCGTGAAGACGATATGAGGTTATTTGGTTTTAAATCTAATGAAGGACTAAATATATTTAAGAAACTAATAACTGTAAGTGGTGTTGGACCTAAAGTTGCACTTGGAATAATATCTAATGTAGATATAGAGAATCTATGTGTGGCAATAGCTATGGAGGATGTTGGAGCTTTAAAAAGTGTTCCTGGAATAGGACCTAAAATGGCTCAAAAAATAATATTTGAGCTAAAAGATAAAGTCCTAAAAGAGCAAACAGATGTAGTAAAAATAAAGGCAAAAGAGGTAAATAACAAGAATATAGATGAAGCAATGACTGCATTAGAAGTACTAGGTTATACACAAAAACAAATAAAGGATGTTATAAATAGACTAGATGTAAGTGAAGATAGTGTTGAAACTATTATACGTAGAGTGCTTAAAGAGATGCAAAATATGTAGAAAATACGGTTGATAAAACATTTTTTTTGTGATACTATTAAAATGGAAGAGTGTATTGATATATGAAAGGAAAAGACGAATGATAGAATTTGTTAATGTTACAAAAAAATATGATCATGATGTTTGTGCCATGGATAATGTTAATATAAGGATAGAAAAAGGTGAATTTGCATTTTTGGTTGGACCATCAGGATCAGGAAAATCTACATTTTTAAAGTTAATGATTAAAGAAGAAGAGCCTACATCTGGTAAGATACTAATAGATGGTAAGGACATAACAAAACTAAAGAAGAAAGACATACCATTCTTAAGAAGAAAAATTGGATTTGTTTTTCAGGATTTTAGATTGTTATATGACAGAACAGTAGAAGAAAATATAATATTTGCTTTAAGAATAATTGAAGCAACAGAGAAAGATATAAAAGCTCAACTAAAATCTGTATTACAAATGGTAGGGCTGGTCGGCAAAGAAAAATATTATCCTAATCAATTGTCTGGTGGAGAGCAGCAAAGAGTAGCTTTAGCAAGAGCATTAGCTACTAAGCCACCTATCTTAATAGCAGATGAGCCAACAGGAAATCTTGATCCTAAGACAGCAGAAGAAATATTTAAAACTCTTTTAGAGATAAATGCTCGTGGAACAACAATTCTAGTTGTAACACACGCTAAAGATATAGTTAATGAATTAAATAAAAGAGTAATAGCTCTTGATCATGGAAAAGTAATAAAAGATGATGCGAGAGGGGTGTACTAAGGATGACAACAAATACTTATTTAATTAAAGAAGGTTATGATAATTTAAACAAGCACGGCTCAAAAACAATATCTACAATGCTAATAATTTGTGCTACAATGTTAATTTTGGGAATATTTATAATAATACTACAAAATGTAAATTCTAATGTTGAAACTTTAAGACTAGAACAAGGACTTCAAGCTTTTATTGAAGATAAGCTAACAGATGAAGATATAGCATATATAGAAGACCAAATTAGACTAATTGATGGCGTATCAGAAATAGACTATATGGACAAATCTGAAGCTTTTGAGGATGCTAAAAATCAATTTAAAGACCAAGATTATTTCTTAGAAGGCCTTGAAAATTTAGATATATTCCCTGCATCCTTTATTGTTAAATTTACCAATATAGAAGAGGCTGAAAAAATAACAGCTGAAGTAGAAAAAATAGAAGGAATATATAAAGTAAAATATAACGCAAGCACTATTGATGCAGTAATATCTATATCCAAAGTAGCAAATGGATTTTTACTAAGCGTTGGTATAGTTCTTTTAATAGTTAGTATATTTATTATATCTAATACAATAAAGCTTGCAGTATACTCAAACAAAAGAGAGATATTTATAATGAGGTACATAGGTGCTACAAATAGTTTTATAGTAAAACCATTTATTGTTGAAGGTGCAATAATGGGAGTTATATCTGCACTTATTTCCTTTATAATAATTTCAATAGTTTACGTATATGTGTATGTAGCATTGAATACAAATTTTGCAATGGGAATATTTAGATTTATTCCATATTCTACAATTTGGTATCAAATACTAATCGCATACGTAGTTTTAGGACTATTTATTGGAATATTTGGTAGTGCAATTTCTTTAAAGAAATATTTAAAGGTATAGGAGGATATAACTTTGAGGAAGATAAAAACTAATATTATAATTGGAATAAGTATATTATTTTTATCTGCGCTTCCTATAGTGTATGGGGTAGATACATTATCTAAGTACGAAGAAGAATTAGAAAGAGTAAAACAAGAGCAACAAGAAAATGCTTCTAAGCTAACAGGCGTAGAACGAGAGATAGCATTATATTCATATGATGTTGCTCAAATAGACCAAGAAGTAGTAGGATACAGCAAAGATTTAGCTGGACTACAAGAAGATATACAAGCAGTAACTAAAAGACTAGATAATTTGGAGGATGATTTAAAAACTGCTAACGAGAATTATAGTGTAGTAAATAGCACATATGCTAAAAGACTAAGATCAATATATGAAAATGGTATGCCTAGCATATTTGAGCTTATTATTACATCAAATAGTTTTACAGATTTAATGATAAAACTTAACCTATATAGTATGATTTTAGAGCATGATAAAACTTTAATGAATACTTACCAAGATAAACAAAATTATATAAATTATATTAAGCAAGATATAGAGCTAGACAAAAAACAGCTACAAGCATTAAAAGAAGGACTAGAAGATGTAAAAGCTGAACTAGAAGAAAGAAGAAAAGAAAAAGAAGATAAAATAACTGAGCTAGAGAATAAGGCATCAGAGCTTCAAAATATGTCTAGAATACTTGCAGATAATAGGAAAAAAGCGATACAAGATATAGATGATGAGGTAGCAAAGCTTATAGATGAAGTAGCTGAGCAAAGGCTTAATGGCACACTATCTACATTTACAGGTACGGATTTTGCTTATCCAACACCTGGATATACAATAATTACAACAAGGTTTGGAGAAGTATATAATTTGGTAGACCCAGCAGGTAGTGCTCATACTGGTGCAGATATAGCAGGTTATGAGATAAATGGAACACCAATTTATGCTATTCAAGAAGGACTAGTTACAACTTCTGGATATAGCAATTATGGTTATGGAAATTATATTATAATAAATCACGGCGAGTGTTTAGACGACAACTCCACATATATATCATTATATGGACACTGTAGTGCACTTGCAGTTGATGAAGGAGAAAAAGTAAAAAAAGGACAACTAATAGGGTATGTTGGAACAACAGGTAACTCTACAGGACCTCACTTACACTTAGAGGTACGTATCAATGGAAATAGAGTAGATCCACTACAACTATTCCCAAGTGTACAATTTACATATTATTAAAATTAAAGAGGGGGATTAAAATGAAGAAAGGAATGAAAGGACGAGCCTTTATAGCTTTTAGTGCTGTTGCAATACTTTTAAGTAGTACATCAGTATGCTATGGTGACGCTGTTACAGACGCACAAAAAGAACTCAACTCAATAAAAAGTCAAATTGATGCTAATGCTGGCCAAATAAGTGCCGTTGAAGCAGAAGTTCAAGGATATGTAAATGAAATAGATAATTTAGACTCACAGATTTCTGTATATACAGAAGAATTAAATGAACTTCAAGGACAAGTTGATGCTATAAACGAGCAGATTACAAAGTATCAAAATGACTTACAAAATTCTGCACAGCTATATAATAGTGCAGAAGATGTATATACAACAAGACTAAGAGCTATATACGAGAATGGAATTCCTAGTGTATTTGAAATTTTAATATCATCAGATGGAATAGCAGATTTCTTTTCAAAGCTAAATGTATATGCAAGTATACTAGAATATGATCAGTCTTTGATAGGAAACATGAAAAGCCAGAAAGAGTATGTAGACTATTTACGTACTAATATTGAAGAAGGAAAGCTATCTTTAGACCAGCTAAGCTATGATGTTGAAAAATCTACTAAGGCTTTACAAAGTGCAAGAAATGAAAAGCAGAAAGTTGTAAATAGCTTAAGTGCATCAAAGACTAAACTTTTAGCTGCATCTAAAATATTATTAGAGCAACAGCAAGAAGCAGAAAGAAAATTGCAAGAAGAAATAAGGAAGGCTGCTGCTGCTAATGGCCAACACAATGGATATTTTTCAGATGTATTTATATGGCCAACAACTAGTTCAATCATAACTGGTACTTTTGGATGGTATAGTCCAGGTGGTTATTCATCTTGGCATAGTGGAACAGACATAGGTGTGCCAAGAGGTACACAAGTTTGGGCTGCTGCCTCAGGTAGAGTTATAACTGCTACAACAGTTACAACTGATCCTAATGGACCATATACAGCGGGTGGATATAAAGATCACTCATTTACACCTGGAAATGGATATGGATATGGAAACTATGTCGTTATAGATAATGGTATCGATTCAAACGGTAGAAGAATACATACATACTATGGACATTTATCTTCTGTTGCTGTAAGTCCAGGACAGAATGTAGTAGCTGGACAAGTCATTGGATATAGCGGTAATACAGGAAACTCATACGGTGCACATTTACACTTTGAGGTAAGAGTTGATGGAATAGCAGTAGATCCAATGTCGTATTTTAATTAAAAAAATGTTACAATAGTGTTAAAGTATAGACAAACAAATATATTTATGATAAAGTTTAAAACGAAGATATTAGCAATACATTTTATACGAATATCGTAGGGGGTTAATTTATATGGGAGCAGAGATAATGAATAAATTCTTAAAGGTAATTGGTATTGGTGGAAATAATGATGAGGCATATGATGATGGATACGCAGAAAACTATGATGAAGATGAATATGCTGAAGATATAGAAGATGAAGATATGTACAGTCAACAAGGCGGTGCACGTAGTAGAGCTAGAGCTTCTGTTAAAGAGATGGAAGATGCTTCTGCAAAGCCAGCTAAAGTTATATCTGTAAATAACGGAATGACTTCATCTAAAATGGTTATTACACAACCAACATGCTATAATGATGTAGAAGAAGTAGGAACATACTTAAAGAGCAAAAAATCTGTAATAATAAATCTAGAAAACGTTGGCAAAGAAGATGCAAGACGTGTATTAGATTTCTTAAGTGGTGCTACATTTATGATTGAAGGAAATATTCAAAGAGTTTCAAGTCTTATTTATTTAATGACACCAAGAACAGTTGAAATTCAAAATGATTTAGAAAACAATCAAGCAAACAAACAACAACAAGAACAAAGACAATCTTTTTCTTGGCTTAAATAAGTAATTGCATAAAAACGGGTCTTTGGGCCTGTTTTTTGGTTATATGGGAGGTAGAAGTATGCTAACACCAATAGATATAGATAACAAGGTATTTAAAAAAGCTAAAATCGGTGGCTATGACATAAAAGACGTAGAAGATTTTTTAGTACTTGTTATGAGCGACTATGAAAAATTATATAAAGAAAATAATGAGCTTAGAGGACAAGTACAAACTTTACAAGAGTCTGTTGACCATTATAGCTCATTAGAAGCTGGAATAGATAGAACAGTTGAAAATGCACAAAGTGAAGCAGATAGTATAAAACTTGAAGCACAAAAACAAGCGGAAACTATTAAATCTAGTGCCGAACTTGATGCAAAACAAAGACTTGAAGATTTGCAAAGACAAATAATAAAAGCTGAAGTAGATATTGAAACTAAAAAGAACCAGATGAGAATATACAAGATAAAAGTTCAATCTATGCTTGAAGCACAATTAAAAATATTAAATGAAGAAGAGGGTTAAACCTCTTTTTTTATGCAAACTTTAGGTACATAATAACTTAGTGTTGAAAAAACGACTAAAGTATGTTAAAATTATATATGTTTTAGAAATGGAGTAAAATAATGTTTGAAAAATTAGAAGAATTATACAAGAAGTATTTAGAATTAACAGAACTTATATCTAATCCAGATGTTATAGCTGACCAAGATTCATGGAGAAAGTACATGAAAGAACAAGCTAGCATGAAAGATGTAGTGGATAAGTACTTAGAATATAAAAAAGTAGTTGCTGCTATGGATGAAGCAAAAGAGATGATGAATGATCCAGAGCTTAAGGATATTGCTGAAGAAGAATATTATTCATCTAAAGATAAACTACCACAATTAGAAGAAGAACTAAAAATATTGCTACTACCTAAAGATGAAAATGATGATAGCAACGTTATAATTGAAATAAGAGGCGGTGCTGGTGGAGAAGAAGCAGCATTATTTGCATATAACTTATATAGAATGTATACTATGTATGCAGAACTTAAAAGATGGCAAGTAGAAGTAATAGACTCAAACGAAACTGAAATTGGTGGTATAAAAGAAATATCTTTCATGATAAAAGGAAAGGGAGCATATAGTAGATTAAAATTCGAAAGTGGTGTACATAGAGTACAACGTGTACCAGAAACAGAAGCAAGCGGAAGAATACATACTTCAACAGCAACAGTTGCAGTTTTACCTGAGGTAGAAGATGTAGAAGTAGAGATAAATCCAAATGACTTAAGAATTGATACGTATAGATCAAGTGGTGCTGGTGGACAACACGTAAATAAAACATCTTCTGCTATAAGAATAACTCACATTCCTAGTGGAATTGTTGTTGCATGTCAAAACGAAAGATCTCAGCTTCAAAATAAAGAGACTGCTATGAAGATGCTTCGTTCAAAATTATATGAAAAGCAACTAGAAGAACGTGATAGCCAAAGAATAAATACTAGAAGACTACAAGTTGGAAGTGGTGCGAGAAGTGAAAAAATAAGAACATACAACTATCCACAAAGTAGAGTAACTGATCACAGAATAAACTATACTATCTATCAACTAGAGACTTTTATGAATGGTGATATTGAAGAAATGATAGAAGCACTAATCGCTGCAGATAGAGCAGATAGACTAAAAGAAGGAAATATATAGAAAAAATCAAGCAAAAAAGCTTGATTTTTTTGCTATTTTTTGTTTTTTAAAAAAATAAAATTTTTTGTTGACATCGTTTTTTTTATGTGATATAATAGTGCAAATGTTATTTCTAATTGAAATTACTATGTAAACTATAATGCAAAGGATGGTTGAAATAGTTGAAAAAAGTTATAAAAATTAGTTAAGAAAAAGGGATATATAAAGAATCAAATTAGTTGACAAATTTTTAAATTATGTAAACTAGTTTGACTTTTTGTTGCCTTTTTTTAGTGCAGTTGGGGGTATGGAAATGAGTCGAATTCATGAAGTAAAAAATGGAAAAGCAAGCAGAATGAGTTTTGGAAGTATCGAAGAAGTTATAGATATGCCAGACCTAATCGATATCCAAAAGAACTCATATGAATGGTTTTTAAAATCAGGACTTAAGGATGTGTTATCCGATGCTTCTCCTATAAGCGACTTTTCAGGTAATTTATTACTTGAATTTGTAGATTATAGATTAGAAGATGAAACAAAGTACACTATTGAAGAAGCAAAAGCTAGAAATACAAGCTATTCTTCAAGATTACAAGTACAAGTTCGTTTAATAAACCGTGAAACTGGTGAGATAAAGGAACAAGAAATATTCCTATGTGACCTACCTGTAATGACAGATAGCGGAACATTTTTAATCAATGGTGCAGAAAGAGTTGTAATATCACAGCTTGTAAGAAGCCCTGGCGTATATTTTGATGCGCAAAGAGATAAGACTGGTAAATTCTTGTATTCAGGAACAATCATGCCTATTCGTGGTACATGGATTGAACTTGAATCTGATTCTTCAGATACATATTATGCAAGAGTTGATAGAACTAGAAAAGTTCCTCTTACAACTTTAATAAGAGCATTAGGTGTTGAATCAGATCAACAAATTATAGATTTGTTTGAGGATGATTTAATTACAGCTAACTTATATAAAGATCCTGCTAAGACACAAGATGAAGCATTACTAGAAATATATAAGAAAATAAGACCTAATGAGCCTTTGCATGTTGATGCTGCAAAATCATTATTATTTGGATTATTATTTGAGCCAAGAAGATATGATTTAGCTAGAGTTGGAAGATATAAATACAATAAAAAACTAAGTATCGCTGAAAGAACAGTAGGCGAAGTTGCTGCGGAAAATGTTATAAACGAAGACGGCGAAATGTTAGTAAAAGCTGGAGAAACTATAACAGAAGAAGTTGCAAGAAAAATTAAAGATTCTGGTGTAAACGTTGTTTACATTACAAGAGAAGATAAGAAAATAAAAATAATTGGAAATAACACAGTAGATATATCTAAATATTTAGGTAAAGAAATAGATAAAGAAGTTATAAAAGAAGATGTATATTTACCTGCATTAAAAGAATTACTAGAAAAAATAGGTGACGTTGATGATAAAGAATTAAGAAAGCAAATAAAGCTAAATAGAGAAAAATTAGTTATTAAATGTGCTACTCTTGATGATATTATGGCATCAATAAACTATTTTATGAACTTAAGATTTGGTCTTGGATCAATAGATGATATAGACCACTTAGGAAATAGACGTGTAAGATGTGTTGGTGAATTATTACAAAATCAATTTAGAATTGGTCTTGCAAGACTTGAAAGAGTTGTTCGTGAGAGAATGGCTACTCAAGATCTAGATGTTGCAACACCTCAAACTCTTATCAATATAAAACCAGTAGTTGGTTCATTAAGAGAATTCTTTGGAAGTTCACAATTATCACAATTCATGGATCAAATAAATCCACTTGCTGAACTTACACATAAAAGAAGAATATCTGCTTTAGGACCTGGCGGTTTGTCTAGAGAAAGAGCTGGATTCGAAGTTCGTGATGTTCATCATACTCACTATGGTAGACTATGTCCTATCGAGTCACCAGAAGGTCCAAACATTGGTCTTATATCTTCATTATCTACATTTGCTAAGATAAACAGATATGGATTTATTGAAACACCATATAGACTTGTAGATAAAGCTACAGGAACTGTTACAAATGAAATTAGATATATGACTGCAGACGAAGAAGATAAATATATCGTTGCACAAGCAAATGAACCTCTTGACAGCGAAGGAAGATTTATAAATAAAAGAGTTAAAGTAAGATTTAAAGACTTAATCGAAGAAATAGAGAGAGAAAAAGTTGATTTAATGGATGTATCTCCAAAACAACTTGTTTCTGTAGCTACTGCTATGATACCTTTCTTAGAGAGCGATGATGCGCATAGAGCACTTATGGGTGCTAACATGCAACGTCAGGCTGTTCCACTAATTAAAACAGATAGCCCAATTGTTGGAACTGGTATTGAATATAAAGCAGCTGTTGACTCAGGAATAGTAATAGTTGCTAAAAATGATGGTGTTGTATCATACGTTAGTGCAGATAAGATTGTTATTGATACTAAATCTGGAAAAGATGAGTATACACTAATTAAGTATCAAAGATCAAATGCTGGTACTTGTATTATGCAAAAACCTATTGTTCGTAAGGGTGAGAAGGTTAAAAAAGGCGAAGTTATTGCTGATGGACCTTCAACTCAAAACGGAGAATTAGCTTTAGGTAAAAACTTACTAATAGGTTTCATGACTTGGGAAGGATACAACTATGAGGATGCCATCCTAATTTCTGAAGACTTAGTAAAAGACGACGTTTTAACTTCAATTCACATTGAAGATTATGACTGTGAAGCAAGAGATACAAAATTAGGACCTGAAGAAATAACAAAAGATATTCCAAATGTTGGTGCAGAAGCACTAAAAGATTTGGATGAAAACGGAATAATTCGTATTGGTGCTGAAGTTGTACCAGGCGATATACTAGTTGGTAAAGTTACACCAAAAGGTGAAACTGAGCTTACTGCAGAAGAAAAATTATTAAGAGCAATATTTGGTGAAAAAGCTAGAGAAGTTAGAGATACATCTCTAAGAGTTCCACATGGTGAAGCTGGTACAGTTGTTGATGTAAAAATATTTACAAGAGACAATTGTGACGAACTTGCTGCTGGAGTTCACAGAGTTGTAAGAATATATATAGCCCAAAAGAGAAAAATATCAGTCGGAGATAAAATGGCTGGTCGTCATGGTAACAAAGGTTGTATATCTCGTATATTACCAAGAGAAGATATGCCATTCTTACCAGATGGTACTCCTTTACAAGTACTACTTAACCCACTTGGTATTCCATCTCGTATGAATGTTGGACAGGTGCTAGAAGTACATCTAGGATATATAGCTAAACTATATGGATGGAAGATAGCAACTCCAGTATTTGACGGAGCTAAAGAATCAGAAATTAGAGAACTATTTGAATCTAAAGGTCTAGATCCTGATGGTAAATTTATGGTTCGTGATGGAAGAACTGGTGAACCATTTGATACTAAAGTTACAGTTGGTTATATGTACATGCTAAAACTATATCACATGGTTGAAGATAAAATACATGCTCGTTCAATTGGACCATACTCTTTGGTTACACAACAACCTCTTGGTGGTAAAGCACAATTTGGTGGACAGAGATTTGGTGAAATGGAAGTTTGGGCTCTTGAAGCATATGGTGCTTCATACATTCTACAAGAAATATTAACAGTTAAGTCAGATGATATTGTAGGTCGTTTAAAAACATACGAAGCAATCGTTAAAGGCGAAAGCATACCAAAGCCTGGTATACCAGAGTCATTCAGAGTATTAACTAAAGAATTACAAAGCTTAGCATTAGACTTAAAATTATACAAACAAGATGAACAAATTGAGATGAAAGAGTCTATAGAAGAAGATAATGATTCAACAGTTGTTCCAGCATACGATACTGCAACTAGTTTAGTTAATGAAGAAGACTATAGTGGTATGTCTATAGAAGAAGATGGAGAACTTACAAATGAAGAGTTAGATACGGGTAATATAGATTATGAATCTGATAGTTACTCAGACGATGAAGAATAATAAGGTGTAAGGGGGATTAGAAAATGCAAGATATGGATAATTTTGATAGAATAAGTATTGGTCTTGCTTCTCCAGATAAGATTAGAGAATGGTCTAAAGGAGAAGTTAAAAAGCCAGAAACTATCAACTATAGAACACTTAAGCCAGAAAGAGACGGACTATTTTGTGAAAAAATATTTGGACCAACAAAAGACTGGGAATGTTATTGTGGTAAATACAAAAAAGTCAGATATAAAGGTATAATATGTGATAGATGTGGCGTTGAAGTTACTAAGAAAAAAGTAAGACGTGAAAGAATGGGACACATTGAACTTGCTTGCCCTGTATCTCATATTTGGTTCTTCAAAGGAATACCTGGAAGAATGAGTACAATACTAGATATATCACCAAAAGCTTTAGAAAAAGTGTTATATTATGCTTCATACATCGTTATTGATCCAAAAGATACAGGATTTAAAGCTTGTGATATATTAAGTGAAAAAGAATATAGAGAAGCCCTTGAAAAATATGGCCCTGATTCATTAAAAGTTGGAATGGGTGCTGAGGCTATAAAAGAGTTACTTTCTAAAATAGATTTAAAGAAACTAGAAAAAGAAATGAAAAAAGAGCTTGAAAAAGCTAACGGAGCTAAAAGACAAAAACTTATCAAGAGACTAGATACAGTTGAAGCTTTCATTCATTCAGGTAACAAACCTGAATGGATGATACTTGAAGCTCTACCAGTAATTCCACCAGATTTAAGACCTATGGTACAACTTGATGGTGGTAGATTTGCTACTTCTGATTTAAATGACTTATACAGAAGAGTTATTAACAGAAATAACAGATTAAAAAGATTACTAGAATTAGAAGCTCCAGACATTATCGTTAGAAATGAGAAAAGAATGCTACAAGAAGCAGTTGATGCTTTAATAGATAATGGTAGACGTGGAAGACCTTTAACAGGTGCAGGTGGAAGACCTTTAAAATCTCTATCTGATATGTTAAAAGGAAAACAAGGTAGATTTAGACAAAACTTACTTGGTAAAAGAGTTGACTATTCTGGACGTTCAGTTATCGTTGTAGGACCAGAATTAAAAATACATCAATGCGGTTTACCAAGGGAAATGGCACTAGAGCTATTTAAACCATTTGTAATGAAAGAATTAGTTGCAAGAGGAATTGCAAATAATATTAAAAATGCTAAAAATATAGTTGAAAGAACTAGAGTAGAAGTATGGGATGTATTAGAAGATGTAATAAAAGATAGACCTGTAATGCTAAACCGTGCACCTACACTACACAGATTAGGTATACAAGCATTTGAACCTGTACTTGTTGAAGGAAGAGCAATTAAGCTTCATCCACTAGTTTGTACAGCGTTCAACGCAGACTTTGATGGTGACCAGATGGCTGTTCACGTACCTCTATCACCTGAAGCTGTTGCAGAAGCAAAACTACTAATGCTTGCTTCAAATAACCTATTAAAACTTCAAGATGGTAAACCAGTAGCAGTACCTTCACAGGATATGATTCTTGGTAGTTACTACTTAACTGTTGATGTTGATGGTGAACAAGGAGAAGGAAAAGTATTCTCAAGTGAGGATGAAGTTCTAATGGCATATGACCAGGGGGTACTTGGTATTCACTCTGCAATTAAAGTAAGAGTAACAAGAAGTGTAGATGGAGAGGATTTAACAGGAATAATTGATGCTACACCTGGTAGAATTATATTTAATAGTTATATTCCTCAAGATTTAGGATTTGTTGATAGAACTTTACCAGAAAATAAATTAAAACTAGAAATTGATTTCCCAGTAAGAAAGAAAGAACTAGGTGTTATAATAGATAAATGTATCTCAAAACATGGAATTTCTGATACAGCAGTTGTTCTAGATAACATTAAAGCTAATGGATACAAATATTCAACAAAAGCAGCTGTAACTGTTTCTGTAGCAGATATGGAAGTTCCTGAAGCAAAAGCTCAAATTCTTGCTGAAGCTGATGAAAAAGTTGAAGGAATACGTAAAAACTTTAAACGTGGTCTTATAACTGATGAAGAAAGATATAACGAAACAATTAAAGTTTGGTCAAAAGCAACAGATGATATACAAGCAGCTGTTATGAGTAACCCTAACAAATTAAATCCAATACAAATGATGGCATATACTGGAGCCAGAGGTAACCCAACACAGATTAGACAGCTTACTGGTATCCGTGGACTTATGGCAGATACTGAAGGTAAAACAGTTGAAATACCTATCAAATCATGCTTTAAAGATGGACTTGACGTTCTTGAATTCTTCATTTCTTCACACGGTGCTAGAAAAGGTTTGGCAGATACTGCCTTAAGAACAGCAGACTCTGGTTACTTAACAAGAAGACTTGTTGATGTTAACCAAGACGTAATAGTAATGGAAGATGATTGTGGAACTCATGAAGGCTTAGAAGTACAGACTATTAAAGAATCAGGAGAAGCAATTGAGAAACTAGAAGAAAGAATTGAAGGAAGATACTTAGCACAAGATATCTTAGATGAAAATGGAGATATAATAGTACCAAACGGTACATATGTAACAGATAGAGTAGCTAAAATTATTCTAGATACTGGAATAGAAAAAGTTAAAATTAGATCTGCTCTTACATGTGAATCTGTACGTGGTGTATGTGCTAAGTGTTATGGTAAAAACTTAGCAACAGGTGAACCTATATCTGTTGGTGAAGCTATAGGAATTATAGCTGCACAATCTATAGGTGAGCCAGGTACACAGCTTACAATGAGAACATTCCACCAAGGTGGTGTTGCTGGTACAGATATAACTCAAGGTCTTCCTAGAGTTGAAGAACTATTTGAAGCTAGAAAACCTAAGGGTGTTGCTATGGTATCTGAAATTGACGGTGTAGTTTCAATTGGCGACCATGGAAATAACAAAGAAGTTACAGTAACTAAAGATGATAAGACTGCTGAAAAATACTTAATACCTTATGGTGCAAGACTTGCTGTTACTGAAGGTCAAACAATTGAAGCAGGAGATAGATTAACTGAAGGTTCTCTAGATCCTCATGATATAATTCGTATTAAAGGTGAAGTAGCAGTTCAAAATTACTTAATTGAAGAAGTTCAAAAAGTATATAGAACACAGGGTGTTAACATTGATGATAAGCACATTGAAATAGTTGCGCGTCAAATGTTAAGAAAGATATTTGTTGAAGATGCTGGTGATACACAATTGATTGCTGCATCAACAATAGATATGACTGAATTTAACAAAGCTAATAAAGATGCTAAAGCTGAAGGTAAGAAACCAGCTAAAGGTAGAAAAGTATTACTTGGTATTACTAAGGTTGCCTTACTTACAGATTCGTTCTTATCTGCTGCATCATTCCAAGAGACAGCAAGAGTATTAACAGATGCTGCTATCAAAGGAAAAGTAGATAAGCTTCAAGGCTTAAAAGAAAACGTTATCATTGGACGTCTAATTCCTGCTGGTACAGGTATAGTAAATTCTAATGATATAGAGATAGTTACAGAAGATCAAATAAATAAAGTAAATGAGCCTTTAATTGACGAAGAAGTTTTGAAAAAATCTATAATAAGTGATATGAGTGATGACATAGTAAAACCAGCTGTCACATCAGATGTTGTAGAATAAAGATAAAAAATAGGTACATATTCAATATGTATCTATTTTTATGCTTATTTTATTGAAAAAGAAATATATTTATAATAAAATAATATATAATAGGAGCGAATACGTATGAAAAAAGCAATTAAAAGCATTTGTAATTTTATTGTAACTATAATACTTGTAATTTTGGTGTCATATATAATATTTTTTACTGATTTACCAACTAAAACAGGAAATACAATTAGACTAAAAGTAGAAGAGTATAAAAGCAAGTATACAGATTATAATAATGATTTTAAGATAAACGATTTAAGCATAAATATGGATACTTACTATTATGATAAGTTAACATATGAACAGCAAAAGATATATAGTTCTATTGCTAATGCTACTAAAAATTTTGAAAGTGAGTTTGCAATAAGAGACTATATTGCTGGAGATAAAGATGAATTTGCAAAGGAAGTGGCTGAGGCTATTTCTGCTTTCATTAACGATCACCCTGAAGCGTTTTATTTAGAGTCTCAGTATTCTTCGTATGTTATTTCTGGGCTAAAAGGAAATATAGGCTATATACGATTAAACTATACAGAGGACAGCGTAGAAGCTATAAATGAAAAATTAGAAAAAATTCAAAATAAGATTGAAGAATATACAAGTAATCTAGAAGGCTTAAGCGACTATGAAAAGGAATTAACCATACATGATAGACTTGCAAATGGTGTAGAATACTCAGATTTAGAAGATTTACCAAGAGCATATCACACTGTTGAAGGAACACTTATAGAAAATATAGGAGTATGTGATGGTTTTACAAAATCACTTCAACTTCTATATGATAGAGTGGGAATAGATAGTATAATAGTGCTAGGTACACTAGATCAAAATCCGCATGCTTGGAATATGGTAAAGCTTGATGATGAATGGTATCATGTAGATATCACATCTTCTAGATCAATTATTGATGAAACTGGAATAGTAAATCATGCATATTTTAATTTAACAGATGAAAATATTAAAAAGTTCTCTACAATTGATTCACCAGAGCTTTTACCACAAGCAAACTCTTTTAAATATAATTTTTATGCATATAATAATTACGAGATAAAAGAAGATCAAGATATAACACAAAGACTTAATGAAATTTATAATGCTGGATTTAATGACAAAAACTATATAGAGTTTTATTTGTATGGAAATGTAAGTGAAAAAATAGCACAAGTTTTAGTTGCTATGAAAAATATAGATAATAACTTCATGAATGGCTCAAAAATGTTTTATTATAATGTTCAAAATGCTATAATAATACCAAAAAATTAGTTGAATAAAGTTTTTATATAATATATAATATTTATGTAGATAAAAAACTAAGGAGAAATGATATATGAGGAATTTTGCGGCAAGATTTATAAATTGGTTTGTTGATAGAAAACCAATACTAATAACAATTAGCGTTATTCTTATAATTATACTACTAATAATACTATTTTGCGTGCTTTTCTTATGGCCAGTAAGAATAACTATTTCCATTGTAGATGAAGGAATGGAAAATATAGTTGGAACAAGGACAGATGTTCTAAGATTTACAGCTTCTGCTGTAAAAGATGGAAAACCATTAGCTGCAAATTATGAGTGGACAGTAGATGGTGGCCGTGTAATAATGGAAACACTAAAGACAGATGATGGATACGAGAATACTGTTGCTAAATGGGAACTTCCAACAGAAGAAGGAACATATGGAATCACTGCTGGATTTGATGGATATTCGAAGACAAAGTACATAACAATTATTGGAAATGACTTATCTGAATCATTCAAAAATGACGCAACAATATATGTTCAAGATACTGATAGCGATGGTTTAACAGATATATATGAGAGCTCAACAAGTAAGACTGATGAAAAGAAGATGGATACAGATGAGGATGGCTTAAATGATGGTGACGAGATAATGATGGGACTCGACCCTAAAAACCAGGACAGTAAAGGTGACGGCGTACTAGATGGCGAAAGAAGACTAGAATATACATTCAAGATGGACAATGTAACAATGAAGATGGCTGGAAAAGGTAACTTTACTCAAACATCTGTAGATAAATATGATACAGAAACTTTAAATAATGTGCCATATGTAATTGATGGACTATATTCTATATATACTGCTGCTAAACCTGAAAGTGCACAAATAACAATCAAGTATGATAAATCAAAACTAGAAGGATCGAATATAAAGATATCAAACTTAAGTGTATATTCACTCGATGAGGATACAGGAAACTTTACAGCATTGCAAACAACAGTAACAGAGTCAGAAGTAATATTTAATGTTAATGATTTTGGTGAGGATGGCTCAGAATTTGGAAAATATTTTATAGCAGATACATCCAAATTAACTTCATATTTAAAGACTGATGTTGTGTTCTTAATAGATAATTCTGGATCAATGTTCCCACAAAATGAAAGCGGAGAGCCTGAAGAAAATGATATAGAATTTAAGAGAATAGATGTTGTAAATGATTTAATAGATAAATTACAAGGTGTATCTGAAGATGGTAGCAGAAATAAAGATAATTATAGATTTGGTGCTGGTGAATTAAAATTCGAATACACTGAATTATCTCCATTAACTTCAGATGGAATAGCTGTTAAAAATGCTGTGGAAAAACTAAAAGAAGATTATAACTTTACAGGAACATACATAGGTGCTGGTTTTGAAGGTGCACTTAAACAATTTAAAGATGAACAAAGTAAAAACAGAAAGTATATAATACTAATTTCTGACGGTAAGGACACAGAAGATAGAGAGGGCTATGATGAAAAATTACTTGAATCACAAATTACTATTGCAAAAGAAAAAGGAGTAAAAGTATATGCCGTAGGTTTAGGAAACTCAATTGATGAAAAATCATTAACTAAGATTTCATCTGAGACTGATGGTAAATACTATTTCGCATCAACTGCAGATGACCTAAAAAATATATTCCAGAAAATAGCTGCAGAATTAAACTATAACTTGTATGATACAGACAACGATGGAAAAGATGACTCAGTATTACTCGCTGATTCAGATTTCTTGGTTGGAAGAGATGGTTTCTCATTTGCAAACTTTAAAAATACACAAACAACTACTGGCTATTCTTATGGTATGGCATTATATGCAAAATTACTATATGAAGATGATTTACCAGACAGCTTACCATATATGAAGATAAATGTTAATAATGTTGGTACTGTTGAAGCACCACCTGCAAACCCTAAAGATATAAGCAGAGAAGATTTTACAAGTCTAAGAACATATGCACCAGAAGGATTGAGTGTATTAACAAACATTCCTGCAAATTTCTGGAGCGGAGTTACTAGTGGAATACTAACCATAAATGCAACAGACAAAGCTTCACTTACAGGATTAGGATTTACTACATACACAGTTCCATATAAAGATAAGAATGCAGGATTTAGCGGATATGAAAATATAAGCTTCGATATGAAAAACTATTTAGCTGCTGAAGAACCAGAAGAAAATCCTTTAGAAGACTCAGATGTAGAACTTTTAAGAACTCTTGCTAGACTAGACATTCTAAAATATAGAGATGAAAAGACAAACTTCTATGATAACAATGACAAAGCTTTTGAAGAATTAAAAACTAGATTATCATCTGGCAGTCCTGTATTAATAATGATAAATGAGCAATATGCAGTACTAGGTGTAAAACTACTAGCTAATGCTAAAAATATGAACAAATACAAAATTGAGGTATATGATCCAAACTATGCTGGTGTACCAAAATACATAGAAATAGAAAGATCAAAATTCTCAGATGTAGAAGAAATATCTAACATTATAACAGATAAATACGAGTATAAATTTAAATATCAAGGTGTTGATGTTGCAATTTATTTAAGTACTCCATTTGTTGTAAGTAGAGGATAAAAAATATAAAAGACTCTTAATGAAAATTAAGGGTCTTTTTTTGTACTAAATTTGGCAAAAAAATTATGTAACATTTTGCTAAATTGTTGACTTTTATTACCGATTTTAGTATAATATTAAACGTACTAGTGTAACTAGTTTAAACCAAAAATGAAAGGGGTGAATTTAAGTGCCTACATTTAACCAATTAGTTAGAAAAGGAAGAGAGGATAAGACAACTAAATCTAAATCTCCAGCTTTACAAAGAGGATACAACTCAAGAAAGAAAGCTGCTACAAATCAATCATCTCCACAAAAGAGAGGTGTTTGTACAGTTGTTAAAACTCAAACTCCAAAGAAACCAAACTCTGCTCTTCGTAAAGTTGCCAGAGTTAGACTAACAAACACAATGGAAGTAACAGCATATATTCCAGGAATTGGTCACAACCTACAAGAACACAGCGTTGTTTTAATTAGAGGTGGAAGAGTAAAAGACCTACCAGGTGTACGTTA
>CANROM010000019.1 GCA_947632225.1 uncultured Clostridia bacterium | reverse complement strand
AAAAGATGAACGCATACAGCAAGTGAATAGTGATATAGTAAATTTTGTAAAGGAAATAAAAAGTTAAAAGAGTGCTTTAAGCACTCTTTTGTTGTATTATATTCTGTTATTTGAATATATATCTAAGATTATTGCAGCATCCTCTGAGTTTAATTTACCATCATTATTCATATCTGCAATATTTAAATCATTACTACTTACTTCAGAATTAGTAAACTTATCTAAAACTAAAGCTGCATCTGCTGAGTTTATTTTTCCATCTTTATTTATATCTCCTTTTAATAGCTGCGTATCTATTACTATAAATGGTATATTATTATCTTGCGCAAATTTATGTGCATAGCTATTATCATAAACATATAAGGTATAGTTACCACAGTTATAGAATGCATCTTTGTCTATTGAGCTAACACTTCTAGGAATATAAATTCTTTTTAAACTACTATTTGCTTCAAAAGCATAACTATCGATTTGTGTTGTACCTTCTTCTATTTTTACTTCTTCCAAGCTATTTAATCCATAAAGAATATTCTTATATAGTGTCTTAAATGGTTTTAATGTAATTTCTTTTATAGCTTGAGGAATATACACTATACTAGAAAAATCTTTGGTATATAAAACATTACTATATGAAGAATATACAGGGTTATTAGTATCAACATCTAGTTTTTCAATGTTGTTGCCATTATTAGAATTTATCTCTATATTAGTAATATTTTTTCCAATATTAAGTTCTAAAATACTAGAGTTTAGTGCACTAGTGCAAAAAGAAGTTACATCCATTCCTTCTATACTTTCTGGTATAGTTAAAACACTTTCACTATTTTTAACTCCAACTAAAGCAACACCATTATAATATGAATATTTGTAATTGTCGTCTTCAAATAGGTCTGTATTTATATAGTATGGTAGATAGTAATAATCAGTATAATTCTTATCATAGTCTTTAATGTTATACTTTTTGGCGTTATTTGTAGGGTCCGCTAAAATCCAATTGTTATCTATCAAAGATAAGCACCAAGCATGTGCACCAAAATAAGTGTCACCTTCTAAGATTATTGTTGGAATATTTGCTACTTTCATCATCACTGAGTATAAGTTAGCATAGCCTTGACATATACCTTTTTTATTTATAAAAACTTGATATGGATCGTTATTAGAGTTTCCATACTTAACATTTGAATTTACCCATTTAAATATTGTATCCATTTTATCAGTATCTGTATTACAGTATTTAATTAAATCTAGTGTAAAGCTTTCAATTTCAGTATATTCTTCTTGTGTAATATTAACTTTTTGAAGATAATCAATTTTATCTAAATCTGCTTTTTCTAACATATTTATAAGCACAGAGTTACTTTCTTTAGGAGTAGCCCTAACATAGGAAGAAAATGTAAAAGAAAGTATTACAACTAAAAGTATTAAAAGTGCTGTTTTCTTATTTTTCATACTATCACCTATATAGATAGTATATCATAAATAAAAATAAAAAAATAGATAAAATACAATTGTCTTAATGGATAACGCTTGTTGACATAAATGATATAATATATATTGCTTTGAAGGCTTTACTTATAAAATAATTTTTATAGGAGGTATATAATATGAAAGTTTTAAAAATTCGTGAAATTGGTGATCCGGTATTAAATGCCGTGTGCCAAGAGGTAGATTTTAAGCGGACTTAAAAATGAAAAATTTATCACTTTTATTGATAACTTAAAGACCACTCTAGAGGATAGTGGAGCATTCGGCCTTGCTGCACCACAAGTAGGGTACTCTTTAAGAGTTGTAGCTATAAGAGTGCATCTAGATTACAAGAATAAGAAAAGCTATAAAAATATGGAAGAAATCCCATTAACTATTATGATTAACCCAAAAGTTAAAAGAATTGATGGCGTAGGAACAAGTATAGAGTATGAGGCGTGTGCAAGTGTTCCTGAGGTGATTGGAAAAGTTAGAAGAGATAAAAAGGTATTTTTGGAATACTATACTGAAAATGGTATTAAAGTTCAAAAAATAGTAGATGGCTTTTTTGCCAGACTTGTACAACATGAGTGTGATCATTTAGATGGAATATGCTTCCTAGAGAAAGTAGAAGGAAAATTTGCAACTAAGAAAATGGTTAAGAAGTTTAAGCTTAAAGAAAAATAATATATTTATACTACTAACATATTTTGTTAGTAGTATTTTTTTGATATAATATTACTATAATAAATATAATAAATAACGATTTGAAGATAAAGGAATTATATGTAATGTAAAAGTTAAATTGAGGTGTTATATGAAATTAGGAATATTATTACCCATATTTTCTTTACCAAGTAAATATGGTGTAGGAGATTTTGGATATGAAGCGTATGAATTTATAGACATATTAAAAGAAAATGGAATTGGTTATTGGGAGATTTTACCAATAAATGAAAGTGGTCAATACCCGTATTCACCAATAAGTTACTATGCGTTAAATGAAAATTTTATATCTTTGGATAAGTTAAAAGATATGGGGTTACTAGTGCGTGTGGAAGAGAAGACTAGAAACAGTAGGATAAAGTATGATAATTACAAAGAAAAATATTATAAGGAAGCATATAGTAAATTTAAAACGAATGATGAATATGACGAGTTTTGTAAAAACTGTAAAATACAAGAATTTGCTAAATATATGGCTAAAAGAAATAATGAAGAAGAAAATTATTATTTGTTTTTACAATATATATTAGACAAGCAGTGGAAAGAGTTAAAAGAATATGCAAATAAGAATGGAGTAAAAATAATAGGTGATTTACCAATATATCCAAATTTTAATTCATGTGAAGTTGAGTATAATTCGAATTGTTATGAACTAGAAGAGGGTAAAATGAAATATGTATCAGGTGCGTCGCCAGATTATTTTAATAGTGAAGGACAAAAGTGGGGGCATCCATTATATAATTTTAGTTATATGAAAAAAGATGGATATAAATATTTATTAGATAGATATAGAGAATTTCTAAAACGTTTTGATATGATAAGAATAGATCATTTTAGAGCGTTTGATACTTACTATAAGATACCAATTGATAAACCAGCCAAAGAAGGCTTCTACGTTGAGGGTCCTGGATCAGATTTTTTTGATAAATTATTTGAGTTTACTACATGGGATAGATTTATAGTTGAAGATTTAGGAGATATACGAAAAGAAACAGAAATATTAAGAGATAAATATCATTTTACTAAAATGAAAATAATACAATATACAATAGATTGTATAAAGCAAAAAGACATTTATGAGGATAGTAATAATATGGTGATTTATACTGGTAATCATGATAACAATACAATTGTAGGTTGGTATAATTCTTTAAGTCAAGAACAGAAAGAAGGGCTAGTAGAATTTTTAAGGAAAAATAACTGTTTAGAAGAAGAAATCAACTTGTCTATGATAAAATACTGTTTAGAAAGTGTAGCAGATTATGCAATATTTCCTGTTCAAGATATAATGGGATTAGATGAAAATTCGAGAATAAATTTACCTGGACATGAGTTTGATAATAACTGGTCATGGGAACTAATAAATTTTAATGATTTTAAGAAAGGTATGGAAAAATTCAGAAAAATCATAGAAAAGCATTGAAAAATACAATGAAATGCTTTATAATATAACATATAAGTTATATTGTGGGGTGATTCAGTGAAGTAATGAGTAGAGAAGCTTCAATTTTAGTATTAATTAAAAATTTACAAAGACATGGTGTGTATTGTACAAAAGATGCGGGAAAAGATTTAGAAAAATTGGTTAAAACAGATGTAGAACGTTTTGTTGGAGCTTGTTTTAAAGATTTTATTAGGGGCGACTTTGATAATTATAATAAATTTGAAAAACTGCGAAATCTTACCTCTAGTCAAAAGAAAAAATTAAAGGGAATTAGTTTAAGAAGATATGAATATAGGAATACATCTAATTTAAAATGCATATTTATTGTGTGTGTGGAAAATAATAAGAATGTTCCTACTATTCTGTGTGCATTTAATGAAGATGGAGATAAAAGTAAAGGAGCTAATTCTTATAAGAAAAATATAGAAAGAGCTATAAATATTGCTGTAAGGGTAATAGGAGGAGAAAATGGGAATTAATTATGATGAATTAATGGATTTAACTGACATAAAGATAGACGAGGATACATCAAAAATAGATGAAATAATTGAATATGAAGAAATTTTATTTGAAATATCTAAATGTCTAAAAGAATATAGAAAAGAGAAAAAGCTAACTCAAAAACAACTTGCTAAGTTATTAGGTTTTGATCAAGTTATGATTTCAAAACTAGAAAGTGGAAATTATAACCCTACTTTTAAACTTTTACATAAAATATCCAGAAAATTGACAAATTCTGCTGATTTATTTGTAAAAGTTATTGAAAATATAGCTGATAGTATAAATAAAATGTACAAGACAACTTATGATTTAATTATAGATGAGAAAGAGTATAGTAAAGATTCAGGAGAAAGTATTGTATATATAGATTTTTCCAAATTAAAAACGCAAGGAGGATATTATGACACAGACAAATGTACAAGCCCAGTTTCAAATGCAGGATAGCTATGTTAAGGAATTTAAGTTAGAAACTATTAAAAAATTTGATAGTAAAAAGAACTTAAGTATCGCTGGTCAAGTAGGTTTTAGAATAATTAACATAAGAGAAGAAGAAGAAAAGTTTGTTGGACAAATTGAATTGATCAATGACCTAGATGTTAACATCAAAGAAGAAAAATATGCTAGCATTCATATTTCAATGATGGGGCTATTTACTGGCATGAAATCGCAAGATTATGATCAAAACAAATTTGAATATATGTTAAAAATAAATGGTGCAACAACATTATCTAACTTGATTAGGACATATGTGTATACTGTTACAGGGTTAAGTGGTATGCCACAGATAAGTACACCTATGATAAACTTTTTTGAATTTTTTAAAAATGCTAAAGAAATAAACAGTGAAAAATAACTAAAAGAGCCGAATTATTCAGGCTCTTTTCTTAGTTATAAATATTTTTTCAAATCATCAATGTTTTTTTGCTGTAGTCTAACGAAATCTTGTAGCAAGTTTTGAATTTGCTCATCTTCAAATTGCATATTGTTTAATAGCTTTATTCCTTTTACTACTCCCATATCATTTCCTTGAATAAGAATTTCAGCTATTTTAGATGAGCTTGCATCTGTTAGTGTATTAAGTTGTATACCCATCCATGACATAGCTTTTTGCATAGGAGAAACACTTTCAGAGTGAGTATTATCTTCTTTTAACAGTTCTTTTGATCTATCGTATATGTTTTGATAGCTATTCATCTCTGTATTAAGAAAATCTTTTAAATTTGGATCTTCTACTTTTTCAATTGTGTACTTCAAACCGTCTATTCCTGTTTGAGCTCCTTTACTAATTTCTTTTAAAATCTCAATTTCTTTCATTTTTTATCACCATAAATATTATGTTTAGATTTTAATGTGTATATTCATAAATTTTATCTAAAAATAATATTATATAAGATGTGCATTTCACTAAAATTTCATATTAAATTTATTGACTATTTATAAGTGTAGTACTATAATACATAGTGTGCTATATAGTTAACTATGAATTGAGGTGATCAAATGGATAAAATGGGGATAGGTCGTATGATTAAGGTAATAAGTAACTATATGGATAAAAGCTGTAATAATGACTTGTCTCAAATAAATATGACAAGGTCTCAAATGGGAACACTAATATATCTGCACAAATGTAAAAATAAAAACATTGAGGTAAATCAAGTGGATATTGAAAAGGAGTTTAAATTAAAAAATCCTACTGTAACAGGTATATTAAATAGACTTGAGGATAAAGGGTATATAATGCGTGTTTCAAGTAATAAGGATAAAAGATATAAAAAGATAGAACTAACATCTTCAGGTGTGAAAATTGTGGAAAACGGAAAGTCAAAAGCAGAGAAACTAGAGGATGAGTTAGTTAGTAATTTAAGTCAATCTGAAAAAGAAAAATTAAGAGAACTACTAATTAAAATGGTAGAAAATAAATAAAAAAAGGAGAGGAAAAAATGTTAAAAACATTATGTAAGTCAGTAAGAGAATATAAATGGCCAGCATTTCTTACACCAATTTTTGTTGCCTTAGAAGTAGTTATGGAAGTATTTATTCCACTACTAATGGCAAAGCTAATAGATGATGGTGTATATTTAGGTGAAATGAATGCAGCATTAAAAATAGGTGTAGAGTTAGTTATTGCTGCAATTTTATCACTTATGTTTGGATGCTTATCTGGAGTTTTTGCATCTAAAGCATCAGCTGGTTTTGCAAAGAATTTAAGAAAAGATTTATATTATAAAGTACAAGATTTTTCATTTTCTAATATAGATAAGTTTTCAACTGCAAGTTTAGTTACAAGATTAACAACAGATGTAACAAATGTGCAGCAAGCATTTCAAATGATAACAAGAATTACAGTTAGAGCACCACTTATGCTTGTTATATCTGTAATTATGGCTATAAATATAAATGCAAAATTGTCTTTGATATTGCTAACCGTATTGCCAGTAATATCAATAGCACTTATATTTATATTTAGATATGTTCATCCAATAATGGAGTCTATATTCAAGAAATATGATAACTTGAATGCTGTTGTAGAAGAAAACGTACAAGGAATAAGAGTTGTAAAATCTTTTGTTACAGAAGAAAAAGAGAAAAATAAATTTAAAACTGTATCTGCAGATATATACAAATCATTTTGTAATGTAGAAAAAATTATGGCATTAACTTCACCTATTATGCAATCTGCAATATATACATGTATTTTACTTATATCTTGGTTTGGTGCTAAGACAATAGTAAATACAGGTATGACAGCACTTACTACTGGTGAACTTATGACATTTATAACTTATGCAATACAGATACTATCTAGTTTAATGATGATATCTATGATAGTTGTAATGCTAACAATGGCTAAAGCATCAGCAGACAGAATATACGAGGTCCTAATTGAAGAACCAAGTATAAGCAACAAGAAAAATGCAGTAAAAGAAGTAAAAAATGGAGATATAGAATTTGATGATGTATCATTTAGCTATGTTAATGATAAGGATAAAGAGTGTTTATCTAATATAAATTTAAAGATAAAAAGTGGTGAGACAATTGGTATAATTGGTGGAACTGGTAGTGGTAAATCTACACTTGTAAATTTAATTCCAAGATTATATGATGCAACTGAGGGTGTAGTAAAAGTTGGAGATGTTGATGTAAAAGATTACGATATTAAAACTTTACGTGATGCAGTTTCAAATGTACTACAAAAGAATGTACTATTTTCTGGTACTATAAAAGAAAATATAAAATGGGGTGATGCTAATGCATCAGACGAAGATGTTATACGTGTATGTAAACTTGCACAAGCAGATGAGTTTATACAAACATTTCCAGATAAGTATGACACACATATAGAGCAAGGTGGAACAAATGTATCTGGTGGTCAAAAGCAAAGACTATGTATAGCAAGAGCATTACTTAAAAAGCCAAAAGTTTTAATATTAGATGACTCAACAAGTGCGGTTGATACTAAAACAGACAGCTTAATTAGAAAAGCATTTAAAGAAGAAATACCAAATACAACTAAAATAATAATTGCTCAAAGGATATCTTCAGTGCAAGATGCAGATAAAATAATAGTAATAGACGATGGTAAAATTGATGGATTTGGAACACATGAAGAATTACTTGCAACTAACGCTATATACAAAGAAGTATATGAATCTCAAGTGAAAGGAAGTGATACAAATGCCTAGAGGTGAAATGCCAAGAGGAAGAGGAGCTGCAATGATGCGTGGCCCAAGAGGAAAAATAAATAAGGGTACATTTCCTAGAGTTATGAAGTATATTACAAAAAATCATAAAAAAGCACTAGCTCTAGTTATAATTTGTATCATAGTTAGTTCACTTGCTAACGTATTAGGAACATTATTTTTAAGAACGCTAATAGATGATTATATAAGTCCACTTTTAGGAGTACAAAACCCAGTATTTACAGGACTTTTAAAAGCTATAAGTATAATGGCTTGTATTTATATTGTGGGTGTAGTTAGTACATATGTATATCAAAGAGTGATGGCTATAGTATCACAAGGAGTATTAAGAGATATACGTGATGACATGTTTGAAAAAATGGAAGAATTACCAATCAGCTATTTTGATACACATACTCATGGAGACATCATGAGTCACTACACAAACGATACAGATACATTAAGACAGATGATATCACAATCAATACCAAACTTCTTGTCTTCAAGTATGTCAATACTTTCTACTTTCTTTTCAATGATATATCTAAGTCCTATACTTACTGTATTTGTTGTTATATTTACTAGTCTTATAATGTTGTGTTCTACTAAACTAGTAAAAATGAGCTCAAAATACTTTGTATCACAACAAAAATCACTTGCAACAGTTAATGGATATGTAGAAGAAATGATAAGCGGACAAAAAGTAATAAAGGTATTTACACATGAAGAAATAGCTAAACGTGATTTTGATAAAATAAATGATCAGCTATATACAGATATGTTTACAGCTAACAAATTTGCAAATATTCTAATGCCAGTTGCAGGTAACTTAGGAAACTTAGAGTACGTACTGGTAGCTCTTGTAGGTACACTTATGGCAATAAATAACTTTGGTGGTTTGACACTTGGTACAATAGTATCATTTTTAAACTTAACAAAGGGATTTAATATGCCAATACAACAAGTATCTAACCAGTTAAATGCGGTTATAATGGCCTTAGCTGGAGCAAGTAGAATTTTTGAAATGATGGATGAAAAACCAGAAACAGATGAGGGCTATGTAACACTTGTAAATGCTAAAAAAGAAAATGGAGAACTAGTTGAATGTAAAGAAAAAACAGGAATATGGGCATGGAAACATCCACATCATGACGGAAGACTAGAGTATGTCGAAGTTAAAGGACATATTGAAATGAATGATGTAGATTTTGGATATGAACCAGAAAAGCTAGTCCTACACAATATAACACTATATGCAAAACCTGGACAGAAAATAGCATTTGTTGGTGCAACAGGTGCTGGTAAGACAACAATTACAAATCTAATAAATAGATTTTATGATATTGAAGATGGAAAAATTAGATATGATGGAATAAATATAAACAAGATTAAAAAAGATGATTTAAGACACTCACTTGGTATGGTACTTCAAGATACTAACTTATTTACAGGAACAATAAAAGATAACATTCGCTATGGTAAGGAAGATGCTACAGATGAAGAAATTATAGCTGCTGCAAAACTTGCAAATGCTCATAATTTTATTATGCATTTGCCAGATAAATATGATACTATGCTTACTAACAACGGTGCACAGTTATCTCAAGGACAAAGACAGTTACTTGCTATTGCTAGAGCTGCTATAAATGATCCACCTGTTATGATACTAGATGAGGCTACATCATCTATTGATACAAGAACAGAGAAAATAGTTCAAGATGGTATGGATAAACTTATGGAAGGTAGAACAGTATTTGTAATAGCTCATAGACTTTCAACTGTAAGAAACTCAAAAGCTATAATGGTACTTGACCATGGAAAAATAATTGAAAGAGGCTCACATGATGAACTAATTGCAAATAAAGGCCAATACTATCAACTATACACTGGTGCCTTTGAATTAGACTAAAAAAGAGAAAGTTTACTTTCTCTTTTTATATATATTGTTGACTTTACATAATATTTGTAGTAAAATACAAATGTCTAGAAAAAATATAATTGCAACTAAGATTTTAGATTCAAGTTTTCTAAGAATAATTTTAAGGAGGACATATGTCAAATAAGAAAAAATTACACAAAGTACGTCGTGGTAAAAAACTCTGTGGAGTGTGCGCTGGAATAGCAGATTATTTTGATCTTGATGTAACGCTAGTTAGAATACTTTTTCTTGCTCTAATATTATTTTGGGGTGGAGGACTAATTCTTTATATAGGTTGCGCACTACTTATGCCAGAGGATGAAGAATAGTAGAAATTTCTACTATTTTTTTCATGTTTATATTTGACAATTAGCTCTTAATACTATATACTTATTGTGTGATAATTAGTAGGTGATATTATGCAAGTACGACATAGATTTAATTACTATATATTAGATTATGCATACAAGTTGAAAGATACTTGTATACTTGCTGAACATAAAATTAAGATAAGAAGATAGGAGTATACTATCTTCTTATCTTTTTTTATCCCTACAAGAAAAGGAGTGGTTATATGTCTAAAGTAAATGTAATTTTAGGAACTTTCTATGGTGATGAAGGTAAAGGAAAGATAATAGATTATCTTTCAGAAAATGCAGATGCAAGTATTAGGTGCTCAGGTGGAAATAATGCTGGACACACAATCAATGTAAATGGTGTAAAGTATGCATTTCATTTGATACCATCTGGTATATTAAATGAAAATACAAAAGCTATTATTGGAAATGGTGTGGTAATAGATCCTAAGGTGCTAATAACAGAAATAGAAGAACTTAAGGCTAATGGTCATAAAGTAGATAATCTATATATTAGTGATAAAGCACATATTATAATGCCATACCATATTATGATGGATAGACTACAAGAAGAATTAAGAGCAGGTAATAAAATTGGAACAACAGCAAGAGGAATTGGCCCTGCATATAGCGATAAATATGAGCGTTCAGGAATAAGAGTAGAAGACTTTATATCTGAAAGATTTGAAAGTCTTGCAAGAGATAATATAATGAAGAAAAATAAAATATTTAGTATGTATGGAAAAGAAGAACTAGATATAGATAAGACAATAGAGGAATACAAAGGCTACGCAAACTATTTAAGAAAATACGTTGTGGATAGTGTGGATATGTTACACACTATGTTAGAAGAAGGAAAGAACATTGTGTGTGAAGGAGCACAAGCCACATTGCTAGATATAGATTTTGGAAATTATCCTTTTGTAACATCTTCTAACCCTACTATTGGCGGTGTATTAACAGGTACTGGTATAGGTCCTAAATATATAGGAGAGGTATATGGTGTACTTAAAGCATATTCTTCTAAAGTTGGTGAAGGAATGTACTTAACAGAGCAAAATAATGAAATAGGCGATTTAATAAGAGAACTTGGACATGAATATGGAACTACTACAAAAAGACCAAGAAGATGTGGATGGCTAGACTTAGTTGCTCTTAAGTATTCAGCTAGATTGAATGGCTTAACAGGTCTTGCTATAAATCACGTAGATACTATTGGAAAGCTAGATAAGATAAAATTATGTGTTGCATATGAGTATAAAGGAGAAAGAACAACAAGATTTTCAACTAATATGGACTATCTTAAAGAATGTACTCCAATATATGAAGAATTTGACGGAAATTTTGGAGATATAAGCAATATAAAAAGAAGAGAAGATCTTCCAGAAAATGCAAAGAAATACTTAGATAGAATAGAAGAAGTAGTAAAAGTACCTATTAAATTTATAGGAACAGGTGCAGATAGAGATAATATGATAATTGTAAAATAGGAGATATTATGGAAATAGATACACTTTTTTCTATATCGCCTGTTGATGGCAGATATAGAAATATAACAGAAGAAATTAGTAAATACTATAGTGAGTATGCATATATAAAATACAGAGTAATGATAGAAGTAAAGTGGCTACAATGTATATTAAAGAATAAAAAAATTGTAGGTGTAGAGGATAATCTAGAAATACTTGATGATATATATAACTCTTTTGATGTTAAAGAGGCAACAAGAGTAAAGGAAATAGAGAGTACAACTAATCATGATGTTAAGGCAATTGAGTACTATGTTAGAGAAAGTTTAAAAAAGTATAATCTAGATAAGTATGAAAGTTTTGTACATTTTGCATGTACATCTGAGGATATAAATAATACAGCAATTTCACTTATGATAAAAGATACACTAGAAAATGTTGTTATACCTAGCATGCAAAGTCTAATAAGTTCTGTAAAAGCTATTGCAGAAAAATATGCGAGTATGCCTATGCTTGCACATACTCATGGGCAACCAGCAACACCAACTACTGTTGGCAAAGAGCTTGCAGTATTTGTATACAGATGGGAATATATCTTAGAAAAGATAAGAAACATACAATTAAAAGGCAAATTTTCTGGTGCGGTTGGAACTTTTGCCGCTCATAAAATTGCTTATGATAATGTAGACTGGATAGAACTTTCAAAAGATTTTCTTAACTTATTAAATCTATCATTTAACCCATTAACTACGCAAATAGAATCACATGATACAATTTGTGAATTATTTAGTTATATTAAGCTATTTAACAATATAACATTAGATTTTGATAGTGACATGTGGATATATATAAGTAACAGATATTTTAAGCAAAAGGTAGTAGAGACTGAAACGGGTTCATCAGTAATGCCACATAAAGTTAACCCAATAAACTATGAAAATTCAATGGCAAATATACATATGGCAAATAGTATAATAGATAACTTTACTAATAATCTACAAATATCAAGAATGCAAAGAGACTTGAGTGATTCTTCAAATATGAGAAATATAGGTGTAATGTTTGCACATACTTTAATATCATTAAAGCAGACATTAAAAGGTGTTAATAGAGTAGAGGTAAATGCTAAGGTTATTACTCAAGAATTAGATGAAAATCCTGAAGTTTTAGCTGAAGCAATACAGACTATATTAAGAAAAAATGGATATAACAATGCATATGAACTTTTAAAGTCACTTACCAGAGGCAAGGAGATATCACTTAAAGATATTAAAGACTTTGTATTTAGTTTAGATATAGATGAAAAAGATAAAGAAAAGCTTATGAATTTATCTCCAGCAGACTATACAGGTCTTGCAAGTAAACTTGTAAATTATATAAAATAGTTTAACTAATATAATTGTAAAAATTTGTATATAATGATATTATATAATATATGTGAGGAGGTGGGAATATGGAAAATACAGATAACAAACTAGTTTTAAAAGTATTTTCTAGAATGTTCTTAGGACTTCTAGCCACAGCAATAATTGCAATTTTTACATATAAATCTAACTTAGCATTGCAAATACCTTATTGGGCAATATGTATTGCAGAAATAGTAGTTGTATTACTATTTTCATTTTTGTATAAAAAGCTACCACCAATAGTTGTAACAATACTATTTTTTGTATATGCAATACTTACGGGCTTAACTTTTAGTAGTATATTTATAGCTTTTGACTTAACTACCATAGGAATAGCATTTCTAGCTACTGCAGGCTTGTTTGGACTACTTGCCGCTTATGGATACTTCACTAAAAAAGATGTTAGTAAGATAGGACCAGTCTTAATGATTGCCTTATTTATTGGACTTATAGTTTCAATTATAAACATTTTCCTAAAGAATAGTATAATAGAGTTAGTCTTAGATTGGGTAATATTACTAATATTTGCAGGCTTAACTATATATGATATAAATAGAATTAAGAGTATGGCAGGATATGAAGACATAAAAAATCAAGAAAAATTATATGTTTATGGAGCTATGGAACTATACTTAGACTTTATAAACATGTTCCTAAGAATTTTATCTTTAATAAGTAATTTTAAAGATAATTAGATAATAAAAAAATGGAGGCTTTTAGTCTCCATTTTCTATATTTGTTCAATTATAATTGTTTGGCAAAACTCGTTATTTTTTACTTCTGCAAAAATCTGTGAATTATTACTAGAAGATATGATCTTTCTAACTTCCCAAAGACCTAAGCCAGATTTTACTTTCTTACTAGAGTAACCTTTATTAAATATCTTATTTGTATCTATTTGTGTATTTTCTACAATGCTATTTTTTATTTCTATCATAGTTGCATTTTTAGAACTGTTGTATGAAAAAGTTAGACTGATGTGAGGATTATTTGTCTTTTCGCTAGCTTCTATAGCATTATCTAGTAATATACCGAGTATTCTAGATAAATCTGAAAAATCAAAACAAATTTCATTTATATTGGTTAATACACTAAGCTTAAAACTAATATTTTTTCTTGTTGCTAGAAAATATTTTGCTCCAATAATTCCATATATTGCTGGCTGATTTATTATCTCTGGACTAAGTGCTTGAATATTAGATATATTTAAAGTCTCTGATGATAATTTTTTCATGTGCTCTTCTAACAAGTCATATTGTTTAGTTATAATATATCCATTTATTGATTGAATTATATTATCATAATCATGTTTTAAAATTCTAAGACTATCTACTAATTCTGTTAGTGTCTTATTATATATCTTTTCATTTTTTAATTCATTTTGGCTTTCAGAATAGCAAATATTATATTTGAAGTATAATGTTATGATTATTATAAATTTTAATAGCTCAAGTATACTAATAGATATTATACTGAAATTATAATCTAAGCTTAGTGTATTGCATTTTAAAACGTCTGGAATAAATATACTAAAAGTAATTATAATTAACACGGATATATCTCTTGACGAAAAGCTATCTGCAATATACTTAAAATTTTTAGACTTTCTTATATAGTAAAATATAAGTGATGTAAGTGCTACGCTTATGAAAACTCGTAAGCCTGCATATATGTAGGCTATAAAGTTAAGCATATCAGCATTATTAGCTGCAAATATATTTACTGTACTTGTTATTAAAAGTAGAAATGTATCAGTAAGCGATAAAATAATATAAATAAGTACCATATTTATAATAGTATAACTTTTTGTACAATGAATAACTTTTCTGTATATATACACTAGAGTCACTATGTATATAACAAAGTAAAATATACCTATTCTATCTCTTAGCAACTCCATTAGTGTTGCAGTACAAAACTCAATCAATATTAAACTTATTTTATTGTTTATAGTGAGTTTTGTGTTATGTGTTTTAATTGTATATGATACAAACATATACAATACGTAAAACACACTTATTAAATTTATTATATGTGTAAACATCATTTAATTCTCCTTTTACGGTCAACTCGACTAACTTTACTATACTCAAAACTAAAAGTCAAGGTAAAAATAAATTGTTCTACACTATTCGACAAAAAAGTTTAAAGTAAAAAAAGAATAGAGACAAAAGAAAAAAATATTATTTTATTTTAAAATGTCAGCTTTTTACTAGTTTTGTCTTATAGTTTTAATCTACATATTATTTATAGTATAATCACTTACGTCTGGAGGGATAATATGGAAAAGATAGAAAGTATATATGATTTTATCTTGAAAACTAAGTTTGAATATGTCATATCTAATGTCATAAGAGATATAAGAGTAATAGAGTTTGCAATACTAAGCTCAGATGTTGTATATAAATCTAGTGTATATAACCGTATGAGAGATAAATATAGTCTAGATTTAGACAAAATTGGGTTTTCAAAAGCTATGGACATAATATCTGATAGCTACTCTTTAAAAAAATTGTCTGAGGAGTCTATAATTAGGAACAGCTTGAGTATTTTAAGGAGGTGGATAATAAGATGTAGTGGTTACATGTGCGTTAGAAAAATTGCAGAGGAAAATGTAATTGACGGAATAGATCTATATATGAAAAGATATTCGCTAAATGACGATGTAGTGGATATCAATACATTAAATGATAGGCTTGATGATATAGACGAAGATATATTATCATGTCTAAGAAGCTGTATTTAGGAGGAAATATGGAAAAAATAGAAGAGGTTTTTGAGAAGATTAAAGCATCAAAAGATAGTGATGTAAATGAGATATTAAAGGATATTATTATCATAGACGGAGCTATTTTACAAAATGATAAATTAGAATATAAAAAGAATACATATATTGCACTAGAAGAAAAATACAAAGAGGAACTAAACAGACTGTATTATGATAAATTGTGTACTATAGTAGATGTAAAAACTAAAGAGTTTGTTGATAGTATGAATAAAGAAATAAACACTAAGCTCGGAAATTTGAAAATTGCGTTAATACGAATAGCAGGAATAAAATTGTATAAAGATGAACATATAGATAATTTACTTGAAAAAATGAAGAATGAGATAAGTACAAAGAAATTATACAAATTGTATGAGAATATAGACTTAGAACTACTAAAACACTTGTAGAATTATATATTTCTTGCTATTATTATCATATATGGAGGTAGAGATATGTCAAAGAGAGCGTTAGTAACAGGTGCTTCCTCAGGTATAGGAAGAGATATAGCAAGAGAATTATCAAAAAGAGGATATGATTTAGTTATAGTAGCAAGAGATAAGGATAATTTAGAAAAACTAAAAAATGAGCTAAATACTAATGTAGAAGTTATAGCAATGGATTTGAGTATAAAAGAAAACTGCATAGAACTATATAATAAAGTGGGCTTTGTGGATATATTAGTAAACAATGCTGGTTTTGGAATATTTGGAAAGTTTACGCAAACAGATTTAAATCGCGAAATGGAACTTATTCAAACTAACGTTATAGCAGTTCATATATTAACAAAATTATTCTTAAAAGATATGGTAGAAAAAAACACAGGATACATTCTTAATGTTTCTTCAATTGCTGGTCACATGCCTGGGCCTTTAATGGATGCATACTATGCATCTAAGTCCTATGTATATATTCTAAGTACATCAATAAATGAAGAAATGAAGAAAGATAAGAAAAATGTAAAAGTCGCTACATTAAACCCAGGACCAGTTAAGACTAATTTTAATAATGTAGCAAATGTAAAATTTAGCCTACACTCATTAACAAGTGAATATGTTGCAAAATATACCGTAGATAAAATACTAAAAGGAAAGGTAGATATAACACCTGGAATAGATATAAAGTTATTAAGACTTGCAGCCAAGCTGGTTCCTTCAAATGTGATGGCTGGAATGGTATATTATAGACAAAAAAGAAAAGAAAAAAGATAGAAAATAGTCTAATTCAACCTTTTAATTGACATAATGTTAAATAAATGTTATAATGTAGCAGTAAAAAATATATATTTTTTACCTTAGTTAATTAAAAGGAGGAAAGATAGAATGCTTAATAGCAGAAAAGTAACTAAAAACTGTGAGTATCAGTTAGCATTATTAAATGATGCTAAAAGACAAATTAAAGTTAAAAGAGAAATACCACTAATGATAACACTTGAAGGACATGTATTAAGAAAAAACAAAGAGGAATTTACTGATGTTGTAAATTACATCAAAAAAAATAATGAAAATTTCTTAATAGGGTATTATTATGCTGAAACGGTTAAGCAAGTTGTAGGAACAGGCAAAATAGTGGAGCAAAGTCCTACAATAGAAGTAAATCTTAAAATTCAGTTTAATAATATAGATAATACCTTCAAAGATTTAATTTACTATTTTACACAAGCTTGTGTAGCAATGAATAGTATTAAAGAATACTTATATAAACAGGCATCAAGTGAGGTCTGCGTAGCTATACATTTTGACGCTAATACTAGTAAATTAAAAAGTGAGCTTTTATACGATTACATGGGAGAAAACAGTTATGTTAAAAACTTAAATCAATGTAAATACTCAAAAATAGACAAAAATTACTTTCAAGCAGTTACGATTAAAAACAATGACATTTGCTTTGAGGTAGAGGGTGCTGTAGTTTATGACTTGTCTATTGAAGAAGTTGCATTCCATATTCTAAATGAGATTTATAGTTTTAATAATCAATTTATAGAAAAGATAGAGGGTGAATAGCCTCTATTTTTTTACTTTAAGTATGTTAATAAACCACACAAAAGTTGACATAAGCATACGTTTGTGCTATAATAATATCGTGGAGTTAAGTAAAGAATCCATACGGGGGGTTTCATGTTTCTTATATAAGGAGGAAAGAAATGGAAACAAAAGGACGCACTAATGTGCATGGAAGAATGGAAGGACTAAAAATAAGTCTTTCAATTAAGGAACGAAAGGGTTTTGAACTTTCGAAAAAATTCAGAAGTGTTCTTCTGGAGAAAGGAGAAAAAGTAAGTAGTAAACAATTTGGCGGAAGCACTATTATGTTTTTCTTTGATGGATTTAGTGTAAAAATTTCAAGCTATAAGTATGGAAATGGCGTTGCACTTATTGAAATTCAAGAAAAAACGGAGTTACTTAGCAAGATTCTTGGAATTTTTGTAGAACTAGTAGCAGACTACTATGAAGAAGATGGCAAAAATGAAATGCTAATCTACACAACTGGAAAGTATAGTCCTGCAAAAGGAAAAACTCTTATTAAACAAATCAACAAAGATTTAGAAGAAAGATACGTCTTAAGTGAAGAAGGCAATATCTTTAGTATTATTACTAGAAATACATATTGGGCTAAAGTAAATGACAAAGCTAAAAAGCTTACTTTTGACGAGCAACTTAAAACTGCTGTTAGTCTTAAAAAAGGTATGCTATGTTTCTTACCACATGCTGTTACATGTATTCTAGGTAATGTAGAAAAGAATAAAGAGATTTTTCATTCTCAACTAGAAAAAAACATTGAGATATAACATCTGTTATATCTTTTTCATTATATTTAGTCAAATGAAATTTATATCAGGGGGTTCCAAATAAAAAAAGAAAGTAGAGGAATTGATATGAAATATTTTACTAAAGAAATGAGAGAAGTGCTTACAATTAACTTTTTTATCCAAATGGGGACTGGTGAAAGATTAGCTAAAGATGTGTGTAATACATTAAATAGCGAACACATTAGATATGTGATGACAAAAGAGTCTAATACGTATAGATTCGATATCGATGGAGTAGATTTTGATGTTACAGAAATTAGATACGAAGAAAGAGCGATTAAGATTTCTGTATATGCAGTTACACCACACACTAAGCGAGTAGTACAGTTGCTTATTGCTCAGGCAGAAAAGTATTACTTTGATACTGACAAAAATAGAGTTATATATTCGTACAGACGTATGTTTAATAGAACTCTTAAAAATCAACTAGATGAACATTTTGAAGAAGCAGAAAAAGAAATTTTTAACATTCAAGTAAGAGAAACTTACAGATTGATTAAAGATGTTCAAAGCAAACAAGTAAAATATACTGAATGGATAAATTTTTCCGCAAGTTTTGAAAAAGGGCATTTAACTTTTTTAAGTGTTTTTATTCAATACTTATTTGCAGAAAAAGAAAAATTTGTATCACAAGTATATAGTAAAATAGGAGATATAGCGTAATTGCTATATCTTTTTTTCTTTTTAAATGATATAATGTGCAGTACGTGGGGTGAAACGTATGAATAAATTTAAAGAAATAAGACCTATAGCACTTGGTGTTGCAGTAAAAGATGGAAAATTACTAGTTAGTGAGGGCTATGATAAAAACAAAAAGCAAACTTTTTATAGATGCTTGGGTGGCGGAATTGAGTTTTTAGAGAAAAGTGAAGATGCTTTAAAACGTGAGTTTATGGAGGAAATACAGGTAGATATAATAGTTAAAGATTTTTTAGGAATAGCAGAAAACATATTTACATATGAAGGCAAAAACGCACATGAGCTTGTACTATTTTACTCAATAGAGATACCTGAAAATCAGTATAAAGAAGAATATATAGTCGAAGAAGAAGGCAAAAAAGATGTTGCAAAATGGGTAAGTGTTGATGAGTTTAAAAGCGGAAAAAGAATACTATATCCTGAAGAAATCTTTAAGTATATTTAGAGGTAAGATATGAAGATACAAGACCTAAACACTTTTTATGATAAGCTACAATTAGAATATGGGGAGCCAACACTTTCTTCAATATATAACGGTGGATGCGATAAAAATCCAGATATTTGCTTTATATTTATGAATCCAACAGGTAGAAATATAGCTTCAACAAGCAATTGGAAAGGTAGACGTTCACCTTGGATAGGTACTAAAAATATATGGAAATTATTTTATGGTGTTGGACTTATTGATGAAATGCTTTTTAATAAAATTCAAACTATGAAGCCAGATGAGTGGAATGAAGATTTTGCAGATGAAGTATATAAAGTTGTAGAGGACAACAAGTTCTTTATAACTAATCTTGGAAAGTGCACACAGATTGATGCAAGACCACTTCCTGATAGGGTTTTAAAGCAGTATTTAGAGTTGCTATATAAGGAGATAGATATAATAAATCCTAAAAAAATAGTTGTATTTGGAAATCAAGTAAGCACAATATTTTTAAATAGAAAAGTGTGTGTAAGTAATGTTAGAAAACAGGAGTTTAATATACAGATAAATGATAAAAATTATCCTGTGTATCCAGTATATTACCCAATTGGAAATGGAATGAGAAACATAGATAAAGCAATAGAAGATATAAAATATATTTTAGACAAATAAAAAAAGAACCTAAGGTTCTTTTTTTATTTGCTTTCTATTGATAGTAAGTATATTGATTCTACTATATTAGAAATTTCAGATATTAGCAATGTTATACCAGATACTGTAGTTATTGCAAGCATTGCTGCAAATGGGTTAAATAGTAT
>CANROM010000018.1 GCA_947632225.1 uncultured Clostridia bacterium | reverse complement strand
TTAAAAGGCTATTTTGGATTTTTAGCTAATAATATATATAATAGAACAAGAGTAAAAAATAATGAAATATTAGAACTGTTAATATATTCAGCATATATTGAAGAACAGGAAAAATTAAATAGTTATGAAAATAAAATAATATACGATGATTTAAATTATTACTACAGATTAGGACAAGAAGAAGTAAATAATACATTAAGTAGAAATAAAAAAAGACAAATAATAGACTTGACAGACATGTTATTTTTATCTTTATTGTCAATGCCAACAAGCACAGGATATGAATTTGAAAAATATAAACAAAATATAGTAAAAATAAATTCTGATAATCTTTATAAACAAGTAGTCATTGATATACAACAAAATAAAGAATTAGATATAGATAATATAGAAATACAGAACATATTAAAAAGACAATTAAACAGTAAAATAAATATAAATGGAGATAAAATATCGGGAGCTATTGATCTGCAACTTATAGAGTTAAATAATAACTCTAAACTCGAAGGAATTAAAAGAATAGATGAAGATGCAAAGGTAAAATTTATAGCAGTAGAAGATGAATCAACGACTAAAATGTGTGAAAGCTTGAATGGGCAAATATTCAATGTACATGATTGGAATACTTTTTATAGATATAGTAAAACAAATGATAGAATTACCAAATACAAATGTTTTGGATTAGTGAGAGGATTAAATCTTCCACCAATTGATGATGGATTTCATTGGTGTCGAAGTACAATCACATATCAAGTGTCAGTTGAAAAAGAAAGAAAAACAGAGTATAATATATCTAATTATTTAAGAATGAAAATAGCCAAAAATTATAAAAGTATTTTAAATGATTTAAAAGTAATACAAAAAGAATATGACATGTTACCTCAAAATGTAAAAGATAGATTGGAAAAGGAAAATGTAACTATTGTATTAAATGATAATAGTAAAAATTCTGGTTATAATCCTAAAACAAAAGAAATAATATTGATTCCTGATTTAGAAGAGGGGGAATTTATTCACGAAATAGGTCATGCATTATATTATAATTTAAAGGTGTCAAAATATGATAGTTATAAAAATATAGTAGATAATATTATAAATGGCAGTATAATAAAAGAATATAAAGAAAGAGTAAAATTATATTATGGATTAGAAACAAAATACGATGTAGCTAGTGATTATCAAACTTTTTTAGGATATGATAAACTCACTGCACAATTAAAACTTGCAAATAAAGAGCTTATTGAAGTAATGAGTGAAGCATATAGGGAATATTATTTTGGTAAAAATCAAAGTAAAGAGTTAAATGATTTAGTAGAAGAGGTGGAAGGTAATGCTTAGTAAGAATGAAGAGAATTTAAAAAAGAAAATATTAGCAGAAACAAATCAAAAAAATATAATTAAAATATATAAAAAAGAAGATATAACAATGAATATATTAAATGATAAAGAAGTTCAAGAACACCTTGCAAAATATATTACGATTAAAGAGCCAGAAGATGCAGGCCATATATATATAAGAAGAGTGGCTACGAAAGATTATATAAAAAATATTGATAAAATAATAAAAAATCAAGCACTTACTAATAAGTAGGTGCTTTTTTATAATAAAAATAGTAAATTTAGAGCTGAGTCGACAAGCTCTTTTTTTATGCCGTTTTATTCATAGTTAGGCACAAAAAAATAAATGAATTTATAGACAATGGCTGGGACAATAGTGTAATGGCTGGGGTCGGAGAGGAGAAAGAAAATGGATGGAGAAAATTTAAACAATTCAAACGCTAATTCTGGGGCAGATAATAATGAATCAGAGGGAGCAAAAAACAATAATGCAGGAACAAATTCTACAAATAGTCCTGTAACATTTGACGATTTCCTTAAAGAAGGAAAAAATCAAGCAGAATTTGACAGACGAGTTCAGAAAGCAATAGATACTGCAAAGGCAAAATGGCAAGAGATAAATGATGAAAAACAAACTGAAGCAGAGAAATTAGCTAAGATGAATGAAACCGAAAAATTACAATATCAACTAAGTCAAAAAGATAAGAGTATTGCTGAAATACAAAAAAAATTAAATGCTAGAGATTTAAAAGATGAGGCAATAAAAATAGCAACAACACAAGATACAGCATTTGATCCAGAATTTTTAAACTTATTTGATTATGAAAACATGACAGCAGAGCAATTACAAGAAAAAACAAAACTAATAAAAACTATTCAAGATAGAATAGTTGAAAAAGCAGTAAATGAGTGGGCAAAAGAAAAACCACCATATAACCCTGATTCATCAGGCAATAAACCAAGTGTTGACCCAGCAATTAGAAAAGCAATGGGATTAAAATAAGAAAGGAAGTATGAAAAAATGAACAATATAGAATTATCAACAGTTTATTTACCTATGTTAGATGAGGTATATAAAAATGAAGCAAAGACATCTATATTAGATGGTGATGAAACAACAGTGCAAAAAGGATTAAATGGAGAAATTAAGATAGCAAAATTAGACATGGATGCATTAGGAGATTTTGATAGAAAATCAGGATATACAACTGGAAGTACAAAATTAACTTGGGAAACAATAAAATATGATAAAGAACGTTCTCAAGAGTTAAGGGTTGATAGACTAGATAATCAGGAAGCTTTAGGAGTACCTTTTGCAAAATTATCATCAGAATTTTTAAGAACAAAAGTTGTTCCAGAAGTCGATGCTGCAAGAATAGCAAAAATTGCAGGAGTAGAAGGAATATCAGAAAAAGAAGAAACAATTTCTGATGGTGCAGGTGCAATATCATCTTTAAGAGCATGTACAAATAAAATGGATGAAGATGAAGTTGCTACTGAGAATAGAATATTATTTATTACTCCAACATTAAAAGGAATGATAGATGATTTAGATACAACTAAATCTAAAAAAGTATTAGAAAGGTTTTCCAAAATTATTGAAGTACCACAAACAAGGATGTATACAGAAGTAAAACTAAATGATGGTAAAGGATCATATGGATATACAAAGAACGAAGGTGCTAGTGAAATAAATTTCTTATGTGTAGAAAAGTCAGCAGTAGTAACAGCTTTAGACCAATATGTTAAATATTTTACTCCAGATGAAGACCAAAAAGCAGATGATAATGTATTTAAATACAGAATCAATAATTTATATGGTCATGTATATGAAAATAAACTAGCAGGTGTGTATTGCTCATATGCACCAGCAGAATAGGAGGTAAAGTATGGCAACAGTAATAGGTAGAAGTAGAAATAGAAAAGCAAAGAAATCTACAGAAAATATAACAGTGTCTGAAATAAAAGCAAAATTAGATGAACTAGGAATTGAATATGATAAAAATGCTAAAAAAGAAGATCTAATGACTTTATTACCACAAAAGGGATAACTAAAGGAGGCAATAGAATGGAATATGAATTTTTATTAAAGGAAATAATAGAAGAACTAGGAGCAAATTATAGAGAAGGTACAGAAGAAATAATAACTAACTTATTAAAAAGAACTTATTCTATTGCCATAGATTGTTCCAAATTAACTAAAAAAGAAGAAAGATTATATCCATATATAAAAGAAGCTGTAATTTCAAAATATAATCGTTTAGGAGCCGAAGGAATGAATTCTAAAAGTGAAGGCAGTCAATCACATTCTTTTTTTGATATAGAAGAGAAAATGCGAAAGGATATAATATCAGCTAATTTAAGGAGGGTATTATAATGCTTTTAAAAGATTTAAAAAAGGTATATATAAGTAGACCTGAAAGAGTGAATTTGTTTGGCGAATACGAAATAAGATGGATATTAGTTGCAATAGCTTATTTAAATCTGCAGCAAGATGTAAACGAATTAGATAGAAATTCGTTTGGAGAAGTGAATTACGATATTATTAAGGCCAGAACTGATAAAAATTATAATATAAAAAATGGTTATGGAATATCTTTTAAAATTGATGAAAAAGAAAAGGCTTTAACAGTTAATGAAATGAATAAAATCTTAATAAAAAAATTAGATATTTTAAATGTTGAATATTTAACAAAAGATTTTATAGTAGTTGGCAAACCAGAATATAGAGTTTTAAATCAAAGTATAGTGGGACAATCATATTTATATAGATTGGAGCAATATCATGGAGATTAAAATAAATGTAAAACACAATTTCAAAAAAATAGATAAAATTGTCAGTGAATTACCAAGAAAAATATCTGAAAGTGTTGAAGAAATTCTTAAAAATATACAAGGATATGCTATAAAATTAGAAAGAGGCCATAATTCCGAAGGAATTTTAATTGAACTAGTAGATGTTTTAAATAATGAAATAAAAGGGAGAGTTTTTGCAAATCCTGAAAAATTTATAGCTAAAGATTCAGAAGGAAATGATACAAATTATTTATTTTTTGAGTATTTTGGAACAGGAAGCTATGCAGAAATGGACCATATAGGCAAAAGTAAGCATTTTAAAGAAACTGGATATACTGAGTGGTACATACCTAAAAATAAAGTATTAAGGCCACTCAGTTATCCAGTTAAAATTATAAATGGAAAAGAGTTTTATGTGGCTACAGGGGCAAAGCCAAACCATTTTATGTCGGATGCAGAATTTAAAACAAGAGAAGAAAATATAGAAATTGTTAAAGCCAAAATAAATGAATTGTTTGAGGAGGCGTGTAAGTGATGTTATATAATTTTACAACAAAGAATATGTCAGATATGTTATTTAGTGATTTGTCTCAAATTGAAGATTCAGAAGGAGTCAAAACCGAAGCGTTACTTTCTTCTCCAACAAATGAAAGTATATTTCCTTGTAGAGTTATAGAGACACCCTTAGAAAATATTGACAAAACAAAAGGAAATATTCCTATTAGAAAGACATTTCAGGTCACAATAGAGCACTGGTCAGATAAAAAAAGAAAATGTATGGATATGGCCGAGAAAACAGATATAAAATTAAAAGATAGAAATTTTGTTAGGACTAATTCTAGTCCTATTATTTTTAATGAAATAACAAAAAAATATAACTTTATAACAACATATGAAGTTAGATACAACGCAATATTAAATTTATTTGAATTTATAAGATAAGAAAGGAAGGATTTTTATGGATAAAGAAATGATGCCAGATTTAGCCACATTGTCAAAAGTATATTTTTCAGAAAGTGAAGAAGGAACAGATGCGAAGCAAATATGTTTAATTGCAGATACTATTCCAGCACTTGAAGAAGCACCTGAACAGATAACTGGTTCGGCTGTAGACATTGATTATGAATTTTCAAGACCAGGAAAAGTGAAAGCATCTACAATAGAGCTTTCTGTATATTATACTCATAAACAACACAAATGGTTAAAAGAAATTGAAAGAAGAAATGGATACTTTTTTGTTAAGCATCCTGAAAGTACAGCTCCAGAGGGAGAAGAACCATTATTAAGAAGATTTGCTGGTAGTCTAGTAACAGTTGTAGGAGAATTACCAGATGAAGACTGGATAAAAGATACTGTGACAATATATAAAACAAGTAAAGTTGATGAATTATATACAAAATTTCCACCAGTAGAATAATAGGAAGGAGTTAAATATGAATTTAGAAACAAATAAGAAAAAAGTAACTTTAGTTTTTACTACTAAAAAAATTGTTAATCTTACTAACACATTTAAAGATAAGAATTTTGAAAATTTATATTTCAAAGCTATGAGAGAAAAAGATATAGGCTCTTTATCAGAAATTATATATAATTTTGCAGAAGATGCTGAAAATGGCTCAAAAGCATTTAAAAGCGTTGATGAAGTATATGATTTTGTAGATGAATATATGTTAGAAAATAAAAAGAATTATGAAGAAATATTTAAAGAAATAGCTGAAGCTATCAATCAAGAAGGTTTTTTCAACAGAAAGATGAAAGCGGAGGAAATGAAGGAGAAAATGTCAGATCCATTTTCATCTATGGAATTAGGGAAAGTAGTAGAAGATTCAGTGACCAAAGCGATAGCTCAAACAATATCAATAGCTGCAGAACAAGAGATGACAAAGAAGAAATTTTTAAACTCAAAAGTCTAGAAGAAATTGTAGAAAGAGTAAATAAATCTAAAACTATAAAAGATGCTATATTTTCTATGGAGCCATTGGCATATTATTTTAACCTAACACCTAATGAATTTTGGAATGCTACCTATAGGCAAGTTAACACTTATATACAAGCACAGATAATTAAAATATTAGATGACTTTAAAAGAAATATCCAATTAGATGAGGCCGTTACAAATAAGCTAATAAGAGCTGATAGTATGAGTAAAAAGCCTAAAGTAATACCTTTAAGAGAAACATTTAAAAATTTATTTAAAAATTAAAAAATATTTTAAAGAAAAGAGGTGAAAGCATATGACAGTGGAAGAAATAGATATTATAGTAAAAGCTAAAGTTAAAGAGGCATTAGAAGATTTAAAAAGAATTGAGCCTGAAATAACTAAAATAATTTCGAATATTACAAAGAAGACATCTAGTATAGATTTTAGTGAAATAGGTAAAAAAGCGTCTGATTCTTTAAAATCCATTGATTTTTCTTCTATTATATCAAAGACACAAAAGGCTGTGGAAAAAACTAAAAATATTAGTAAAAAAATAGGCGACAATTTTAATAACAATAATTTTCAAAGTAAAATCAAAAATGTAGTTGAATATGCTACTTCTACTATAAATAAATTAAAAGAAATAAAAATAGAAAATAAAAATAATGACTTAAAAGTAGATATAAATATAGAAGAAGCGGAGAGTCAAATAAGTCAGCTTGAAAAAGAAATCGAATCTTTACAAAAGCAAATAACTTCTCGAGAACTTAAGTTACAAATAACAAATGATTCTATTGAAAATTTAAAGTTAGATGAGAGAAATAGAGTAAGAAGCAATAATAATAATTTAACTGATAAAGAAATATATAAAGAGGCAGATTTTAATTTAGGTCAAGATTCAAATTATAATTCTCTAATAAAGCAATCTGATAAATTAAATTCTCAAATAGAAATATATGGAACTTTATTGGAAAGTGCTAAGAAGAAATTAGAAGATATTAAAAATTTAATTGGATTAACTGAAAGTGCTCAAAATGACTTGAATCAGGAACAGATAAAATCAAGCACATCAATAAATGATATAAATAAAAGCTTTAAATCAAGCACATCAAATGTTAATAATCTAAAAAAAGTATTTTTAGATATAGGAAAAGCAATAAAAAATGTAGCATTAGTATTTCCTAAAATTTTTAGTATAGTAAAAAAATTAACACCTAGTTTAAGTTCAGGAATGAAAAATTTATTAAAATATATAGGGGCTTTATTTAGCATTAGAAGTATATATAATATATTAAGAGGATCTGCTTCTAGTTGGCTATCTAGCCAAAATGCTCAGGCACAACAATTAAGTGCTAATATAGAGTATATGAAATATGCTATGGGAAGTTTATTTGCTCCTGTAATTGAATATGTAATAAATTTAGTATATCAACTAATGAGAGCTATACAAAATGTTGCTTATGCTTTAACAGGTGTAAATATATTTGCAAAAGCTACCGCTACATCAATGAAAAATACTGCTAATAATGCTCAAAAAGCAAGTAAATCTTTATCAGGTATTCACAATGAAATAAATAATGTTTCTGATAATAATGGGGACAATTTTAGCCCTAATATTGATTTATCTGGATTAGATGGAGAACTTACACCACTGCAACAAAAACTTATAGATTTCTTTAAGCCATTATTAGAGAGCTGGGATAAATATAGCCCAAGCTTAATAGAAAAAGCTAAAAAAACATTTAGTGAGATAGGATATTTAATTTCATCATTAGGCAAAAGCTTTATAAATCTATTCACTAACGGCACAATATATACTAGTTTAGAAGAAATTCTTAGTATAATAGGCCACATATCAGAAGCATTTGCAAACGCATGGAATTATCATGGCAATGGTGATAAAGTAGTACAAAATTTAGCGGATGCCTTTAATAACTTACTAGCTTCATTTGATAAGTTGGTAGAAAGTCCTAAATTTCAAGAATTTTTGAATTTATGTTCAGATAAAATTAAAGAAATAAGTGATAAATTGTCTCAAATAAATTGGCAACCACTTATTGATGCATTATTTGAAATAGGTTCTACAATTGGTTTATTAGCATTAGATGTGATAAATAGTCTAGTTAATGCTTTTAAATGGATAGTAGAACATCCAGGAGTCATAGAAGTAATTTTAGGCATTTATGCTGCTTTAAAACTGTATGGAATGCTAAGTGGAATTATAGGTTTTTTAACAAAATTCAAAAAAACAACAGAAGAAATATCCAAAGCTGGAGGAATAAGTGCTGATTTTACAGGTTTTTTAAATGGATTAGGAAAAGCAGCAGAAGCAATTGCAATATTAGGTGGAATATCAATAATACTAGGACAAGTAATTGATTTGATAGAGGCATTTAGTGAAAGTAGTATTAGTTTATCTCAAGTAGCGATACTTCTAGGAACTGTTCTTGGAGAATTAGCATTGGCTTTTGTTGCTATAGCTGCTGCTAGTAATTTAATGAATATAGAGGGAATTTTAGGTGTTGTTGTAGTATTAGGAGGTCTGGCCTTAGTAATTAATCAAATAACAGGATTGATTGATTCATTTAGTCAAAGTGGCACAAGTTTAAATAATGTTATAGGTTTAATGTCATCTATATTTTTAACAATAGTTGGACTTATGGGATCAATAGTTTTATTAGGTCCGTTGATGACAGCTGGCCTTGGCCCTTTCTTAGTAGTAGTTGCTGGATTATCAGCTACACTTTTGGTTATGGCGGCTACTTTACCTACGATTTTGGAAGCTACCTCAGAATTTATACAGAATACAGCGCCTTCTTTGGCTTTAATTTTAACAACAATAGGGGATATTATTAACAAAATTATAAATTCTATAGGTGTAATATTACCACCTATAATTGAATCCACAGGAAATCTATTTTCAAAAATTTTTTCTGGAATTTCACAGGTTATAAATTCTGTTGGTAATGTTTTAACAAATATATTGAATGCTTTAAATTCTTTAGTTGTGAGTGTTCTAAGTTCAATTTTAAACTTCATAAATCAACTTGGACCTGCTATCAATAATTTTGTAGATAATGCTATTTCAGCAACAACAAAAATAATAAATTTCTTAATTAGTGGCATTGAATATCTAGTAAATACTTTAATTGTGGGTGGCGTAAATTCTATAATAAGTGCCATAAACAGCATATCAAAATATGTGGGTATAAATATACCTAGGGTATCAGGAATTTACATTCCTAGATTTATTCCTGCATTTGATAAAGGAAATGTGGCCTATAAAGCAACATTAGGTCTTTTTGGAGAATATAGTGGTGCAAGAGAAGACCCAGAAATAACTTCTCCAAAGAGTATAATGTACGATACTATGTTAAAGGCGATTTCTGATTCTAAAGGCGGAAATGGTGAGCCGATATACATAACAGTTAATTTAGGTACGAAAGAAATAGGAAGAATCGTTATAAATGAGCTAAAAGAATTAAAAAGAAAAACAGGAAAAGATTTAGATGTACTTATTAACTAATTGACATATTTTTTCTAAAGAAGTATAATATCTTTAGGTGAATGAAATGTTAAAAATAATATTTTTTCCGTTTTATATGGGGTATTATGCGTTGATTTTTATTGCTAAGCTGATTGAAGTGATAGGAGAACTTCTAAGTATAATTATAGATCCTATAGTGACTATAATTAGTAATAAGAAAAAAAAATTAGATGTTGAAGAAAATGACGACGACTTAACTGTAAAATTAAAAAGTTTAAAAAAGCTTCATAAGAAGGGCTTAATAACAGATTACGATTACAGTATAAAAAAACAAGAATTGTTAGAAAAAATTAAATAGAGATAATTTAGGTTAATTTTACCTGGATTATCTCTATTATTTTATTATTAGAATAGTTTGAATGAACTATTCTTTTTTGCGAGGTGAAACTAAATGGTATGGAAAAGTGATGGAAAAACAATGAAAAGTCCTTCATCTTATAAAGATGATATTGAAGATACTGACAATGGTAGCTACACAAGTGCTGATACTGGAGAACTAATAGACAATCCTATTGCAATTGGCATGATTAAAGCAGAATTTTCTTATGATGATTTGACAGAGTCAGAGGCTGAAGAAATTCTTCAAGAAACATATAAGAATCCAATGAATATAACTTTAAAATGTCCATCAGTTAAAGGTGGAATTTTAGAAGCTCCATTTCGTTGTTCAAAAAGAAGTTCAGAAATGATAGACACAGGAAAAGATGAAGACCCATCTAAATCACATTGGAAAGTTTCATTTAATATAATGCAGAAAAAATTAGTTGATTCGCAGAGGTGAGAACATGTATCCTGTAAGTCAAGATTGGAAAGATACTATATATAGTGATAGTTTAAAATCTAAAATAAATATATATATAAACGGAGTATTAACTGATGTTAAAATCTTAAAATTAAAGCTAGAACATATCTTATTTACCGAAGATGAAAGTATTTCACTTGGTTCGACACCTTCTCAGGCACTGGAATTGCAATTATATAGAAAAGATTTACCAGAAAAAATAAATACTATTAAAATTGAATATGGCATATCCATAGAAAACGCATTAAAAGTAAAAGATGTAGATAAATTAAATGTTGAAAATATGGATAAAGTTAAAGTCAACAATTTACTTAAAACTTTTGGTAATTTTGAAACAATACCTATGGGAATATTTAATGTTGAAGATGTTGACGAAACAGATAGTAGGACAATTACTATTAAGGCCAAAGATAATATGATTAAATTTGAAAATGAATATGATGGTAGTTTGTTAACATATCCAATAAAGTTAATAGATCTTTTAAAAGACATATGTAAAAAAGCAAATGTTGAGTTAGGAACATCTACATTTTTAAATGAAAATAATGAAATTTCAGTTTATGATAATACAGTTAAAGCCAGAGAATATGTTAGCTATATAGCAGAAAAAGCTGGTGGCTATGCTGTAATAGGTCGAGATGGGAAATTATATATTAAAAACTTTTATGAAAGTTCAGAAGAGATTTCCCAATCTCTATTTAAAAAATATACATGGGGTGAAAAACATGTAATTAGTAATGTAGTTTATCAAGATGGTATAAGGACATGGAATTTTGGAGATAAGACAGAAAACACATTATGGATTAACCCAAATAATATGTTCATAATAGATGGAGAAGATATAAATAGAATTTATGAAAAGATTAAAGATCTAACTGCTTATAGTTTTGAATCAGAAACTGTTAGAATGAATCCTGCTTTAGATGTAGGAGACATGTTAATAGTTAATGGAAAACCTATTATATATCAGTTTAGCATGGAACTTAAAGGAAGATTTTTAGGAGAAATATCTTCAAAATTAGCAGATAAAACAAGAGAAGATACTACGGTTAAAGCAGTAGGAGAAAAAACTAAAAGAAGAAGAATTGAAAGTAGAATAGATCAGGATGAAGCTAAATTAGAACGAATAGCTAGTGAAACAACAGATATGTCTGAAAAAGTAACGAAAGTTATAGAATCATTAGATGAAATTAGTCAGTCCATGACAAATATATATGATTTTAAAAAGCAGGCTAGTGGAAGAAGTAGTATACAATTAGATGACGCTCTAAAAACTAATATATTAAGATTGGAATTATTAGTTGAAGGAATAAATTCTCCAGACACTAGATTATCGATACATACTTTTGCTCAAGGCACTGGTGATGAATATGATATTGTAATACCTATGGCTTTAGAAGAGTATGAAGGCGTTAGCGATAGAATTGTTATCGAGACAAATAAAGATACAGGAAAAAGTGAGCTAAAAGTAAAAAAATATATAGATAAGAAACAATTGAAATCAGAATATAAAGTTGTTACAGATGATGAAGAAAGAGATTATACATTTGTTTTAGGTAGCGACGAATATTATGAAAGTAATAATAAAAAACAGCCTAGTTCATATGCAATGTGTAAACTTGAATTCTATGTACCATACGATGGCAGTACTCTAGAGTTAGATTGTATAAATTATGCCGAAAGTCAATATGATTTTGGAATTTTATCTAAAATAGATAAAGAATTACCAGAAGATTCTTATGAAGATATAACTAGTGCATATAAAAGTTTCAAAGGTGAATCTTCTGAAAATGTTCAAAAAGTTACATATACAGATATTCCTGCAGGTAATCATTTTATTTACATTAAATATAAAAAGGATGCTTCACAAGATTATAATAATGATAGTTTGAAATTTAGAGTGAGTCAGATTGGAAGTGAAAAGGAAAAAGAGTATATTTATACAATTTTATCCGAACCAATTGTAACTATAATAAATAATGACTATCCTTTTGAATTATATGAAGGTGAAAATGAAATTGGTTTATATGTATATAGAACTAAAAATCCGTTAAGTTGGTATATGGAAGCAGATTATTTAACGAACTCTGAATTGAATAAATATTTTGCAAGTAGAGTAGAATTAGTAAGTCAAATTAAGCAGACTTTACAAGAAATATCTAGCGAAATTTTAGAATACATTGATGATGAGGCCTTCGGTACAAAAATAGTCCAAAACAAGGATAGTGTCATTTATGCATGGAATCAGAGTAATGGTCAAACTATTAAATTAGAACTTGATGAAGAAAAAAATACTACTTTTAATATTTATGATAAAGAGGCAAATCTTTTGATGGCATTAAAATTCAATGGTATGAATTTCTTTAAGCAATTTAATAATTTATTAGGTAGAATGGGAATAAAAAAAATCGGAAGTAAAGATTTTATAACTTTCGATGTGCCAATTTCTCCTAATTCGCAATTAGAGAATGGAATGGCTTGGGGAATGACCCCAACTGATGGCTCTGAATTTATACCTGTAATGTATATAAGCGATTTCAACTATATTCCAAATAGTGATGCCTCAGGCGGAGTTTTACATTTGCCTAATATTTCTTTAGAAATGGGAAGAACATTACAATTTGGCAGTGTTTATATAACCAATATGGATCCAGTACGACAGAATGTAGCATTTATAACGCATGATGGTAAAAACATTATGACACTTACACCAGATAATGATCTAAGCTATCGAAATATTCAGATTCTTGAAGAAATCGGCATGTATGTCAATCAAGCTAATGATGAATTATTTTATGTTGGTAGTCCAGACAAGCCTAATAATGATTCATGCTGGATGACAAGTGGTGGATACATGCATGCACACACTTTATATGTTGAAGATAGTACTAGAGCTGGAAATTTATCTGCTACTGATGTCAGTTGTACTGGGTATGTATCAGGCCATATTATAGACACATCTAGCGAAGAAAGTAAAACTGATATTACTAAATATGAAAATTCAGGCATTGAAGAAGTATTAAAAACTGATATTTATTCATTTTTATACAAAGACTTTAAATCTCAAAAAAAGACTATTGGTGCAGTAATAGGAGAAAAATACAATTGTTCAGATGAAATCATATCAGAAGATGGAAAACACATATCTTTATATTCAATGCTAGGTGTTGCCTATAAAGCAATTCAAGAACAGCAGAAAGAGATAGAAGCACTAAAATCAAAAGTTAAAAATTTAGAAGATGAAATGAATAGGAGTAAAAAAATATGAGTAAATTAACGGAGTTTTTAAAATTATTTAAACATGATGTGCAATTAGATGGTGAGGAGCCATTTGATATTGAAAAAGCTTTAAATGAAAATTGGGAAAAAATAGATAAAAGTTGTAAAGATTTAACTAATAATAAGTCTGATAAAGAAAGCGTTGCATCCAAAATACAAATAAGTTTGGACCCAAAAACTTATTTAATAACATTGAAACTTTTTAATTTTAATGATACTATGATAGATAGCAAAGATATAGATTTGAATTTAAAAAGTTTCTACACTGATGCAAATTATGATAATGATACTAAGGAGCTTGTACTTATCACTCAAGATGGTGATATAAATAAAGTATCTATTGCAGAACTAATAAATGATTTAACTTCTACAGAAGATTTAAATAAACTAGAAAAAGAATTTAATGGATTACTTAATAACAAAGTAGATAAAGAAGATGGTAAGTCATTAACTGATGTAAACTTTTCACAAATGGATAAAAATAAATTAGATACCTTAAACAATTATGATGATTCTAAAATAAATTCTGACATTAAAAATATAGAAGAAAAATTAGAAGGAAAAGTAGACAAGGAGGAAGGCAAATGTTTAAGTGATGTTAATTTTTCAGCACAAGATAAGGAAAAATTAGATAACTTAAAAAACTATGACGACACTGCTTTAAAAAAAGAAGTTAGTGAGAATACTACAGCTCGACATACCCATGCAAATAAAGAAATTCTAGACAAAACTACAGCTTCATATACAAGTGAAAAAGATGAAATGATAACACAACACGAAAAGGACTTAGCCAATTTACTAAGTAAAAGTACAGATATTGAAAAAGCAATAGAAAATTATTTTTCTTTAACTCCTGATAACGGAATTTACACTGTAAGATTTCCAAAATGGAGTGTAAGTCATAGTTGTCAAGGTGAGAAACTAGATGATAATAAAGATAAATTCTTAAATTTGGCTACTGACACTATTAAAGAAGAAACAAACTACGGACAAGCTTTCGAAACTTATGACTGTAATGCATATGTAGATGACGATGGAGTTAGACATGTAACTGCGTTAAAGGGTATGAAAGAATATAAAGATGTAGGTAAAGTTAATGTTTTTGTTCTTGGAAGAACCTACTGGCAAAAATGGTGGGCTGATGACGAATGGGTTTACTATTCTAGAACTTTTGTAAAGCGCCCAGGTTATAAAGTTTGTAAGATGTCAATAAATAAAGATGGCTCAATTTCACCATATTGGCTAATAGCTAAATATGTTGCAGGAGATATACCATCAGATAATGGAGACCACATGCTATATTCTTCAAAAGGTCTTATTCCAGCACACTACATAAATAAAGTAGAAGGAGAAGAAGAACTGAGCGACACAGTTTCATATAATGCCTGCATATCTTTATTTAAGAAAAACGGAAAATATTATAGTGGTGGTACTGCAGCAGAATATATGCACATTTTAACAACAATATGGCTTAAATTTGCAACCAAAAATTCACAATCAGTTCTTGCTGGAAATACAATAAATTCATACCAATATCAAATTTCTAAAGCAGAAGAAAATACAAATAGAGTAATTTTAAAGAAAGCTCAAGCTAATAATATTGACATTGATAGTTATGTTTCGGTAGGAGATGTTGGAGAAAATACTAGTCATGATAGAAGCTATGGATACATGCACAATTTAGCTTATAATGTTAGAGTTGTTTCTAAAGAAGAAATTGATGAAGAAAATACAGCCTTAATTCTAGAGCACGACAATTTCAATACTACAGAAACAACATGGGTATCAACAATGCATGAAAGAAGTGGTTATAGTGACAAAATACTAGGAAGAAATGGATCTATTATTTCAAATACTAATGGAAAACACGGAGCAGTGCTTGATGGAATCGAATGCTTTGTTGGAGGCTATGAGGTGTTTGGCAATGCAATCGTAGATATAAATGGTGAAACTACAAATAGAGAAATTTATATAACAAATGATGCAACTAAGCTTACTTCTACAGTAGCTACTATTAGGAGTACTTATAATAAATGTGAAAATGTTATACCATGTACTCAGGCGTTATGGAAATATATCACAAATGTAGAATTAGATTTAGATAATGGTATAGCAATTCCAACTAGCGCTGGAGAGGAGGGCTCAGGAACATCGACAGGATGTGCAGATGCTTTATATACAGACAATTCTACGAGTGGTCAGAGAGAGCTTCTTTTGCTCGGCTATCTTACTTGCGGTGCTTCTGCTGGAGCTTCGTGTTGTAATTTGTACCATGCCTTGTCTACTGGTGCTTGGTTTATCCTCGCTCGCCCTTCCATCAATCTGCTGGGGGGTGAATTAGTCGAAGACTAAGAGGGGTATCCCCTTTAAATATATTAAATATAGAGGTTTTTGAAACTAAATTTTAGCTTCTTTTGCTCGGCAATCTTACTAACGGTGCTAATGCTGGAGCTTCGTGTTGTAATTTGAACAATGCCTTGTCTACTGGTAATTGGAATATCCTCGCTCGTCTTCCAAGTAATAGTTAATAGTTTCAATTTCGCACCTAAGTAGGGCTATATTAGTAAAATAATATACTTTAGCATTGCTAAAAATTAAAGACTGAAACAGGTGGGACTAGTAGTTAATCGAAAGTTCCTGATGTCTTGGAAGGTATATAATAATGAAAAGATACTTAAAAGATTTTGAATTTAGTATAGACTTTATTGAAAAGTCTATTTATGAATGCTTGCAAAATAAATGGGGAAGAAACGATGTTAATCGTTTTTTAGCCCATTTTGCTCAAATATGGCTCTTGAAAGAGAAAAAAATAAAAATTTCATATACAAATACTCTTAAATTAGTACAAAAGCAAGTCAAAATTGATAAAAGTAAACTTTTCAATGTGATACATATAATTTCAGAAGAACTGTATTCAGAATTGATGGAAAAAAGAATAAAACTTCCAACAATAAAATATGACAAAAGAGTTGATAAAGGCTCTGGAAAAATAAGAGAAATAGGAGTCCAAAGCATAAAGCAACAATGTTGTGATTATATTGCAGTTAATGCTTGTAAAAATATGTTTGTAGCAAAAATAGGACATTACCAATGTGCAAGTTTAGAAAACAAAGGACAACTATTTGGGAAAAAAGCTATCGAGACTTGGATTCGCACTAATCCAAAAAAATGCAAATGGGTTTTTAAATGCGATGTAAAAAAGTTTTATCCATCGGTAAGTCACAGTAAATTAAAAGAATTACTAGCTCGTGATATTAAGAACGATACAGTTCTTTATTTATTATTTACTTTAATTGATACATATAAAGATGGGCTATGTATAGGATCATATTTATCTCAATATTTGGCAAATTACTATTTATCCTATGCTTATCATTATATAAGTGAATTTTTATATGTTGAGAGAAGAGGTAAAAGACAAAATTTAATTCATCATGTGCTTTTTTACATGGATGATATTCTTTTACTCGGCTCAAGTAAAAAACACGTTAAAATGGCATCTAAAAGACTTGAAGAATACTTGAATACACAATTGCTATTAGAATTAAAACCTACATATCAATTGTTTCCATTGGATAGTAGGCCAATAGATATGCTGGGCTATAAAATATATAGTTATAAAACAATTGTTAGAGATAGAATTTTTAAAAAAGCAAATAAGGCATTTAACAAAATAAAAAGAAATGGTTTCAAAACAAATTTAAATAATGCCTATAAAGTAGTTTCATATTATGGATACTTTAAGCATACTGATTCAAAAAGGTATATTAAAAAAGTAAAATTAAATAAAATTGTACAAATTTCAAAGGAGGTAGTGTCAAATGCCAGTAAGAACAGAGTTTAATGAAAAACAGCCAGAATACAGATATTTTCCTCTGAATAATGGCTATGCAGATGTATTTATCTATAAATTTATAGAAGAATTAACAAATGAAGAGGATGGAAGTGTTTCCTATGTTTATGAAATGAATGAATTTAGAGTTAAACAGGATGAGATAACTGAGAAAATGATAAAAGATAATCCTCAAAAATATTTAAACTATAAACCTGTTAAAATAACTTTAGAAGATAGAATAAGTGCTCTGGAAGAAGGTTTATTAGAATTAGCGACGGAGGTGTAAATTTAAATGGTTAATTTTTATATAACACAAATCAGACTTGGAAAAATTACAATTGAAGATGTACCTGATAAATGGAAAAATAAGGTAAAAGAAGAGCTTGAATAAACTATTGTAGTACCTCGAGGTAACTTATAAATGTGAACATTTCTTTATAAAATCATAAAGAGGTGTTTTTTTATGATACGAGTTAAAATCAAAGATATTCTTAACGAAATGGGAAAATCAAAATATTGGTTTATACAGCAAATGGGAGGAAATCAGCATTCATTAAATAGGTTGATTGAAAACAAAACTAATAATATATACTTCTCAAATTTGGACAAGATATGTAAAATTCTAAATAGACCTGTGGGGGAAATTATAGTGAGGTTAGATGATGAGCAAAGTGATAGAAAAATACAATGAATTAAAGAAAATAGATAAAAACATGTTGTATGCTTTTAAAATAGGAGCTTTTTATGTGTTTTTAAATGAAGATGCAGAATTTGTATCTAAAAAATTAAACCTCAAAATAACACCTTTTGGAAACAATTGTATAAAATGTGGTGTGCCAATAAAAAGTAAAGAAAGTAAGTTAAAAATACTAGATTCTAAAAACATTAAATATAATATTATTGAATTTGAGCATGAAGATGGAAAGTCTAGAAATATAAAAAAACAAAATAATATAGTAAATAGTATTATTGATGAAATTTTATCTATTGACTTACTAAAAATATCAGAAAGAGAAGCTTTCATAAAGCTTTGCGATTTTCAAATTAAATTAAAAAATAAATAAATTTTAAAATTGAGACGGTAGTCTCTTTTTTTTATGCGAAAAGGAGGATTTTTTTATGTTCGAAGAAATGATTACAAATTTAAAATTCACAAATGAAATATGGGCGTTCGTTTTACCGTTAATTTTAATGATCTTAGATGTTATAACAGGGTATTACAACGCATGGAAAAATGATGAGGTTTCTAGTGCGAAGATGAGAGATGGATTAGGTAAAAAATGTGCTGAATTGTGCTATATTGTAGTAGGGTTTGTGATAAAATTAGCTTTTGGCTTCGCAGGAGCCGAATATTTCTTTATTATATATGTATGTTATATGGAAATTGTATCTTTAGCTGAAAATTGTGATAAATTAGGATTTCCTGTTCCGAATAAGTTAAAAGAAAAACTTAATAATATAGAAAACAAAAAAAATACAGGGGTATAATTACTATACCTCTGCATTTTTAAATGCTTAAAATGGCAATTTGAAAGCCGTTTATTGTAAACTTTTTAATCATAAGGAGGCCTTTATGAAAAAGTTCTTAAAAAATATAATTTTAAATAATATTGTGAAAATATTAATAGTTTACCAAAAAAATTTAGAAAGTAAAGAATTTGTTTTCAATTCGTATATAGATCAAACAATTTACTTTGAAATTGATTATTTAGTTAAATTGATAAAAGAGAAAAAAAGGGAGGATGAAAAAAATGGAATTTAATACTTATATAAATGAAATAGAAATAAAAAAAGGTGTAGATAAAGATGGATATTATGGAAAACAATGTATGGATCTATCTAATGATTACATTGAAAGAGTTTTAGAAATAAAAGATAATATGGGAGCTCCTTATGCTAAAGATTTATTAGCTAATCCTAACATTGCAAAATACTTTAAAATAGTTAAAAATTATCCAGAGTACATACCACCAAGAGGAGCAATCGCAAATTGGCAAGGGTTTAAATATGGCCATGTTGGTATTGTACTTGAAGCTAATATAAATACTTTCAAATGCTTAGAACAAAACTGGAGTGGTAACTGTGAATTAAGTGAAACAGTACATAATTATTTTGATGGTGCTCCACTTTACTTCTTGGAGCCATATAACAGAAAAAATATAGATGTGCCTCAAAATAAAAGAACACATATACATCTACCAGCTAGTGTAAGAACATGGAGAATTTATCCGTTAAATAAAGCCCCTGTAGTTGGTAATGAATGTGGTCAATTGTTGCCATCTAAATTCGGCGGATTGGACTATGATGTTATTCGTTGGGCACAGGACAATGTTGCTATTATAAAAACTCGTGATTGGGGCGAAGTTCAAATTTATGTCGGTCCAGACACTGATGCAGTAATAAGTTAAAAATGGAGTCTATGTAGACTCCATTTTTAATAAATATTTAATCTAAATTTTGAATTTCAATATTCAAATTTTCAATTCCGTTTCCAAAAATTATACAATCTAGATTTTCTGTAATCAATTTGATAAAATTTTCTTTAATTTCATCATCTGTAACATCTTTATGAAAAGCCCATGATACATCTAATCCGCCATGTGCATTATCACTACTTTCTTTCCAATCAGAGCCATCTGATGTATAATGATTATATTTATCTAAGTTTCCCCAATCTTTTGTATCTTTGCTAAATTTTTTTACACTATCAATGTATTCTTTTAAATTACAATTCATACTATTCAATCCTTTCATATATTTTTTAATTTCTTTTTTTAACCATAGAGCAAATGGCATGTCTAATTTTTCTAAAAATTTTTCTGCAATTTCTTTATCAATTTTTCCTACTAGTCTTTTATATTTTTCTTTTTCCCAATTGTATTCTTTTTTTATATTTCTTGGCATTTTATCTCCTTTCTTTTTTATATATCTATATTATACAGTATACTGTATGTCAATAAAAATAATAAAATATTTTAAATTTTTTAATCAGTAGAAATAATTTAGATGCATTTTACACCTATTTTTACACCTATTTTGTATTAAAATATACATATAATATAAATATAATATAAATAATTTATGATTTGTTTAAATATTAAATTTAGCTAGAAAATACTATGTTTTTTAATATATAGCAATATAATAAATATAATATAGAAATATTAGCATTTAAGCTCTCACCATCTCCACCATAT
>CANROM010000017.1 GCA_947632225.1 uncultured Clostridia bacterium | reverse complement strand
GGTATTGATTCCTGATCAAAAGTTATTAAAGATAAGTATAGTGCTGGTGTTAATATAGTTATAACTAGAGATAAATACCTTATCACTTTAGTTAAAGTTACATTTTTAGATTTTTGATACATGTCTTCAATATTATTTACAAAATCTTCAAAAAATGCAGGTAATACCAAGGCAAAGGGGCTATTATCCACAAGTATCACTATTCTTCCTTGAAGTAAATAATATGAAACCACATCTGGTCTTTCTGTATTTATTGAGACGGGAAAGTCTGAATCATTCTTTTCCTCTATATATTCTTGTATATAATTTACATCTAGTATTCCGTCAACATCAATTTTATTTATTTTTTCCTCTATATACTTTACTAAATCTTTTTTGGCTATATCACTTATATACATAATTGCCACTTTAGTTTTGGATCTTCTCCCAATTTCATTTTGCTTATATACAAGCTTTTCATCCTTTATCCTTCTTCTAATTAGCCCTACATTTTGCATTATATTTTCCACAAAAGAGTCCTTAGCGCCTCTTACTGTATTTTCACTAGATGGCTCACTAATACTTCTAGTAAGAGAGGCTTTTACTTCAACCGCATATATATATTCACGATATATAATAATAGCAAAGCCTGAAAATATATACTTAAATACATCTTCTTCGTTAAAATTTATCTTTTTTATTTTGCTTATTGCAAGTGTATCCTCAAAATCTATTTTATTATCTTTTAATTTACTAAGTATTTTACTTTTTAAGTCTTTGTCTGTAATGCTATTTTCTTTCTTGCATGATTTTATAGTTTCTACTATACTTCGTACAACAAAATTAGATATTAAATCTGAATCAGCAAGTGCATCACTTGAGACTAAATATACTTCTTCATTGTCTACCTTAATATTTCTAATATATACATCATCTAAATTTTCACTTCTACTTTTAATATATTCTAATATTTCATCCATAAAAAACTCCTAATATTGTTATGAGCTTTTGATATAAAATTATGCAAAAAAAAACAAACACAAATTTGTGTTTGAAAATTTAATAATATCTTTTTCCATTTTGGCTTACATATACTAAATATTTAGATAATCTTACTGGTACCACCTTATTAAAAGCATATGCAACTTTATTTAAAAATCCTGGTATAATTATCTCTTTATTCTTTAGTAATTTGTTAATGCTATACTCAGCTACTTTTTTAGAATCTGCAGGTGGTATAAAATAATTTACACCCAAATCACTATTAAAATTAGTGTCCACTGCTCCAGCACAAAGAGTTGAAACAGTGACATTTTTCTTTTTCATTTTAAGTTCTGTATTTATCGCCCTACTCATGCTTGTGATATATGCCTTACTAGCATAGTATGAGCTCATAAGAGGTCCGGGCATAAAGCTTAGCATTGATGATACATTTAGTATTTTGCCGCTGTCTTTTAAAACCATATCCTTTAGATACAGCTTAGTTAACAAATCTGTTGCTATAACGTTTAAGTTTAGCATACTTATCTCTTTGCTAGTATCTATATCATAAAACTCGCCATAAAGTCCAACACCAGCATTATTTACCACAATTTCTATATCATCATAGTCTTGTGTAAGCTCGTGTAACTTATACATATTTGAAATTATACTCAAATCTAATACTATTACTTCTACGTCTGTGCTACATTCTTTTTTTAGATTTAATAGGCAATCCTCACGTCTTGCAACTACTATTAAATCATAGCCAAGTTTACTAAGATACCTTGCAATGCTGTAACCAATACCAGACGATGCACCTGTAACCAAAGCTCTCATATTTTCCCCCATACAACCTTTTTTGCTGTTTTTACTATTATATAACTACATTTAATTATTGTCAAATAAAAATTATAGTAAACTTTATTGTTGAAAAAGCCATTATTTTGTGGTATAATATCAAATTGGAAGGCGGTGCGCAATGAATAGCAGAGGAAAATTTTCTTATGCGTTTAAAATAGCTACTACTGTATGCTGTTTTATGGGGCTAGCTTTAAACATTTTTAAAGCTAAATCACTATCAAGTCTACTTTCGTATTTTACTATTCAAAGTAATATACTAGTATTTATCTTCTACCTTTCTATTGTAGTGTTATTACACTTTAAAGTAAACATAGAAAATAGTAAGATATATCACATTCTAAAAGGTGTTGTGCTCATGGGGATACTGTTGACATTTTCTGTTTATGCTGCATCATTAAGTCCATTAAATTTTCATATGGATCTTACAGATACATCAGATAACATATTTAGAATATCTAATCTTTTTGTGCATTTGATAACGCCTATGATGGTCCTAGCAGACTACATATTATTTGATAAAAAAGGAAGTTGGAAAAAAAGCTACATTCCAATATGGTGTATTTTTCCAATACTTTATTTATTTTTCGTCTATACTTGTGTATCAAAGGGTAATTTATTCCTAAAAGGTGGCTCTACTAGGTTTGTTTACTTTTTCCTAGATACAAGTTTGGTTGGACTGGATGGTGTAATATTCTACATTCTTTTAATTACAGTAGTATATATTGCAATGTGTTCTTTATTCATTGCGCTTGATAAACTGCTGTATAAAAGAAAAGCTAAAAGGCAGTTCGAATGAACTGTCTTTTTTATTTTTGCTTTACTTTTTATGTAAAGTATGGTATAATAAATATGTGCTTGTTATAAATTATTCCTTTTAGAATAAAAAGGGAGGAAAATTATGATTAAGAAAATTTTAAAAGGGATATTTGTAGTAATGATATTTCTGCTTGTTGTATTTTTGGGATACAATTATACACAATACAAAAATAGTCAAAATGATGAAGTAAAACGTGAAGTAAAGGCTCTTGAGGATAGCAAACTTCAAGAGGAATTACTAAAAAAGGAGCTACAAAAAGCTCAAAACTTCATTGAGGAGGTGAATAATAACATTGCCTTAACAGTGTTAAGGACCTCTGGAAAGGTTACGTTATCTCATGATAAGACACCAGCTAATAACGCTTGGACTGAATGGCTTTTTAATTCAGATATAACAGTATATGCTAATTACACAACAGCATTTACTATAGAAACAAGTGATATTGCTAAGTCTATCTCAGATGATGGAACTGTTACAATAACTTATGACGAGGATGACATAGTTTTGTCTTCAGTTGACATTACGGATTTATCTACTTCCAATAATAAAAGTATTTTTGGAAGCGCATACACACCTAGTCAGGTGGCTGCATTAGAGCAAATTGCTCGTGATTCAATTGCTGAGAAAACAAAAACTGAGAATAATTTAAAACAAGCCAAGACCAACTTAGAAGAATACATCACAACATTAGCTAAAAATTGTAACGTTAAAGTTATTGTTGTTGTAAAATAGTAAAAAGCACAAATTTTTGTGCTTTTATTTTTTTACCACTCTTGCAGGAACACCAACAACAGTAACATTATCTTCTACATCTTTTAAAACAATTGCACCTGCACCGACTTTAACATTATTTCCAACATTTATTGGGCCAAGTATCTTAGCACCAGTTCCTACCATTACGTTATTTGCAATTGTAGGGTGACGCTTATATTTATCTTTTCCTGTTCCACCTAGTGTAGCACCATGATAAATTACGCAGTCATTTCCTATTTGTGCAGTTTCTCCAATTACTACTCCCATTCCATGATCAATAAATAATCTTTTGCCTATTTTAGCTCCAGGATGAATTTCAATTCCTGTTATAAACCTAGATATTTGAGATATAAGTCTGGCTAAAAATTTTAGTCTTTTATTATATAACCAGTGTGCTAATCTATGAAATAATATTGCATGAAAGCCAGGATATAGCAAAATAACCTCTAAAACATTTTTGGCTGCTGGATCTTTTTTAGCTATATTTCTAGCATCACCTAATAACGAGTTAAATATATTTTTAATTTTTTTCATTCAATCACCTGATATATTATATGGTATATTATCCTTTTTGAGATAAGTATGATATAATACTTTTAGGTGATTTTATGCAGTTACAAGAAAAAATAGATAAACTAAACGAACTAATAAAAGAAAGTAAAAGTATAGTGTTCTTTGGTGGTGCAGGAGTTTCGACAGAAAGTGGTATACCAGATTTTAGAAGTAAAGATGGACTTTATAATATGAAGTACAAATATCCACCAGAAACTATACTTAGTCATAGCTTTTTTATGTCTAACCCTAAAGAGTTTTATATATTTTACAAGGATAAGATGAACTCTTTGAAATATAACCCAAACATAACACACAATAAGCTATATGAACTTGAAAAACAAGGAAAATTAAAATCTATAGTAACTCAAAATATAGATGGACTACACCAAAAAGCAGGATCAACAAACGTATTAGAGCTTCATGGTAGCGTACTTAGGAACTATTGCATGAAATGTAATAAATTTTATGATGCAAACTATGTTTTTAACTCTAAAGATATAATACCTAAATGCGAATGTGGTGGCATTATTAAGCCAGACGTTGTACTTTATGAAGAGCCACTAGATAATAACACATACGAGCAAGCTATAAAAGATATCTCCAGTTGTGATATGCTAATAATAGGTGGAACTTCTCTATCTGTTTATCCAGCCTCATATTTAGTACGATACTTTAGAGGTAAACATCTTATTCTAATTAACAGAGATCAAACTTCAATGGATAATATAGCTGATTTAGTCATAAATGCCAATTTAGGAGAAGTTTTTTCAAAGATAGTATAATTTAACATTTAAGCATATATTTTTAAATATGGGCTTTTTTCTTGAATTTATGTTAACTGTATGTTATAATATAAATGTACTTAAATTTTATATTCTATAATAATAATTTTGAAAGGGATGATTTTCATGGCTAATGCTAAGAAAAAGATAAGCTTCACTATTAGTGCAGAAGAAATACGTCGCAAGGTTCGTTCACCTTTTGCAAACGTCGTATTCACTGGCACTGGAGCTCATCGTTCTAAGAAAGACTACAATAGACAAGCTGAAAAGCTATCAACTAAGAAAGCCTTCTTAGATTATAAGTAGTATTTTTATACTGCTTTTTTCTTGCCTAAAAAAAGAAGGATTTATTTCTAAATCCCTCTTTTTATTAAGCAACTAAATTAGTTTTTTCTTAATTTTTTTGAAGTTTTTACTATAGCAAATAAAGATATCATAGCTACTAGAACATATGCTGCTACTGCAATATCACCAGTTGGAACATTAGCAAATGCAACAGTTACTGTTTCACCATCTTTTACGATGCTTACTTCATATTGATCTTCAGAAATTTCATAATTTTCTGGAGCAGCTGTTTCAACAACTATATATTTACCATATCTTAAGCCTCTAACTTCAACATATCCGTCATCACCAGATTCAACTTCAACGATTAAATCGCCAGTGTCATAATCTAGAACTTGGAAAGTACATCCAGGTAATGGTTCAGATGTTTCTGCATCAGTCTTATAAATTAAGATATTACCAGTTACATATTTAACAGTTACGTTTTGTTCAACGCCTGCTTTATCTTCTATATAAACTTCTTTATCTTCAGGAGTTACGTAGCACTCAGGTGGAGTAATTTTTCTTACGTATCTTCCAGCTCTTATACTTCCGAAATCTGCAACACCCTCTTCGTTAGTTTCAAGTGTGTATACAACTTTGTTAGTTTCAGGATCTACTAACTCAACTACAGCACCTTCTACAACTTCTTTGTCTTCGTCAGTTACTGTAACTTTGTAATCAATCATTGTACGTTCATCTTGAACAACTAGTTCATCAGGTTCTGGATCTTCAGCAGTAAAGTTAACTAAGAATTCCTCAGTATTTAGTTCATAGTATCTTGGAGCTTCTAGCTCTTTAACTATGTATTCGCCAAATGGTAAACCTTCAATTACGATTTCACCATTTTCATCAGTTGTACGAACAACATCTACATATTCACCGTCTACTATTTCAAGTAATGGTAAATCTTTTCCACCTTCAGTGTAGTATATTCCAAACTTTGCACCTTCAAGTGTTGTAGCTTCTACTGTTCTATCTAGTTCAGTTGAACCTAAGCCTTCTGATGCACCAATAAGCATCATTTCAGCATAATCTGCTATAGTGTTAGTTTGTGTTGCAGTATCTACTTTTTCAACTTTTACTAGTTTGAATGTAGTTTCATTTCTAGGTTCGTTAACTATTGTTCCTATATCAATCATAAATGTTAAATCTTCATTATTTTCAGGAATTGCATCTACAGGATAATGCGCATCACTTACTGCATAGTTAATGTTTGTTTCAAGCTCTTGAGCATAGAATTTACCAGTTGGTAACATTGAACCAAATGCAGCCTTACCTTCAGAATCTAATCTAGTTATATCTACTAGAGTACCAGCAGTTATAACAGTTTCACCTAAAACATTTTTGATATCTTCAGCAGCGTATATTCCTATAACAACTGATGAATAATCTGCAATGCTTGTTACTGTTCCATCTGGATTTCTCTTATAGAAGTTAAGATTTTTAAATTCTTTCTTAACATCAACATTATATGTTTGTTTTTCAATATTGAATGTTACTAGTTTTTCTTGAATTTTTTCTTTTTGATTTGTATAAGTTAAATCTAAAGTTTGTATTTCTTTGTTTAATACATATCCTTGTGGAACTGATACTTGTTCAATTTGATATTTTCCTAAGTATAGTTCTTGTTTTTCACCAGAATTTAATATCTTAGTGTCACCTTTAGCCATATGTACTACACCGTCACCAGTAACTATATCTTCAAGAGCTGTTATTTTATATTCAACTCCTGGAATTGTATCTTGTCTGTATGAAGGACGATATACTTGTCTTCCCTCTACATTAACTGGTATATTGTTAAGAGTAGGAACTTGTCCTCTTGTAGTTATTTGTAACATAACTTTTTGAGCTTGGTTTTCTATAGTTACAACTACATCATCCTTGGTTTCTGGATGTTCTGGTGTATTTGTATCTACTTTGAAAGTAGCAACTTCTTTATTTAGAGCTGCGCCTTCATTATAATATCCATCTGGTGCATCTAATTCATATACTTTATATGTACCATATGGTAGTTTTTGTGGTAGATATACATGACCTTCTTCTGTAGTTGTGAAGAATTGTAATACTTGTGGTTCTGGATTTTGAATTTTTCCACTTACTACATTACCATCTTCATCTCTTACTTCAAATTTAGCAGAATCTTTAATAACTGGTAGTTTAGAATCTGCATCTACTTTTACTATTTTAACCCATCTTTGAGCTACATCTTCATTTACAAGTCCTGTATAAGTATATTTCTTATTTTCTTTAATGAATATATTTATTGGATCCATGTAGTCAACTTCTGGATTTTCCTTTTCAAGTTCTGTACAAATATAGTCACCATAAGGTATATTTAAGAATTCTACATATCCTTCATTATCTGTATATTCAATATATTGTTGTGAAGGATCACTCTTTAGAGTTAATGCTATTTTAGAATTCTTAGAAGGTGGCTTAGTTGTTTCTCCACTTAAATCACTTGTAGATAGGATGAAGCAGAATCCACCATAAATTACTTGGTTAGTAGATTTAACTTCGCTAACTCTTTGACCGTTTGGTTCAACAGTTGCTTTAGCTACTTCTGCTTTGTATTTTGTTCCATCTATAGTTGTTCCCTCTGGATTTGTAATTTCTTTTACCCAATAGTCTTTTAATTCAAGTGGGCTAGATAGTGCAACACCATCTTTATCTGTTACTACTCTCTCAACTAAAGTATTGCAACCTTCATCACTATATATTCCATATACAGCACCTACAGCTGTTGCATCACCAGTTTTAGTATTTCCGTTTCCATTTGCAGTACCTAAAGTTTTTGTAACTTTAACTCTTAAAGCATTAGTATAGAAACTAACGTAAGAAGTTGTTGGAGCAATAGCTACTCCAGATTTTGTTACAATTTGTTGTGGGTCTGAATTTGGATCCATAGTAGTTGCATATCCTGGGTATGTAGCCATACTTGTAGATTTATTTACTCCTAATACAACAGGATCTGCTGCTGAACCTACTTGTTGTGTAGTGTAGTATACTATTGAATCTACACCACTCTTATAATATTCAATTCCGCTTCCGATTTGTGGAATTACATTATCTGCATAGCTGAAGTTTACATCTGTAACAGTTGCTTCATATCTAGCATTTTCTGGATTCCACATCATTTGAATTGGATGTGCCTTAGCCTCATCTGCTGTTGCATAAGCAAATGATGGTAGTGTTAATGCACGATCTACATTGCTTACTAAAGCATCATAGTAGTCTTGAGCATATGGATTTAATGCTGCTCTTATTGTAGCACTGTCTACTTTACCACTTACAGCCCAAATGTATGCTTGTGTTGCCATAGATAGATTTAATTGGTCTGAGTTTAAGGCAGTTTGATCAGCTAATGTACCAGCATCTAGTACACCCATTCCATATGTTAAAGCTAAACCGATTTTTACATCAATATCAGTATAGCCAATTGATAGGTCTGTAACCTCACCTGTTGAGCCAGTTGATACGCTTACATTCCTATAATCGTATGCATATGCTTTTCTAGCCAAACCTTTTACACTGTCTAAATAAGTGTATAGTCTTACTGGATTCATTTCTCCAATAGCGACATTACTATCAAACATTTGCACTTCTCTATCATACTGTCTGTATGCGATTGTACTTATAATGTCTGACATATTAAGTTGACTTAGTTTTAGTCTTGTTGTAGCAGCACTTACATTAACTGTAGCTAATGAAATAACTGCAACAAGTAGAAAAGCAAATACATATCTTAGTTTACTCATCTTCATACTTTTCTCCCTCTTTCCTAGTTTTTATTTTTCCAAAAATAAAATCCAAATTTATTTTTGACAATATCATAATATCATTAAGAAATTTTATTTTCAACAAACAAATTTTAAAAAACTACTTTTTTAGAGTTTTTACAGCATTTTATTACAAAAAAATTTCATTCACGTTGCTATGACGTTTCTAATGGTATTTTTGCACTTTATGCATAGTATTTGAGGTCATTTGACTTTTAGTACAACATTATATATAATACTTGCAGGTGATTTGATGGATAAAGTTTATATCGTTTTCTTATACCTATTTATTTACAGCGTACTTGGTTGGATTGTTGAAATGATATACTGTAGAATATTACAAGGAAAATGGACAAATAGAGGCTTCCTTTTTGGGCCATACTGCCCAATATATGGATTTGGCTCACTTTTAATAATATATACACTAAATAATTTTGCTAAATATCCTATAGCAGTATTCTTTTTAGGAATGTTATTTACTTCTATATTGGAATATATAACAAGTTATCTTATGGAGAAAATGTTCAATGCAAAATGGTGGGACTACTCACATATGAAATTTAATATAAATGGTAGAGTATGCCTTTTAAACTCGCTTGAATTTGCTATTTTAGGACTAGTACTTGTATATAATGTACATCCTATAGTTTCAAAGTACGTAGCACTTATTCCAAGCGATACTTTACAAGTAATTTCAATAGCACTCTTTACATTTATAATAATTGATACTTGTTCTACTGTAGCAAGCTTATTAAACTTAAAAGACAAATTATCTATGTTAAAAGAATTTGCTACTAAGATTAAAACTCAAACACACATTCCACATATTACAGATTTTTATTTATATAAAGAATTAGGTGATTTGAGAAAAAGATTTTTAGAGAAAGGAAGTATACAAATTAAAAGAATATTTGATGCGTTCCCAAACTTTGAGTTTAAAGGTTTCAAAACTGAAATAGATGAATTAAAACTAGATTTGCATAAACTAAGAAATAATTTAAAAATGCAAAAAATAAATGCTAAGACAGAAAAAATAAAAGATAAGAACTAAACATTCTTATCTTTTTTTAATTTAAATATTCTAAGTGAATTTAGAACAGTTAAAATAGTTATACCAACATCTGCAAATACAGCAAGCCACATTGTTGTTTTACCTAATACGCTAAATATTAAGAATAATGCTTTTACGACTAATATAACTGTTATATTCTCATTTACAATTCTTTTAGTTTTTCTTGCAACATCTATAGCATCTACTACTCTTTCTGGCTCATCAGTCATTAGTACAATATCTGCACTTTCTACAGCTATATCTGATCCTTTTCCCATAGCTATTCCAACATCTGCTGTTGCTATAACTGGACTGTCATTTATTCCATCACCTACAAAAGCTACTTTCTTTCCACTGTCCTTAGCTTCTTGAATAATTCTTACTTTATCTTGTGGAAGTAGTTCATAATATACTTTATTTATTCCTATGCTTTCTGCTATACTCTCTGCTACATCTTTTCTATCCCCAGTTAGCATTATTACTTCTTTTATTCCTTTTTTCTTTAGATTTTCTATCATTTCTTTAGCGCCTTTTTTTAATGTATCAGCTAATATAACACATCCACAATATTTTCCGTCTACTGCTAAATATGCAACCGTACCATTGCAATTTTCTTTCTCAAGTTCAATATTATTGTTTAAAAGTAATTTATAATTTCCACATAAAATTTGCTTATCATCTATAGTAGCTTTTATACCATAACCAGATATTTCTTCGTGATTTTTAATTCTCTTTTCATCTATTGATTTATTATATCTTTCAAGTATTGACTCTGCTAATACATGAGAAGACTTGGACTCTGCTAAAGCTACATATTCTAGCACTTCATCTTGTGATAAATCCCCTGTAGACTTTATCTGACTTACTTTAAATTTTCCATCTGTAACTGTACCTGTCTTATCTACAAATACAGTATCTATTGAGGTTAATTTATCTAAGTGAACACTGCCTTTTGCAAGTATGCCTTTTTTACTTGCAGCACCCATCCCTACAAAAAAGCCAAGTGGAACAGATATTACTAGTGCACAAGGACAAGATATAACTAAAAAGTTCAATGCTCTATATATAGCCTCTTTAGTTTCTATATTTAAAACAAAAGGTAAAAGTATTGCAAGTAGTAATACAACTGGTGTATATACTTTGCAAAACTTAGATATATATTTTTCGGTTTTAGATTTACTTTTATTTGCGTTTTCAACAAGCTCTATAATTTTTGATACTGTGCTATCTTTTTCTTCCCTTAAAGCCTCAACATATATAGCCTTACCTACATTAATACTTCCAGATAGTATTTCTTTTCCTTTAGTAATGTCCACATACATACTTTCTCCATTAAGTGCAGACATATCTAATTGTGCTGCATCATCTTGTAATACGCAATCTACAGGAACACGTTCACCAGTTTTAACTAATAATATATCTCCGGCTTTTACATTCTCAGTATCTATTACATCACCATTTTTTAGTGTAGCCTTATTTACTTTTAAATCTAGTACTTTTTGTATTTTATTCTTAGATGAATCAACAGCTTTATCATTTAGATACTCACCTAATTTATATAATATAAGTACAGCTATTGCCTCTTCATATTGTCCTATTATTATAGCTCCTAAAGTTGCTACAGTCATTATTAAATTTTCATCAAACATATCCTTTGAAAATAAATGCTTAAATGCTTTTAGTACAATATCATATCCAATAAGTATATATGCTAGTATAAATATATATTTACTAAAACTATATTGCATCAAAAAAATTGCTACTATAAATACTGCTATACCAACAGCAGTTAGTATTTTATTTGTTAGGCTAAGTTCCTCTTCCTCTTCTTCATTTTCCATTTTTATCTGCCCTCCTTAACATGCTCTATGGCTAAATCAAAAAGCTTTTCTATATGGTCATCATCTAGAGAATAATATACTTCTTTTCCTTTTTTTATTGCTTTTACCATTCTTGCTGCTTTTAAATTTGCAAGCTGATGTGAAACAGCTGAATGTGTCATTCCTATAAGTTCAGATATATCTAGCACGCACATTTCCTTTTTAGAAAGGCAAAATAGTATTTTTATTCTGGTCTGATCTCCCATTGTTTTAAATAAATCTGCTAAATCATTATACAAATCTTTATTCTGTTTCATAACTCTCCTTAATATATGAATATATGTTCATATATTCATATATTACCACACGTTATATATAATGTCAATAAAAAAAGAGTAAGAAATTAAATTCTTACTCTACTACATATCTCTTTAATATTTTATCTTCAACTGTACCAAGTCCAATGTACTTTCCTTTATTATATACTCTAACTATTTGGTCTGATGACTGCACTTCAAGTTTTACGCCATTTAAAAACTTTCCAAGTTCATCATCACTTAGTGTTATTTTTTTATTTTCATTATAATAGTCTTCTATCGAAATAATTTTATCTAGCATTTCAATATAGTCAAGCTTTAAAAAGTCATATAAAGGTATACTATCTTCTATCTTAAAGTTGCCAGTTCTTGTTCTTCTAAGCTCTGTCATTGTAGCTCCACAGCCAATCTTTTTACCTATATCATTTACAAGACTTCTAATATATGTACCTTTAGAACATTCTACATCAAAAGCTACTTCTTTTGATTCAATATCTATTTTTATATTATCTATACTATATATCTCTATTTCTCTTGGTTTTATTTCTACATCCTTGTCTTCTCTTGCATATTGATATAGCTTTTTTCCCTCAACTTTTATTGCACTATATTTTGGTGGCATTTGCTGTTGCTTTCCAACAAATCTTTTTATTCTTTCTTTTATATATATTTCATCTTTATTAAATACACTTGCAAACACTATTCTTCCAGTTATATCATATGTGTCTGTTTCTACACCTAGAAGCATCTTAACACTATATGCTTTAGTTTCACTTGTAAGCTTATCACTAAGCTTAGTAGCCTCTCCTATACATATAGGTAACACTCCTGTAGCAAGTGGATCTAACGTACCAGTATGTCCAACTTTTTGATTAGGGAAAATCTTTCTTATTGCATCTACCACATCATGTGATGTAATGCACTGTGGTTTATCTATATTTAAAATGCCATTTTTTACTTGTGGTATTATCATTATAACATCTCTCCTACAACCTTAATTAGCTTATCTTTTTCTACTTCTATATCTCCATTCATCGTATATCCAGCAGCTTGTGGATGTCCACCACCACCAAATGCAATTGCTATTTTAGATAAATCTATATTTCCTCTTGAACGCATACTGACTTTTAATGTTCCATCACTTTTGCCTCTAACATAAATTGCAACTTCAGTTCCATCAACTGCTCTTAGATAGTTTGCCATTCCTTCTGACTCTTCATCATTAAGTCCAAGCTTTACTATATCTTCATAACTAATATATGTATATCTAATCTTTCCATCCATATATGTTTCCATGTTGTCTACCGCTTTAGCAATAAGTTTTAGTTTTTCTTCTTTCATTGTATCATTTAGTCTTTGGCAGATTTCAACAAAATTTACACCTTTTTCCATAAGCTCTGCTGCTATTCTAAGAGTATCTGGTGATGTATCCGCATAGCTAAAGCATCCTGTATCACTCATTATACCAGCATACAACATAGTCGCAATATCTTTATCTATTTCAACACCTAAAGCTTTAATAAATAGGTATGCTATTTCACTTGCAGATGCTTTTTTATCATCTATATATCTAAAATCTCCATATGGTCTAGATATCTTATGATGGTCAATCATTATTACTTTTTTAGCATTTTTATATTCTTCTTCAGAAACAGCAAGTCGTGTGTAATCACTAGAATCAAGTGCAATTAGTAAATCATAATTTTTCTTTTCTATCTTATCTATACTATCTTTAACACCAGGTAAAAACTCAAATCTAGATGAGTAAGAAGGCATAACTACGTATACTTCTTTTCCTAGTTTTTTTAAAGCAAAATATGTAGCAAATGTTGAACCTATAGCATCGCCATCAGGATTAACATGTGCAACAACATAGATAGATTTTGAATCATTTACTATTTTTACTGCCTCTTCAAACACACAACTTCCCTTCTTTCTATTTATTTTTATTATCTCTTTCAATAACTTCCTTAATAACTTTATCCATATGAGCACCATACTCCATTGAGTCGTCTAACTCAAAAGTAATTGATGGCATATTTCTCATTCTTACTCTTGAACCAAGTTCTTTTTTTATAAAGCCAGTTGCTTTAGTAAGTGCATCAAGAACTTTTTGCTTATTTGTTTTTCCAAATATACTTACAAAAACTTTTGCATATTTCTGGTCTGGTGTTATTTTTACATCAGTTACAGAGATAAGCCCTGTAACTGATGGTTCTTTTACTTCATTCATTATAATGTCACTAAGAGCTATTTTTACATCTTGCTCTAATCTTTCGTGTCTTTGCATATTTCCTCCTATTTTACTTCTTCCATAGTGAAGCACTCAAATATATCTCCTTCTTTGATATCACTATAGTTTTCAAGTTTTATACCACATTCGTAGTTTTCTGCAACTTCTTTAACATCATCTTTTTCTCTCTTTAATGAATCAATCTTTATTTCTAGTAGAACAATGTTGTCTCTTACAAGTCTTACCATTGCTCCTCTTACTATCTTACCAGATTTTACATAGCATCCTGCAACTGTACCAACGCCTGTAATTTTGAATATCTTTCTAACTTCAGCTCTTCCATACATAACCTCTTGATATTTCTTAGGCATCATTCCCTTTAGTGCAGTTTCAACGTCGTTAATAGCATCATAAATTACACTATATAATCTCATGTCTACCTTTTCTTTCTTAGCTTGTGCCTCTGCAGCAGATTCAGGTCTAACATTAAATCCAATTATAATTGCATTTGATACTGAAGCAAGTGTAACATCTGATTCTTTTATTCCACCTGTTGAAGCATGTAATACTCTTACTCTTACTTCATCATTAGATAGTTTCTCTAACGAATCTTTCATAGCTTCAACTGATCCTTGAACATCTGCTTTAATGATAATATTAAGCTCTTTAATCTTACCTTCTTTAATTTGTCCAAATAGATCATCAAGTGTAATTTTGCTTCCTTGTTTAATAAGCTCAAGTCTACGTTTTGCTATTCTCTTTTCAATAAGTTGTTTAGCTACTTTCTCGTTTTCTACCTCATAGAAAACATCTCCTGTTTGTGGAACGTGAGAAAGTCCAAGAATTTCAACTGGTGTTGATGGCCCAGCAGCTTTAACTGCTTTACCTTTGTCATCTCTCATAGCACGAATTTTTGAAACCATATCTCCTACAACAATGGTATCACCAACATTTAGCTGTCCTCTTTGAACAAGCATTGATACTATTGTACCTCTAGTTTTATCTAGTCTTGCTTCAATAACTGTACCTTTAGCTTGCTTATTTGGATTAGCTTTTAAATCTTTCATATCTGCAATTAGAAGTAGCATTTCAAGTAGATTATCTATTCCTTCACCTGTTTTTGCAGATATTGGAACACATATTGTATCTCCGCCCCATTCTTCAGGTACAAGGCCTACTTCTAATAGCTCTTGTTTTACTCTTTCAACGTTTGCACCAGGTTTATCTATCTTGTTTATAGCTACAAGAATTGTAACACCTGCAGCTTTAGCATGGTCAATAGCCTCGATTGTTTGTGGCTTAATTCCATCATCTGCGGCTACTACTATGATAGCTATATCTGTTATTTGTGCACCTCTTGCTCTCATGGCAGTAAATGCTTCATGTCCTGGTGTATCTAAGAAGCAAACTTCTCTATCTTTAACTTTAACTTTGTATGCACCTATATGTTGTGTAATTCCACCAGCTTCTCCTTCAACTACATTTGTCTGTCTTAATCTATCAAGTAATGAAGTTTTACCATGGTCTACGTGTCCCATAACAACTACTATTGGTGGTCTTGGTGCTAAATCTTCTTCTTTATCTTCACTATCATCAAAAAGTATATCTTCTTCTGTTACTTTAACTTCCTTTTCTGCAGTAATACCAAATTCAGTGGCAATTAAATATGCAGTATCAAAATCTATCTCTTGGTTTACTGTAGCCATCATTCCCATTGAGAATAATTTCTTAATTATCTCTGAAGCTTGCTTTTTAATAGCTTCGGCAAATTCTTTTACTGTCATGCTTTCTGGTAATTTAACTTCTGTCATAGGAATTATCTTAGTTTGCTTCATTTCAACTTTTGGAGCTTTAGATTTTTTCTTACCATAGAATTTTTTAGTAAGATCACTATCTCTTTCATATAAGTCCATAAGTCCTTCTGAGTCAATTTCCATTCCTCTTAACTTAGAAGTTGATACTCTTGAGTTTTCTTCTCTTAATTTATTTTTATCTATTTTTTCTTTTCTATTCTCTTGATTTAGATTATTATTCTTATCATTATATTTCTTTTTATCTCTATCTAGATTTTGAGAGTTATATTCTCTCATTTCTTTTTGCTCTAATGGAGCTTTTTCTGCCTGTTTAATAAACTTATTTACTTGGTATGAAGTATTATCTGAATTTGGTCTTGAATCTCTTCTAAAGTTATTTCTTTGACCTCTCTCATTATTTTGACCGTCACGAGAGAAATTGTTTCTTTTAAAGTCTCTTGAATCTTTATTATCTCTGTTAAATTCTCTATTATTAGAAGATTTATTATAACTTGGGTTATTTTGGGAATTATAATTATTTCTTCTATAATTTTCTCTATTTGTATTATTCTTATTATTTTGGAAATTGCTAGAATTATTTTTATTATATGTAGTGCTTACTGTCTCTTGAGGTGCAGTTTTTACTGGCGCAGGATTTTCATTTACAGTTGGTGCTTTTTTATCTACTACAACTGATTCCTCCACCTTCTTAACTTCTTCTTTTACTTGTGGTTTTATCTCTTCAACTTTTTGAACAATTTCCACTTTTTTCTCTTCAACAGGTGCAACTTTTTCAACAGGTTTTCCATTTCTTGTTATAACAATATTATTTCTATTAGTAGCAAATCTATTTCTTGAGAAGTTATTTACTCTATTAGAGCTGTTACTTCTTTGATTTGAATTTTCACCTCTATTGTTATTCCTATTACCAAAATTTTTATTGCTAGTTTCTTGATATGACTTTTTAATATCTCCTGCAATATTTGTTGTAATCTCGTTTATCTGCTTACCTTCATCACTAGTATTTATAACTCTAACATTTCTTCTTATAATATGCATTTGTTCCTGTTTCTTTTCTTCTTTTACTACTTTCTTTTTAGTGGCTGCATTTCTTATTTTTTCTACAATTTCATCTTCAACAACTGAAAGATGTGACTTTACTTCACCACCTAGGCTTTTAATTTTTTCTAGCATTTCTGCATTAGATAAATTTAATTCTTTTGCTAATTCATGTACTTTTAATTTTCCCAAATTTCTTCCCCCAATTCCTTTAATACTTCAACTAAACTTTGATTATCTACATTTATTTTTAGTTTTAATTTATTTTTTGTAATAGCTTTTAGTGCGTTTTCTATACATTTTTTATCTCTGCATATATATATTCCTCTACTATTACTATTCTGCTTCTTATCTAATATTGCTTTTTTTTCATCATTTGCTACAATTCTGAAAAAATTTTCTTTTGTTTTTTTCGCTCTACAGGCTATACAGCATCTTATAGGCTCCATTGTATCACCCTATTTCTATTCAACTACTGTTTCTTTAATTTGAGATTCTGTTTTAATATCTATTGTCCATCCGTTAAGTAGTTTTGCAGCAAGTCTTACATTTTGTCCACCAGCACCTATAGCAAAAACTAAAGCGTCATCTGGAACAACAACTGTTGCAACCTTTTCCTCATCATTTATATCAATAGCAAGTATTGGAGCAGGTGATATAGCATTTATAATATAACTTGGTATATCCTCGCTATATGGTATTACATCTATTCTCTCACCATTTAACTCATCTATTATTGGTTGAATTCTCATTCCTTTTTTACCAACTAAGCTTCCTACTGGATCAACATTTTCATCATTTGACCATACAGATATCTTAGTTCTACTTCCAGCTTCTCTAGCTATATCTTTTATTTCTACTATTCCGTCCATTATTTCTGGTACTTCATTTTCGAATAACTTTCTTACAAAGTTTGGACTCTTTCTAGATAATGTTATCTTAGGTTGAGAAACTCCTGTTTCATTTACAACACTAAGTACAAGTGCTTTTATTTTTTGATGTGGTTGTAATTTTTCTGTTTTTATTTGTTCATTGGCTGGTATTAAAGCTTCTACTTTTCCTAAATCTACTATAACTCCAAATTTTTCTGTCTTTTGAACAGTTCCTACTATTATTTGTCCTACCTTATCTGCATATTGTGTATATACTAGATTCTTCTCAGCTTCTGTTATTTTTTGTATTAAAATATTCTTTCCAGTTGAAGCAGCTATTCTTCCAAAATTCTTAGGAGTAACTTCAACTTTTATGCTATCTCCTATTTTTGCTCTTTTAGAGATTTTCTTAGCATCTTCTAAAGTTATTTTTATTCCTACTTCACTTTCATCTACTTTTTCGCATACTTCTTTTACAGCATATACTTTAATAGCTTGCTCTGTTATATCTATCTCTATATCTTCTGGAATTATAACATCTGGCTTTTCCTCTGCATTAGCATCTGCATTACTATGTGTGCTTTCAAAGTCTTTTTTGTATGCGACTTTTAAAGCTGATTTTAAAGAATCAATCAAATACTCTTTTGTTATACCTTTTTCTTGATAAATTTGATCAATTGCATTAAACAACTCTTTTGAACTAATCTTTTCACTTTTCATTTTCTTACTCCCCCATTACTTATTAAATTTGTTTAACTTGTTTAAATTAACATTATCTGTATTGCCTTTTAAAGCAGAGTCGTAATCATAAGTAGTATAGGCAACAGCAATATCTTTTAGTAATAAACAAAGTTGACTGTTATTAACTTTTAAAACAACACTTTGTTCTTCTTCATTTACGCTCTCAATTGTACCTTCAAATTCTTTCTTGTCTTCTAGCTTTTTATATAGTTTTACATGTATTTCTCTTCCTATATACTTTTTGTATAATTTTATATTTTTTAGCTGTCTTTCAAGTCCAGGTGAAGATACTTCAAGAACATACTCTTGGTCTATATTTTTATCTACCAAGTCTTCAATTGCTCTGCTTACTTTCTCACAGTCATCAACCCACATAGCCTCATTAGGTTTGTCTATAACAACCCTTAACACATTGTTAGAACCTTCTTTTACGAATTCCACATATTCCACATCAAAACCTAATTCGTTAATTACAGGTTCAACCACTTCTTCTACTTTATTCTCTACTTTCATTTAGTACCTCGCTATCTAAACATAAGTGAGAGGATTTTAGTCACCCTCTCACTTCCGCTCACAGTAACAATATTATACTATATTTAAAGATAAAATGCAACATTTTATACGATATTTTTATAGTAAACTTTAATATTTATTGTATATTTATAATACTATCTATTTCTAATAAATTATTTTTTTCAAATTCAACAAGTCTTGTTATTAATTTTTGTACAGTTTTGCTTTTAATATTATATTCTTTTTTTATTCTATTTATATCTAAAATATTCACTTTTGCATTTTCTTCTAGCATCTTTAGATAATCTTCGTTTCTTTCCATCTTGTTTATATTTGCGTTAATACTACTTGCAACTCCAAGCAATACATTTGCCTCTTTATTATACTTTTTTTGCCTAGTTTCTAACATTCTATTTAATGATATTATGAATTTCTTATACTCAAATATTTCGTGTCTAATTAGCTCATATACTTCATCTTTTATCTTTTTCTTTCTGAGTATTTTTTGCAGCATATCCCTTTGTATTCTTATATTTGTTAATATATATTTTAAAAGATCTATTTCCTCATTCATTATAATCACCAATAATATTATTTGAAAAAATAAAAATAAAGATACTTTAAAAAATAAAGTATCTTTATAAAAAAGTGTTTTATATGTTTTTTGTTATTTTACTATTTCAGATTTTGACCAATAGAATGTACCATCTGCATTTTTCATAAATGTATGCTTATACTCAGCTGCTTGATCATAGAATTTGCAAAGCAATTTCATCTTTGTATCATATCCATATTCATCTTTTTGACCTAAGTATATATTTTTATTTTCATAGCCACTTACAATTTCATCAAGACTCACAAGTCCTGGATAAGCTTCTGTAAAATCTTTATACTGAGCAAGTTTTTCACTCTCTATTGGATGCCATGCATAAACTGTCCATCTATTTCCAAAATACCTTATTGGTACTTCATTATATTCACCTCTAGGAACAAGATACAAGTATTTTTCTGTTACTTCATATCTATCACTATATTCTGCAACACTTACAATTCCATGTGCGGTATATGGTACTGGTCCACCACCACCAAATCCAACAGGATGGTAATACACTTGCTCTCCAGCATTATACTTTCCTTCTGAAAATTGACCAGAAAAATCTGATGGAGTATAGCTTATATCTCCAAATATTTCTTTTACTGATGCATCCATATCTGCTTTTGTCCACTTACCTTGTGTCATATCTTTTACTTCTTTAGTATCAGTCATTTTGTTCTTAGCACTAATTTCATAAGCAATATGCTGAATTGCATTATCACTTATATTGCTATGATCTAGTACGCCTGTTCTTGAGTTAAAGAACTCATCTGATGATTTTAAAATATCATACATCTTTGCTACTATATCACTATCTAGAGATATATATGTAGGTGCAGGTTCTTTTGCTTCATTTTGCTTATCATTACTTACTTCGTTCTGTGAATTTTGCTCATCTTGAACAACATCATTTTCTTTATGCGTAAAATCTACATTAGTTACTACTAGTGCTACAACTAGTCCAACTATTACTAACACTAGTAGTAATATAGTTATTACACTACTTCTTCTCATATACATTCCTCCTAGTATATTTTTATACATTTACATTGTATTCCTAGTATATAAATTTGTAAATATACTAAGTTATTGATATATCTTCAGGTATGCTGAATTTACTCGTTTTAGTTTAATTTTATATTTATTTTATATCTTTACCATTTCACAATAGTTACAAAAAACGACCTAGCTTAACTAAGTCGTCTTTATTATTTATTTTTTCTTTTGAACAGAAAATCCAAACTTACCTATTTTCTCTCCAAGACTATAATAATGACCATGAGAATATGCCATTAAGTTACATCTCTC
>CANROM010000016.1 GCA_947632225.1 uncultured Clostridia bacterium | reverse complement strand
TACCATATTAGTCTTTTTTGCCTCTTTAAAGTCATTTGTAACGTACTCAAACATTTTTCTTCCTATTCCATTTCGTTTTAAATCTGGCTTTACATATAATGCAAGTAGCTCACAATTTGCACTCTCAATTTCAGATGATAGTGCATTATTAAATACATACCTACAAAATCCTACAACTTCATTATTCATAACAGCAACAATAAACCCAGTTTGGTTATAGTCTTTCATTCTCTTTTGTATTTTTTCTTGTTTACTCATAGTATCTAAATAGCTATCTTCTACTATACCTCTATATGCACTCTGCCAACCAGATACTTGAATATCTACTACTTTAGGTATATCCTCTAATCTTACTCTTCTAATTACTACTTCTTCCATATTGCACCTCCGCCTTTTGAGTCGTTTTGACTACATTTTTCGTTTTTCTACATATAGATTATACCATGAATATTCAATTAGTCAATTTATATAGCATTTTTCTAGTAAAATATATTATTTAGAAATTTATCTAATTATCCAGTTTTTTCCTAATTTTCTGGGCTTTTATATAATTTATTTATTGTAATTATCTTTCCTATTGAATATTTTCCAACATTATTCTACAATATATCTATAGGAGAAGTTTATGGATAACGTTAAAGAAAAGGAAAACTCATTTGCAAAAGGCTTAAATATATATAAACTATTCTGGATTTTTTATATCGGTTGTTTTGCTGGTGTAGTTGTAGAAACAATATGGTGTCTATTAAAAAATCACAGGTTTGAATACAGGACAGCACTAATATTAGAACCACTTAATCCAGTTTATGGTGTGGGTGCTATAATAATAACTTTATGCCTTATACATTTTAAAGATTGTAAAAACATAATAATTTATTTAGCTTCCTTTATCATTGGTGGTCTTTTTGAGTGTTGTTGTAGCATATTTCAAGAAAAAATGTTTGGTATTGTATCTTGGAATTATACCAAGCAAACTCTTGGAATACTTGGAAACAGAACAAGTTTAATCTACTGTTTGTTTTGGGGATTTCTTGGAATATGCTGGATAAAGGTTATATATCCATATATGTCACAAAAAATTGAAAAATTGCCTAACAAACTTGGCAAGATACTTACATGGATTTTTGCAATATTAGTTTCTTTTGATATAGTATTTTCCTCTGCTGCACTTTTAAGGCAAAGAGAAAGACGAAATAACATACCTGCAACAAGTAATATAGATAATTTTTTTGATGAACACTTTGATGATGATACACTAAAACACTTTTATCACAACGTAACGGTAAAAAAATAAGAACAAGAGTTAAATTTTCTCTTGTTCTTTTTTACTTAATACGTTTGATATTGGTAATACTAAAGGAAATATATATTCTTTAGTGTCTTATTACTACATATTGCTCTTCTTTCCCACTTCCTTTCAAAATGCTTAACCTGAAAATACTTATCTTGCTTTATAGGATAAACTTTTTACATTAGTTTTCATATTTATATTTTCAGATTCTTTTTTAGTACATTGCTATTATACAACTATTTTTCCGTTATGAATTATAATCGATTTATTTAGTGGATTTTTATCTTTATTTTTCCTTTTTTTACATTTAATCACTATTTTTAATAAATTCATCACTAATTTTAAGCTACCATTCACAAAAAACTAAAGTTAACATACCATATAGCAAGGAGGAGTTAAAATGAATGAAAATATGAATTTAATGATTGGAGATAATGCACCAAGATTTGTAGCAGATTCTACATTTGGTCCTTTAAAGCTAACAGACTATATGGGAAGATGGTTAGTCCTATTTTCTCATCCTGCAAGCTTTACACCTGTATGTAGTTCAGAGATTATGTCTTTTGCTAAATATAGTGACGAATTTAGGAAACGAAACTGCCAATTACTTGGTCTTTCAGTTGATAGTGTTCCTTCACATCTTGCTTGGGTTAAAGATATGGAGCAAAACAGTAATATACATATTGATTTTCCAATTATATCTGACTGCAATAGAAATATATCTAATATGTACTGTATGATACCACATAACAGCGATTCTACACAAACAGTTAGAAATGTATTTATAATAGATCCAGAGCAAAAAGTACGTTGCATTTTAATATATCCTATGCAAAATGGTAGGAATATATCCGAGATATTACGTATGGTTGATGCATTACAAATGTCAGATAAAGAAGGTGTATCTACACCAGCAAATTGGGTACCTGGTCAAAGTACTATTATTCCATCACCACAAAACTATTCAGACATGATGGAAACATTAAAGAAAAGTAATATGAAAAATTGTATGGACTGGTATCTATGTTTTAACGACAATAATGAATTAAGGAGATGGTAATATGAACGATTGTTGTAGTAACCAAAGTAATAGCAATTGGTGTAGCTGTATAAGTAATTGGTTTTGCAATGGCAATATAATTCTTATCTTTTTACTTATAATACTACTATTCTGTTTCTGTGGATGCGGAAATGGAGGATGTAATTGCTAAAAAAAATCACTAGAGTATCTAGTGATATTTTTTATTTTAATTCATAATCTTTTCTCATATTATTATATACTTCAAAAGTTATTTCACAATCTCTAAGTGACCTATGTGCTCCACTATAATCTATATTATAATGACTTGCAAGAGTACCAAGCTTATGATTTGGAACATCTTTTACAATTTGCCTTGAAATTAAAAGAGTATCTAGTGCGTCATCTCTCATATTTTTTCCAAAGTTCTTTTGCATATACGTATTTAAAAATCCCATATCAAACTTAGCATTATGCGCCATTAGTTTCATGCCAGATGAAAACTCATTAAAAACTTGCAGTGCCTCTTTAATGTTAAGCCCTTCGTCTACCATCTCATTTGTTATTCCAGTAAGCTGTGTAGTAAAATACGAAATTGGTCTTGATGGCTTTACAAACACGTCCATAGTATCCACTATCTCATTATCTACCACTTTTATAGCACCAATTTCTATTATCTCACTATTTAAAGGACTTAGTCCTGTTGTTTCTATATCTACTATTACAAAGCTATCCTCAAACATATCTATTCACCTAACTTTTGCACGGATATTATATATTATTTTAACATTTTTTGCAAGTCTAGTTGACATTACACCCTTACTGTGCTACAATATTGCTACATTAAAATATATCTTATCCAGAGTGACTGAGGGACAGGCCCTATGAAGTCCAGCAACCTGCTTTATGTAAGGTGCTAATTCCTGCGGCATAACCGAAAGATAAGTAATTATTGACTAGCTTGCCGTAGCTAGTCATTTTTTTATGCATGCCGGTATTTTAATCCATTATGTTAGGAGGATTTTTATGACAAAATATTATTTTACTTCTGAGTCAGTAACATGTGGTCATCCAGATAAAGTATGTGACTGCATTTCTGATTCTATATTAGATGCTGCTTTAAAAGAAGATCCAAATTCTAGAGTGGCATGTGAAACTTCAATATCTAAAGACACTTTATTTATATTTGGAGAAATAACTACAAAAGCTAAATTAGACTACGAAAAGATAGCCAAAGATACCTTAAGAAAAATAGGTTACTCAACTAAAGGCTCAGGCTTTGATGTAGATGGATGCAAAGTAATAATTGGTATCCAAGAGCAATCTGGAGATATTGCAATGGGTGTAAACTCATCTTTAGATGATAGCAATACACTTGGAGCTGGAGATCAAGGAATTATGTTTGGATATGCATGTGATGAGACACCAGAATGTATGCCTCTTGCAATATCACTTGCACATAGACTTGCTAAAAGATTAGAGTATGCAAGAAGAGAAAAAATCTTGGACTTTTTGATGCCAGATGGAAAAACACAAGTTACAATTGAGTATGAAGGCGATTTAGCTAAGAGAGTTGACACAGTTGTAGTATCTACACAGCATAAAGATACTGTAGATATAGCTACATTAAGAAAAGAAGTGTACGAAAAAATAATATTACCAGTTATACCAGAAGAACTATTAGATAGTAATACAAAAATATACATAAATCCAACAGGTAGATTTGTTGTAGGTGGACCAGAAAGCGATAGCGGACTAACTGGTAGAAAAATTATTGTAGATACCTATGGTGGATATGCACGTCATGGTGGTGGTGCATTTAGTGGAAAAGATTCAACTAAAGTAGATAGAAGTGCCGCATATATGGCAAGATATGTTGCTAAAAACATAGTTAAAGCTGGTATTGCAAAAAAATGCGAGATTCAGCTATCATATGCAATTGGTGTATCTAAGCCAATATCTATTTATATTAACACTTTCAACACTAGCAAAGTAGCAGATGATATAATACTAGAAGCTATAAATAAAGTTTTTGATTTTACACCTGAAGGAATAATTAACACACTAGAACTTAAACGTCCAATATATTCTGAGCTATCTCATTATGGTCATTTTGGTAGAGAAGATTTAGGTGTAAGCTTTGAAAAAGCAGATAAAGTTGATGCTTTAAAAAATGAAATAGAGAAAATAAAAGAGACTGAGGAATAACTCCAGTCTCTTTTTTAGACAAAAAAATTATATCTAATTAACCTTAGTTAATTAGACACAATCATTTCATAAGTTTTTGCGATTAAATATCTAGCATAGTCGGCCGTAGATACCTACGGCACTACACTGGAAATGGAGATTTCCAAATTTAATCTCATCCGTTTTTTTGTTCAGTTATGGACCTCGAACATTCAACCTATTTTTTCAACTCACCCATTATGATCGCGTCATGCGATAATGTACTTTTGTACATTACTAGTATAAACCTGCATAATATTTACACTAGCGTAGATAAAATAATTTATCTTTTAATTTCTACTTTGAGTACTCGTAACATACATCTTTTATCTTAAATTCACTTTAATATGCATAATTTCTAGTAATAGTTCCCGAACAAATTTAAAATAAAACAACAATGTATAAGATTTTCCTTTCTGATATGAAATATCACATTCATTTGCGCGCTAATTATGAGTGCAATATTAAATAGTAGTATTCATGTTGACATCCATTCTGTAAGATTTAATACTGTTTATCAAAAAGGAAATCATTATATCACACTACTATCAAATATACAAGTTTTTTTATTAATTTTTTTAAGTTTTTTGTAATTATATGACTATTTATCGTATTCATCTAAAAAATTGTGCTCTTTGCCATCTTTTTTCCAACCAAGCATTGAGTTTAGATTTACGTTTGACATACTATGAAATATGCTTTTGTCAATATATTCACTCTCTTTTCTAAATTTAGCTATCAGATTTTTCATTGCTTTTCTTTTAGATGCCTCTTCATCCTGCTCTTTTATTTTTTGTGTAACTTTACAAGCACAATCTAAAAAATCTAAATCATTGCTATTCTTCCATGAAATAATATCTACCTCTTTAACTAAATATAAAGGACGAATTAGCTGCAAATTAAAGTTATCACTATGTATTTTAGGCATCATTGTCTTTATTTCTCCAGAGTAAAATATATTTAAAAGCATAGTTTCCAAAACATCATCATAATGATGTCCAAGTGCTATCTTATTGCACCCATATTCTTCTGCTATGCTATATAAACATCCTCTTCTCATTTTTGCACATAAAAAACATGGTGAGCCCCAAGTCTGTTTATCTACTACTTCAAATATATTTTTTTCAACTATTTTAATTGGTATATTAAGCAGTTTAGCGTTTTCTCTTATTTTCTTTTTGTTGGCCTCACTATATCCTGGATCCATTGATATATACTCAACTTCAAATTTTTTATCTCCATGCTTTTGATATTCTTGCATACACTTTGCAAGTAGCATAGAGTCTTTTCCACCAGATATACATACACATATTCTATCTCCGTCTGCTATTAAGTTATACTCGTCTATTGCTGTTCTAAATTTTTTATATATACTTGTTCTATATTTTGTTATTATACTTCTTTCTATTTCTTTGTATCTTTCATCGTTCATTTTTTTGCTCCTATTTTTCCAAAATTGTATCTATTTTAAATTACAAATCAAATATTGTAATCTTATTCATTTAAAAGCTAAAATTCGTTATTTTGGCATTTTGGTTTTTGCATTACCATTATACCATATTTTAAAAAAGAAAAAAACAGGCAATGCCTGTTTTAATTACTTCCAGTCTAAGTCTATATTTACTAGCTGACAAGTTGATTGTGAATTTTCAATAAATTCTTCTACTTGATTTAACTTATCTGTACTGTATCTCTTTATCTTTCTTTCACACTCGTTATTAGACTCATCTAGTTTGAATTTAATCTTAATCTCTTGATATTTTCCATCATTAGATATAGAAGATATCTCATAAACTTCTGCTCCGTTATGCAGTTTCAAAGGATGCTTTTTTGAATAAGTAATTTTGTTTTCTTCTTCTTTCTTAAATTTTTTAGCCATTCTATTTTCTGGTAATACTCTTCTTTTCTCAAGCCAATCACTTATTCTGTCCTTTCTTACTTCCTCCCTTTTTGTAATTTGGTTAATTCTTCTGTTATTGCACATAAAATTATCCTTCCTTTCTTATTAAATTTTGGAATCTAGATGTAATTAACACAATATTATTATACCATTTTACTGTTTTTATGTCAAGTTAAAGCAAGCTAAGTAAAATAAAAGAGCAGATTGTTAGCTAAATCTGCTCATCTTTTATGCTGCTCTTTTTGAAAGTTGTACTTTGCATCCTATTGCTTCTTCAACAATTGATACATGTACTAAAGCTTTTCTACCTGAACCTTGTTCAAATACAACGTTGTCGCCAACTAAGTATTTGTCTATTGAAAAGTCCATATAAGCCTTTTCTACAGTTCTTAGGTATCCTAAGCTCTTTCTTTTTCCCCCGTTCAATGCTTTAATTAAATCTTTTTTCATTTTATCAACCCTTTCTTAAAAATATTTAATTAAATCGGTCACTCTTTATAGTAATGATGGAAACGCAGCGCTTAATGCTACAAAATCTCTCGCATCAAATTGGAACATATCATGCTCCATAAAAAAGTAATACCTATATTTATTATACCATATTTTATGTAAATTTTCAAATTATACCAAACGCAAAAAAAGATTGGAGCATTCCAATCTTATTATAAATTATTTTACTACATAGAAAGTGATTCTTTAATTACATAGATATCTCTTTCGCACGTGCATTGAAGTAAACATTCTTCTACTTCTTCTAAATCAGCATTTGTATCAATATCCACAACATAATTTTCATTTCTTCTGTTGTTTTTAAAGTACAATCTTACTGTTTCAGTAGGAACTTCTACTTCCTCTTCAATTACTTCGCCATCTTCGAAAATTTCCCTGATGTCGTTTTCCTTTAATCTTTTAATCTTTCTGATTTTTGTTTTTTCATCGATGATTAAAGGATACTTTGAGTCATAAACAATTGACTCTTCACTTCTTTTTGCCTTTTCTAAGGCTATTTTGTTATCTTTTGTCATATTAATGACCTCCTCCTTAACTGTTTACCGCATATCTTTATGTCGGCAGGCATATAGTATGATTTTTTAACATTCAGTAGTATTAACACTGAATCATCTATAATTTATCAGCCACCAATATTATATCATCACTTTGTAAATATGTCAACTAAAATGTATGTGTTGCTTCAAAAATAATAAAAGCAAGATTTTACTCTTGCTCTTGTTCTTCTTTGTTTTCTTCTTTATTTTCTTCCAAATTATTATCCACATCTGCAGACTCTTCTTTTAGGAGCTCTTCCTTATCTTCTTTTTCTTCTTGGATATTTACATCTTCTTTTGGGCTTTCTTCATAATCATGTAGCTCTATATCTATCATCTTATTATTTTGTGGAAGCTCAATTACAGAATCAGATGCTGTTTTCTTGTTATTCTTTTGCTGTAATTTCCATAGTGCTCTTCTAAACATACGAGTAACTTTTTCTACAACGTTCTTTTCTTCTGGTACAACCATAAGCATATTTTTTAGCATTCTGTCTTCTTCTTTATCTTGCTTAGAGCCTTTATATTGAAGTAATTCTTCTTTCCATATATGGAAATCATTTGTTCTTATTCCTTCTTCAAGCTCAAATATTCTTCTTGTTATCTCATTTAGTTGGTCATAATCTACAATACCACCATTTCTAAATTTATAAAATACACTTTTATATGATATGCATTTGTTTATTATATATTTTAACTCTTTTTCAGAAAGTTCATCTTTATGTTGCTCAATTTTTTCCTCTAAACCGTCTACTAGTTCATCAGCTTTGGCAATATTTGCAATCTTTTCTAGTATATCGTTTTGAAGTGCCTCATCCATTTTAGGGTCATTCTCAATAGTATCAAATATCTCCCTTATTTCCATAGCATCCTCCAATTCCTCTAAATTATTAACATATTTATTATATAATCTTTTTTTACAAAAAACAATAACTTTTAAAAATTATATTTAACACTTAATCAAATATTATAATACCAATATTATATACTATTTATATAAAAGTAACAAGTATCTAATAAACAACAAAAAAATGCAAGATATAATTTTCTTGCATTAATATAACATTCCCTCATATACAAACTCAGCTTCTCCTATCATGCTGAGCTCATTACTTAGCTCATTATATACTATTTCTAAATCTCCACCTCTAAGCCTTACCTTACATATATTTTCTGTTACACCATTTAAGTATCCTGCAATTACTGAGGCAGTTGCGCCAGTTCCGCAAGCTAAAGTTTCACCTACACCTCTTTCCCAGACTCTTACTTTTATATTTTCTCTATCTATAATTTGCACAAACTCCACATTTGTTCTATCTTTAAATATGTCTAAGTTTTCTATTTTTTCTCCGTACTTTTCTATATCTATATCGTCCACATTTTCAACAAAAGTAACAGTGTGTATATTTCCAACAGATAAACTTGTTAAATAAAATTCTTTATCTAATATGCTAAATCTTTCATTTATTAACACATCTTTTGGATATTCTATCTGCATGATTTCTGTACTAAATATTGGTATTCCCATATTTACCTTTATATTTTTTACTTTATCGTCTTCAACATAGAGCTCTACTTTTTTTATGCCAGATTTAGTCTTTATATGCATTTGCTTTTCTTTGACTATACCCTTTTCATATACATACTTTGCTACGCACCTTATGCCATTACCACACATATTTGCTTCGCTACCATCAGGGTTAAATATTCTAAATGATATATCCGCATCTTTACACTTGTCTATAAATATGCATCCATCTGAACCAATAGAAAAGTGCCTATCACACACCTTTTTAGTAAAACCAGACATGTCTTTTATTTTTTCCTCTATGTTATTTATATACACATAATCATTACCACATCCCTGCATCTTAGTAAATAGTACCAAAAAAACATCACCTCATACTACACTATATGAAGTGATGTTAAATTTATACTAAATGTTAGATAAATCAAAAGAAGGTACATACTCCTCTTCATGCTCTCCTAACTCTTGGATATATCCATTTTCTAGTCCTAACTTTTCCAAATGATCATATACTTCTTCAAGTTCTTCTTTAGTTATTTTCCTGTTTATCTCAGGATAACTTTTTGCATCACCTGCAGGGAAGTATTGTGCCATAACACTAATAGTAACATCTGTTCCAAATTCTTCTTTTATTTTACTTAGCACCATTTTACTATTAAGCACATTATTTGGAAGTATCATATGCCTAATTATAACGCCCTTTTTGAGTATTCCATTTTCATCATATTCATTTTTACCAACTTGTGCTATCATCTCTTTAATAGCAGAAATTGCAGAATCTACATAGTTGTTTACTCCAGAGTATCTACTAGCTAATCTATTGGTTGCATATTTGAAGTCTGGTAAATATATGTCTATATATCCATTTAGTTTCTGTATTGTTTCTTTCTTTTCATATCCACTTGAATTATATACAATGGGTATGCTAAGTCCATTTTTTCTTGCAATTTTAATTGCTTCAATTATACTATCAACATACATAGTAGGCGTAACTAGATTGATGTTATTTACTCCCCTTTGCTGTTGCTCTACAAATATTTGTGCAAGTCTTTTAGTACTTATCTCTTTTCCAAATCCATCTCTAGATATCTCAAAATTCTGGCAGTATACACATCTTAAATTACAGTTTGAAAAGAAGACTGTGCCAGAACCTTTTTTTCCACTTATGCATGGCTCTTCATATTGATGTACTGAAGCTAAAGCCACTTTAACTTTATCTGTTGCTTTACATGCTCCTACAGTTTTAGCTCTATCTACTCCACATTCTCGTGGACACAGTTTACAATTATTATATTCACACATATTAAACACCTAGTTCATATTATATCATATTTTGCAATAGCCCTTGAATTTTAGTTTTTTACATGTTATAATTTAACTGTAGTAAGCTCAAGTGGAAGAGCTCGTCTTTGACGGTGAATCGGTTCGAATCCGGTCTACATGTTTTAATCTACTTAGTAGATTAAAATAATCCTTTTTAATAATTTTTTTCGGGGCGCCCTTCGGGGCGTCATTTTTTATTTAAAAAAGACAAAAAGAAAGAGCAGAATTATTAAATAAATAATTCTGCTACACTCATAACTTTAAACTTGCTTTTACAAAAGTTTTTATATTTAGTAACATTAAAAGTACATTTATTCTCTTTTAGAAAAGTAGTACTTAAAATTTTCAAATATATCTAGCATTTACTAACTATTTACCTAAAATTTTGAAATACAAAAATGTATAACAAATATAGATAAATAATTCAAACCACTTTATTTGCTATTTATACTCTATTACTTAATTTTAACTTTCGTTAATATCAAATAAATAAAGTTTTGGTGTAGCTCATTAAGTTACTAACAAGCTGCTCTAGAGATTCTAACTACTCAGTTGATTATCTTAATCCATTGATGTATACATTGAAGTCAACTGAATTTGAATTGTTAAATACTCTAACTGTTAATACAGTTGCATATTCTCCACATTCGATTGTTAAAATTCCTTTGTTATACACGTAATCCATTCCCTCTAAGCCTTCAAATTGAACGTTTTCACCTTCAATTTTAAATTGAATTGATTCCCCAACATATGCTGAATAACTATCTAGTGCTTCAACTCTAATTGGCTTTTGGATAGATTCTCTTTTTTCTTCTTGTTTTTCACTTGATGCTTGTGTTGAAGTTTTAGGAGCTTCTTTAGTTTCAGGTTTTGTAGTTTCATTTGTAGTAGTAGATGATTTTGTTTCAGCTTTTTTAGCAGAATCCTTAATTGTAGCTTCACTTTTTACAGTTTGGTTACTTTTAGTTTCTTCTTTGAAAGCTTCTTCAAACATTTCATCTGATTTCTTTTGGTCTGTTACTACATTTCCATTACTTTTAGGAGCTTCTTCTTCTTTAGCTTCTTTAGTTTCATTTGAAGATTTTTCTTCAGGTTGTGAAAAGACTATATCTTTTTCACTTTCCTTCTTTGAAGGTGCTTCAAAAGTTTGTTCTTTTTGTCCTTCAACAGAAGTACTTCCTTTTGATCCGTCTTCATTTTGAACATTATGAAATGTAACTTCATCCTTTTTGTCTTGAACAGCATAGCCATTCTTGTCATAAGTGATGTTTCCACTTCTGTCTGTTCCTTTTGAAACTACTGGAGTTTCTTTTTTATCTTCAACTTTTTGTTCTTCTTGTACAGGAACTTCATCTTTAGTAGTATCAACTACTGCTGAATCATTCTTTTCAGTAAGAACAACTTTGTGGCAGTTTGCAGCATGGTATACGCCAATGCCTAATAGTAAAAAAATGATAGCTCCACCAACTATCACTCTAAATTTTCTACTAAAGTTCTTGCGAACTTTCATAGAGTTTGCTAATGCTATAGTAGCAATAGCTAATAAGATGTTTAATGTCAATACTCCACATCCAATTTTTACTAGTCCATAAACGCCTAGTACTGTTGCAATACCCATAAGGTATGATCTTGTTGATTCCTTTTTTAATAATTTTTTCATTTTTTTTCCTTTCCTTTTTTTATAATGCGCAGTATTTTTCATCTTTCGAATGATAGTTAAATAAATGCAAAAAAATCTAGTCCTCCTTTCAATAACTAGATACTCAATATTTTTTAATCATTTATTATCTCCAATCGTAGATAAAATTAAGCATTATTCACTTAATGTGTTTTACACATCAAGTACTATACTTATATTATACCACTATTTTACATAAAAATCAACTATATAAAAATTGTAAAAAAGACAAGAAAAAAGAACTATATTCAAGTTCTTATTCTAGTTTTTTAGTTTAGTTTAGTTTTCTTTTGGATTATTCCCAAATAGCATTTTCAAATAAATCATCCATAGTATCTTGATCAGTTACTACAGTACCATTTGAAGTTTGAGGAACTTCTTCTTCAACCTCTGGAACATTACTTTCTTCCACTTCAGGTTGTGAGAATACAATTTCCTCTTGAGCTTCTTCTTTAGCTGGAGATTCAAAAGTTTGTTCTTTTTCACCTTCAACTTCAGTAGTTGGTTCTTCAGGTTTAACATTGTAGTATGTAACTTCTTCTTTTAGATCTTGTTTTGCATATCCGTTTTCATCGTAAGATACATTACCACTTCTGTCTTGACCTTTTGTAGCTTTTGGAGCTTCTTCAACTACTTCTTCAGTAACAACTTCTTCAACTTCTTCAACTTCTTGAGTTTCAGTAGTTTCAGTAGTTTGTTCTGGTATAGAAGATTCAACTTCTGGTTTTACTTGAGATGCATTATAGAAATAAACTCCTAAAATAACAACTAAACAAATAACTAAACTTTTAATAATTTTTTTCATATTACCTTTTAATCCCAGTATAATTCTGGAATTATCCATCCTTTCAAAAATATATTTTAGAACACAATGTTCTAATTACTTATATTATACCACATTTTGGTAGGATTTTCAAATTTATGTAAAATTATATAATTTTATATAAAAGAAAAAAGTATCTCAAATGAGATACTTCATATTATTTAAGCTTCTTGTTCAAGTTCAGGTGTCATTGGTACTGTTTCAACTTCTTCACCCTCTGGAATAACTATTGTCACTTTAACAATTCTTCCTTTAGGAACAACAATTGAAAAGCATAAAAATAGCATAGCACCAAGTAGCATCCACTTGTAGTATTTGTCCATAAACTTGTCGAGCTTTGTTTTTTCTTTCTTTTTTTCCATAATCAATATTTTGCTTCTAATAGTTATAGAAGCATCCTCCTTTTTTCTATACGATATAATTATATCATATTTTATGGTTTTAGTCAAATATTATGTAAAGTTAAACATAATAACTTATAAGTGCACTCGCAAGGATGAATAAGAAAAATAGCATAATTATAAGTGACAATGAACCCCCAACTATTCCTGTTATCATTCCTGCAAGTGAAACGTTACTATCATACATTTTTTTACCTTTGCTTCCAAAGAAAATAGCTAAAGCAGCACAAGGTAATGATACGTACCAGAAGAAAGATAAGACTATTGAAATTATACCTAATGTAAGCGAAACTACGCTATATGGATTTCTTTTCTTTAATAATATATTCATATATTACCTCCTATGCATTAATTATTGCTGTCATAATAAATGTTATATATATAACAGCACAATTAGCTATTGATACTATTGAAAAAGCTGTCGATACTTTTGCAAGAGTTGAGCCTCTTTCTCTTATACCCTTTAATGAGAATATAAGTGAAGATATTCCAAGTATTAATGAAACATACCATATTGTTCCTGTTAATATACCAAGAATAGCAAATATTAACCAAATTACATCTTCACCCTTTTTGTCATCATTACCAGGAATCTTTCTTCTTTCCATTATAAAAGAAGAAACTAGTAATAATATTATGCCAATTATTGATACAAGAAGAGGTAAAAAGTTTCTAAGCATTACAGCAGAAGCAAAACCTAAAACTAAAATTATTGCAGAAAATATATATTTTTTCATTTTATTACCTCCCTTATATTACCAATTCAGATATCTCATCTAGAGTATCAAGTCTATTAACTTTTAGCATATGTTGAGATACTGTGTATAAATAATCATTTATATATAATCCTCTAAGCATTTGTGTAGCACTATATTGGTTATTCTTAGAGTCCTCATGAGTTATTGTTCCTTTTTTAGTAATTCCATCTTCTAGATTTATATTATATACTAAATATCCTTCAGAAGTATAATCTGTTCCATAGTTATATGCTTCAATAAGTGACTCAATTGATGAACTGTCTGACATTTCATCATCTAAATCTCTAGGATAATTAGTTACAGGAATTGCTATTAACTCTTTTTCCTTTGAGAATAGTAATGCTTTATGATTGTCTAGTATAGCTGATTTAGTACGTGAATCACCTATAATCTGCTCAGATATTTGTTTAGGATTTCTTATATCACTAACATCAAATAGAGCCATTTTCATACCAGTAACATATACACTAGTCCTAATTACACGACCAGACGAAGATCTTACTGTTCTTTCCTCTGTATTTATTCCTATTCCTATTAAATGATTCTCATCATATGGGTGTAAGTAAGTGCTATATCCAGGTATTTGTAATTCTCCAAGTACTTTTGGCTTTTTAGGGTTAGACAAATCAAATGTAAATAGTGGATCTGTATTCATGTATGTAACTAGATATGCTCTATCTCCTATAAATCTTGAAGAATACATATCTTCATCTTTACCTACGTAGCTAGATTCTCCAATTAGTTTCATTTTATCATTAAATACTAATATTCTTGAGCCTTCATCTTCATTTTGAGTAGCAACTCTTAAATTTGAATTATATTCATCAAAAGAGAATTGATTTACTGTTTCCCCTTCAAATTCATTTCTACCAACAAACTTAACATTATGATTTTTATTTATATTAAGTTTTATTATACTTGTAACATATGTTCTGTCGTAGGCATCATCTGAATCTACCATACTCCAGATTCCTTTAAATCCAAATACATTTGAAAAGATTACAGATAATTCATCTCTTCCTTCAGATTTATAATGTCTATCTGCAATATATATATTATTTTCAGAAACATATATATTATCTACATCTGAAAGATATGATTGTACTTCTACATCTTGGTCTACTACGTTTAAATCTAAATGAGCAATTTGAGTCTCATAATAACTTGGATGATCTTTAAAATAATACATGTTCTTTAAATTTATTTCTTTTGTATTATAATCCTCTTTATATGTTATATCTATCTTGTCATTACTTGATTTTTTCATATGGCCACATGCTATTAAATATAAGTGCCCATCTATCATTCTTGAAGTATAGTATCTTTGATTTAGTTCAAAGCTCTTTATTTTTCTAGGTGAACTTTTATCTGCCAAATCATAAACATCTACTTCTACTGTTCTCTTTGAACTAGACTTTGTAGCATCTTCACAAATTAAAACTAGTTTATCATTATATAGCATAAATTCAGTAGGAACTGATGATGTTATACCATTTATTCTTGATACAACAACTGGATTAGAACTATCTGTTACGTCTGTTATAATTACACTTTCTTCTGAAAGTGAATAAACATAATTTCCATCAGTTTTTACTATATCTGCTTCATCAACATTTTCAACTTGAACATTTGTAGTTGAAAACTCTAAATTACTTCCATCAGCTGGTGTGCTGCTACCATTAGTAAGGCCATTAAATCCTGCACTTTCAATTGTGCCAGTTCCCCATCCTGATGCACTCTGCCAAAAATCATCACCACCAGCACTATCGATAACATAATCTGTAGAGTCAAAATAATCTAAAAAGTCTGGAACCTCTTTAAAATCTAATCCGTCCATTATGTTATATGGGAAACAGAAAAAGTACACCAAATTATATAGGAAAGTATTTTCTGATCCTTCGTACAAAGATTCTAGTTTGTACATATTTTTTACAGCAGTTGGCTTGTCTTTAAAAAACATGTTAGACAAGCAATTTGCTCCAAAAAGTACTAGAGTAATGCATAAAACAACTACTATAACCATTGTTATTTTTGATTTAAAAATTTTCATATACAACCTCCATCATAAAAATTATATAATATTTTACATAAAATTTACAATATTTAGGCGCAAAAAATACGAAGATTTTTTTCTTCGTATTTTTAAATATTATTTACCAGTATTTGGATTCTCTATCCAATCATCTGCTTTATTTCTAGTATCATTATCATATATTTTAAAGTATTCTGTAACTGCACCACCATTTACAAGATTGCCTGCCTTATCTTTTGCAGTTTTTGAAGCAATCTTTACATATTTCATTCCGCCTAACATTCCCTGAATATTCGAAAGTGTAACTCTTCTTTTATTTCCATCAACTTCTATCTTTATATCTGCTGTAAAGCCATATAATGTAAAATCTTTTTTCTCTAGAGTTATATCTCCCATTTCTTTATTATCTGTATATATAACATCAAATGAAATCTCCTCACCTACTTTTACTCTCTTTTTAGATAGCTCAGTAAGTTGGATCTCAGGTCTTGTAGTATCCTCTTCTTCTTTTGGTTCTTCTGGACTTTCTTCATTTGGATTTTCATTATTGTTATTATTTTCTTCTGGATTTTGCTGAGGATTATTTGGTGGTAAAGGCTCAAGTTGTTGCTCTGGCTCTTGCACAGGTGGCTGTGGAGTAGGTTCTTGCGAAACAGTTGCTACAATAGTAAATGGAGTAGAAGTAATATTCATTTCAATAGACTTTTCTGAACCGTTTGTTGCAACACCACCTGCTATGTATGAAATATATCCAATACTTCCAACGCTTCCTTGTATATTACTTAATACTATTGTTCTACTGTTATTACCACTACCTTCAACACTTATATCTGCTCTTACTCCAGCTATTCTAATATTTGATGGATTTAGAGTTACATTTGTAGCACTATATATAACAACTTCGTACCTTATTGTTCCACCTATTTCTACTGTTCCAGAACTTGGTGGCTTAATTGCAAGTCTAGGAACAGGTGCAGCTACTAAAAAGCTACAACATGTACATGTTAAAACTATTAGTGCAAATACAAAAACATATGCTATTTTTTTCATTCTTTTTTTCTCCTTAATACAAATAAAATTATATCATAAGCTGTAAATGTAGTCAATTATAGGAAAGAAAAGAGATTAGTAAATGTTGTTACTAATCTCACTTTTTTTACTTTAATTCATTGAGTCTTGATTCTACTTTTTCTAGTAAATCTGTATATTTTTGTACTTTTTCTTTTTCAGCTTCAATTAAGTTTTGAGGTGCTTTACTTACAAATTTTTCGTTAGCAAGCATTCCTTGTGCTCTTTTAAGCTCTGCCATAGCATTTTGTTTTTCTTTTTCTAGTTTTTCTATTTCTGCATCTATATCTATAGCATCAGACATATTCAAAAATACATTTAGCTTTTCATCATGTAATGCTACATATTTAGTATTAGCTTTATCTGTTGAATCTAAGTATTCTATATCTTCAATATATGCAAGTTTCTTAAAGTATTCAATTGCCTCTTTAAATATAGTCTCAAAAGATCTGTCTTCAATAACAACTTGTGCAGATGTTTTCTTTGAACTAGTTATATCCATATTAGCTCTAGTATTACGTATCTGTCTTATCATGTTATTTATGCTGTCTATAACTTTAGTTTCTTCTTCAAAATTATACTTAGCTTCAGGCCATAATTCTAGCATAATAGACTCTTTTTCATTCTTTAGATTTAAGTATACTTCCTCAGTTATAAATGGCATATATGGATGTAATAGCTTAACTGCAGCAATTAAAACATAATTTAATGTCCAGATAGCAGTTTTATATGATAGATTTTCTTTGTTATATAATCTTGGCTTAACCATTTCAATATACCAGTCACATATATCGTTCCAGATAAAATCATAAATAATTTGAACAGCTACACCAATTTCAAATTTATCTATATTTTGCTCAACACTTTTTATTGTGTCGCTTAGTTTTGTAAGTATCCACTTATCTTCCGGCATTAGTTTTTCTGGCTCATTTATATCTAAATCGTTTATATACATATTAGCAAATCTTGCAGCGTTCCATAATTTATTTGCAAAATTTCTTGAAGCTTCGACTTTTTCAGGTATATATCTTACATCATTACCTGGTGTTATATTTTGGATAAGAGATAATCTTAATGCATCAGTTCCATAATCTCTAATTACATCAAGTGGATCTACACCATTTCCTAATGACTTAGACATTTTTCTTCCCTTAGCATCTCTTACAAGTCCATTTATGAATACATGTTTAAATGGTACTTCACCCATGTACTCTATTCCAGAGAATATCATCTTACTTACCCAAAATGTTATAATATCATAACCTGTTACAAGCATTGAGTTTGGATAGAAATACTCAAGTTCCTTTGTCTTATTTGGCCAGCCTAATATTGAAAATGGCCATAAAGCAGAAGAAAACCATGTATCTAAAGTATCTTCATCTTGAGTTAAGTGTCCTCCACATTCACATGTAGTAACAGGAGTCTTAGATACTGTTATCTTATCACACTTATCACAATAATATGCAGGTATTCTGTGTCCCCACCATAATTGACGTGATATACACCAATCTTCTATATTCTCCATCCAGTTAAAGTATGTCTTTTCAAATCTTTTTGGAACAAACATTGTCTCGTCATTTTTTACAGCTTTTATAGCAGGTTTTACAAGTTCATCCATTTTAACGAACCATTGGTTTGAAATATATGGTTCAATTGTTGTATGACATCTATAACAGCTACCAACATTATGTGTATAAGGCTCTATTTTTACTAAATATCCTTTTTCTTTTAGTTCTTCAACTATTTTTTCTCTAGCCTCTAATGGCTTCATTCCTTGATACTTTCCAGCATTCTCATTTAAAGTTGCATCATCATTTAATATATTTATTATCTCTAAATTATGTCTTTCGCCAACTTTATAATCGTTTGGATCGTGAGCTGGTGTCATTTTAACAACACCTGTACCAAACTCTTTTTCAACGTATCTATCTGCTATAATTGGTATATATTTTTCTACTATTGGTAAAAATACTCTTTGTCCAACATATTTTTTATATCTTTCATCATCTGGTGCAACTGCTACAGCAGTATCGCCTAACATAGTCTCTGGTCTTGTTGTAGCAACAACCAAATACTCATCACTATTTTCAATAGGATACTTAATATGCCATAATGAAGATGGTACTTCTTCATATTCAACTTCTATATCTGATATAGGTGTTTTACAGTTTGGGCACCAGTTAACTATTCTATTACCCTTATATATTAGCCCTTTATCATAAAGACGTTTAAATACTTCTAGAACGGCATCTGAACAGCCTTCATCCATTGTAAATCTCTCTTTTGACCAGTCACATGAGCATCCTAATTTTCTTAGCTGACTAGTTATCTGTCCGCCGTATTTTTCTTTCCATTCCCAAGCTTCTTTTAAAAATCCTTCTCTTCCAAGCTCAGCTTTTGTTTTTCCTTCTTTTTTTAGTTTCTCTACAACTTTTACTTCTGTAGCTATACTTGCATGGTCTGTTCCAGGAATCCATAGTGTAGGTTCACCTTTTAGTCTGTGGTAACGTACAAATACATCTTGTATTGTATTAACAAGAGCATGACCAATATGCAATTTAGCTGTTACGTTTGGAGGTGGCATTGATATTGTAAATGGCTTTTGTCCCTCTTTTATCTCTGCTTTAAAGTATCCCTTTTCCTCCCAATTTTTATATATTTCTTCTTCTCTTTTTGAGTAATTAAAATTATTTTCCATATTATTTTCTCTCCTTTTCTTCTATCTAATTAAAATAGCTAGTATATATAATGATAATATGCTCACGACTGCAGATATTACCTTCATTTTTCCAACCATTTTGTTTTCTAAATCTTTACTGTTATCCACACAATGCACAATCCATCTTGCATTTAGCACTACAATTAGTGATAAAAGCAAAAAGACGAGTGTAACAAATATTCCAAAAGTTTTAAGCATACTATCTTCTCCTTTCAAATAAAAAAACAGTCATTTATCCTTAATTTCTTAAGGACGAATGACTGTGATTCGCGGTACCACCTTAATTCATACATTATGTATGCACTTAATTCCAGATTTACCGACTGTAACGGGGTATACCTACACATCTTAGACTTCAATATACCAGCTCCCAAGCTACCTTCAAGTACGTTTATATAAAAGACCTTTCAGCCCATGAGTCTTTCTCTCTTTAAATAACCTTTACTTTACTCCTCTTGTTCATTGCTTTTTTATTAAAACTGTTTTAAGTATAACATAATATTTTTTAAATTTCAAGTGTATCATCAATTTTTACAACATCTTGTATAGTTTTGTCTATTCTGTCATATGTATTATATCCAACTACATTAGTTATAACCTCATCTTTATTTTGTAACACCAAAGTTGGAACGTTAGTTATATTATATTCATCTGCAATAGCTGGATTTTTATCTACATCTACTCTATAAACAGTTATATCTTCATTATAATTATCTGCTATCTTTTCAAGAACAGGATTTAACATTATACAAGGCTCACACCAGAAAGCATAAAAATCTATAAGTGAATACTTATCACTATTTGATACTATATTTCTTACTTCTTCCATGGTGTTTTCAGATAAGTCTACAATATTCATATTTTACCTCCATATAATACTTATATTATATGCTTAAAATATGCTTTTGCTACTATATTTGAATATTTATACTAAGCTTATCTGTTGGTCTCCTACACTCTGTTTCATTTATATACTTATATTTTTCTTCATCAATAGTTATCTTTTCTTCGTTATCTTTAAATTTAATTTTTCCATTTTGACTACCTATATTCTTTACCCTGTTTTTAATAATATTAGGAAGTTCCTCAGACATAACACTTATATCTTTTAAGAAATATAAAGGAAAACCAGTATTTTTTACCACTAAAATATTTTCTTTTATAATTGTGGATATATAATATCCTGATACTTTTTCTACACTTAATATTTTAACATCATCCCAAAACACATCTATAATCATTCTATCTTTCCTCCAATTCACACTCATAATATTTGTTATCCATTATCTTATAATAGTCCAAATCTAAACACTCACATATACTTCT
>CANROM010000015.1 GCA_947632225.1 uncultured Clostridia bacterium | reverse complement strand
TTCAAAGTGGCTAATAAATAGAATACGAGCAGGATTTGTATATGTTAGAAATCCATATTATAAATCACAAGTTACAAAATATAGCTTGTCACCAGATGTTGTGGACTGCTTAGCTTTTTGTACTAAAAATCCAGAACCTATGCTTAAGTATTTGGATGAATTAGATAAATATAAACAATATTGGTTTGTAACAATAACACCTTATGGAAAAGATATAGAGCCAAATGTACCAGATAAAGAAAAGGTCATAGAATGTTTTAAAATATTATCTAAACATATTGGTATAAACTCTGTAGCTTGGCGTTATGATCCTATTTTTATTAACGCAGAATATGATGTTAACAGACATATTGAAGCATTTAGAAAAATGGCAACTATGATTAAAGGCTATACGCATGATTGTACTATTAGCTTTTTAGATATGTATGAGAAAGTAAAAAGAAATGCTCCAGATATTAGACCACCAACTAAAGATGAGTCTATACAACTTGCAAAAGCATTTAGTAAAATAGCAAAGGAAAATGATATTGTAGTACACAGCTGTTGCGAAAAAGAATATCTTGCAGAATATGGTATTGATACAAGAGGTTGCATGAGCCAAGAAATTATTGAAAAAGCAATTGGATTTAAGTTAAGTCCATCAAGAAGAAAAAATATTAGAGAAGGCTGTAATTGTTTGCTTGGAAATGATATAGGTGAATATAACACATGTGGACATCTATGTAAGTATTGCTACGCTAATGCAAACGCTGGTTTAGTTAAAGAAAACATGAAAAAACATATCCCTACATCACCATTTTTAATTGGCGGTGAGGAGGAAAATGATAAGATTACACAAGCTACTCAAAAGAGTTTTAAAGTAAAATATAAACAGATAAGTTTTCTTGAGTAATATGATAATTTTTTCTTTTATTCTACTTATCGTTAGTGTATAATTATAATGTAATGTATGGAGGTAAATTATGAGAAAAAATATTAAAACTACAGAAGCAATATTTCCAATGCCAGTTTTAATGATAGCAACATATAATGAGGATGGAAGTATTGATGTAATGAATGCAGCATGGGGAACAATGTTTGAAAGAGACTATGTTATGCTTAATTTAACAGAAACACATAAAACAGTAAAAAATATTAAAGAAAGAGGAGCATTTACTGTAAGTATTGCAGATAGTAAACATGTTAAAGAGGCAGACTATTTTGGAATGGCTTCTGGAAATAATACAAAGGATAAGTTTGAAAAAACAGGGCTAACAGCTACAACATCTGAAATTGTTGATGCACCAATTATAAATGAATTTCCTATATGCATGGAATGTGAATTTGTAGAATATAAAGAGTGTGGAGTAATTGGAAAAGTTGTAAATGTTAGTGCAGATGAAAGTGTAATGAGTGGAGAAAATGTAGATATTTCTCTAGTTAATGCAATAGCTTTTGATCCTTATACACATGGCTATTATGAGGTTGGCAAAAGAGTAGGAGAAGCCTTTAAAGATGGCTTAGAGCTTAAGTAATAATTAAAGCAAGTGATAATTGAAAATCACTTGCTTTTATGTTATTATCAATTATGTGAAGAATAATTGATAATTGGAGGTAGCTTATGAGAAAGATTGCAAAAATAATTATAATAATTTTAGTTATTCTATTTGTTATTATACTAATTGATACAGCTCAAGCAAAAATTTTAAATAATCAACCACTAATAAAAATACGATATAACCGTGATGGTGGAAATGTAGATTATGTTGATAAAGGAATTTTAACATATACGTATGTGTTTACTAATAAAGAAAAAGTAACAGTTTTTAGGTGGGAAAAATATACTCCACCAAAAGAAGAAAATAAAACTGATGATTTGCCAGAAGAAAATGATATAGAAGGTGAAAGTAATATGAATTTAAATATAAATGTAATTATAGGTGGAAAAACATATAAAGCAGAGTTAGAGGAAAATGATACTGCTCGAAACTTTATAAATATGTTGCCTCAAGAATATAATATGACTGAATTAAATGGAAATGAGAAGTATATTTATTTAGATGAAACACTACCTACTAATTCATATAGTCCAAAACATATCGAAAAAGGAGATTTAATGCTATATGGTAATAATTGTATAGTGGTATTTTATAAATCCTTTGATACTTCATATAGTTATACAAAAATAGGACATATTGAAAACTTGCCAGATTTAGGAGATAAAAATATAAATATAAAATTTGAAAAATAAAAAAATATTTATTGAAATGTATAAAAATTATACACATTAAAAAAACATGTATAATTTTTTGACTTTTTTATACATTTTTATTGAAAATATATAAATTAAATGATATTTTATATATATGGAGGTACAAAAAATGAATTTAGAGATGTTACCATATAAAAATATAAATTTAAAAACTGAAAAGATTTTAGAACAGTTAACAATTTCTTCAAGGGCATTAGCTGAACTTAAAGGATATGCTAATACAATTCCTAATATGCATATTTTAATAAATGCTGTTACAATAAATGAAGCAAAAGATAGCAGTGCAATTGAAAATATTGTTACAACACATGATGATATATATAAGGTATTAACTGAAAGTGGATATAAAGAAGAAAACGCCAAAGAAGTTGTAGATTATAGAAATGCAATATGGAGTGGTTATGAACAAATAAAAAAAGATGGTTTCATAAGCACAAATACTATAGTAAAAATACAAGGAATAATAGAGCATAATAATGCAGGAATAAGAAAATTACCAGGAACTGAACTTAAAAATTCCTTAACTGGAGAAACAATTTATACTCCACCACAAAATGAGAAAGATATACGTGAATACTTGAAAAATTTAGAAAACTTTATAAATAGTAATGATAATATAGATCCATTAATTAAAATGTGCTTGATACATTATCAATTTGAAAGCATTCATCCTTTTTATGATGGAAATGGAAGAACAGGAAGAATATTAAATATATTGTATTTGGTTTTAAATAATCTCATTGATAGTCCTATTTTATATTTAAGTAAATATATAAATGAAACAAAGCAAGAATATTATAAATTATTTAAGGAAGTAAGAGAAAAGAATAATTATGAAGGATGGATTTTATATATTTTAAAAGGTGTTGAAATTACATCCAAAGAAACAATTAAGCTGATTGAAAAAGTACAAAATGAGATGAGAACTTATAAAGAAGAATTTATGAGCAAACTTCCAAAAATATATTCTAAAAAATTATTGGAAAGTTTATTTTATGAAGTATATACAAAAATATCATATGTAGAAAAAGCTTGCTCAGTTACAAGAATTACAGCCACTTCATATTTAAATAAACTAGAAGAAGTGGGATTATTAGAATCAGAAAAAATTGGTAGGGAAAAAATATATAAAAATACAAGACTAATTAAATTATTATCTGAAAATTAGAATTTCTATTAACAATTAAAGGAAAATATTATGGAAATAAGAGTATGTTCAATAAAAGAAGCTAATTTGAGGCTTAATAAACTTAATCTAAATAATATTAAAGCTATAATAATATCTTCCTGTAATGCAGATATAGATAAAATTTTACCAGAAAAATAGTAAATTTGTTTTTTGGGAGGAAAATATTATGATTTTTATAATATTACTGTTCGCAATGCTTTTGGTAATTAAATTTTGTAAAAAAACTCTAAAAATTGTATTATCTATTGTAATAGTTATAGTAACTCTATATTGTGTTATATTATCAGTAGATATGAACAGAGTAAATAGTTTTAGAGAACCTATATTTAATATTAGTAAGTATGAAGAAACAGGCTTAATTGAATATAAGGGAGTAGGATATAGAACTATTGTTAAATATGGATATACTAACAATGATGAAAAGAAAATAGCAAGTATAGAAATGTATATGTTTAATAAATGTATAGCAGGAGCAGTTGAATAGAATTATACAAATTACAATTTATATGAGTTAAATAAATAATAATTTTTTGGGATAAAATTTGCTTTGTTTGCTTTAAAGGATAAGATTATAAATACTTTAACAATATGAAATAAACTATATAAATTTAATAGGTTATTAACAATATGGAGTGATTATATGAACTATATAAATAAAGGAAAAAGAGATATATTAATATTTCCAAAATTTGAAAATGTTTTAGAAATTGAAAAAATAAGAGAAAAATATGATGAATTATATAAAATATTACCACCGCATATCACATTAGCATTTCCTTTTAAAAACGATATTTCTAATGATGAACTAAAAGAACAATTATTAGCTATTTTAAAGAATATTAAACCATTTAAAGTAAAGTGTAAGGGGATATCTTTAATAAAGGATGAAAGAATAAATAGCTATTATATATTTTTAAATATTATTGAGGGCAAAGATAAAATTTATGAAATACATGATAGAATTTATAAAAACATATTAAACGATATAGATATTAAAAAATATAATTATGAGCCTCATATAACTCTTGGAAATACAGATGACTTTAATGAAAAAATAGAGTTAAATGAAGAATTTGAAACTATAATTGATAGTATTATAGTGGAAAAAATAGGAGAAGATGAAAGCTCTATTATAGAATTTGAAATAAAACTATAAATTATTTACTAATACAGCAAGTGCTAATTGAAAAGCACTTGCTTTTATAGTATAATAACATAAAAAAGAGAGGGGAATGAGTAGTTTGGATAAGAATAAAAGTGTAATAATAATATCACTACTTGTAGTTATAATCTTTGTGTTAGCAATATTTATGGCTGTAATAATTACTAAATATGATAATCTAGAAGATAAATACGAGGATAGATATGATAATGAATTAAATGTAGACAACCCTACAAATAAAAATGAGGATAATTATATTTCAAAAGATAGGGCACTAGAAATTGTTTTAAATGATTTAAAAATAACAAAAAATGATATTTATGACTTAGATATAGAATTTGAAAATAAACACAGATATGATGGCATTGTAATTGAAATTAGCTTCGATTATAATAGATATGAATATGAGTATTATCTTGATGCTACAAATGGAAATATTTTAGATTCATTTAAGTCAAGAGATTAAATAAAAGGGGGAAAGATTTATGCAGTATTTTAAAAAGTTAGTAGGAGATAGAATATATTTATCTCCAAAAAGTGCATCAGATGAGGCAATAGAAAAATACACAGAATGGTTAAATGATTTTGAGGTAACAGACTACATAGGTAGAACATGGCAACTAAATACTCTACCTAATGAGAGAGACTGGCTTGAAAACAGTGCAAAAGACAATAAAAACAGACTCTTCGATATAGTTGAACTTGAAAGCGATAAACTTATTGGAACAGTGGGCTTAGAAAGCTTTAATCATGTTGAAAGAAGTGCTGTTTTAGGAATATTTATTGGAGATAAAGATTTTAGAAATAATGGATATGGTGCTGAGGCAATAAAACTAATACAAGAATATGGCTTTAGGTATCTTAACTTGCATAGTATAAGATTAGATCTACTTTCTATAAATGAAAGAGCACATAAATGCTACTTAAAATGTGGATTCAAAGACACAGGATGCAGCAGAGAGCAAATATTCTTAAATGGCAAGTATTATGATAAGTTACATATGGATATATTAGAAAACGAATTTGAAGGAGACTACATTAGAAATAAAAATATAAAGTAGTAAGAAAGCGAGAGAGTAGTAATATATGAAAGTAATAACTATATGTGGTAGTATGAAATATCAAAAAGAAATGATGAAAATAGCAGAAGAATATACTAAAAAGGGCAATTGCGTACTTACTCCTATATATCCTACAGAAAATATCGGTGAGTATTCTCAAGACGATATAAAGATTATGAAAAATATGCATCTTGAAAGAATAAGAATGTCTGATGCTATATTAGTTTTAAATGTAGATGGATATATTGGCGAGAGTACTAAAAATGAAATAGAATTTGCAAAGTATCTAAAAAAGGATATAATTTATGCATATAAAAAATAGCAAGTGACTAAGTTCACTTGCTATTTTAATGTACTAAACTTGAGGCGTATAAAGTAAAGTTATTCTTCTTCCATCAATTTTTATGAAATTTTCATCTTTTAGATATCTTAATTCCCTAAACATTGCAGAGCGATTTATTGAGAAATAGTCTGCAAGCTCTTTTAAACTAATTTGTAAATATATATTTTTTGAACGAGTTTTCATATATTCTGCTTTAAAATATTCAAGTAATTTATCTCTTATTGTTTTTTGAGTTAAGATTTTTATCCTATCATTTTTGTCTCTAATTTTTGTATGAATAATATCAAAAAGATTAATTATAAAATTATTGTAATAATTGTAACTTGTATAACTTAAATTTATTAACTTATTGTAATCGATAACCAGAACGCTAGTATTTTCAATGGCTCTAATCTGACAGTCACTACTTGCAATAGTAGAAATGCTACTTCCAAAAACACTGTTTTCAAAAAGCTCTTCAACGAGTGTTTCTTCGCCGTTATAGTCGATATTTACTATGTTTGCGCGTCCACTGAGCAAAATACAAATTACATTTTCACCTTTTATTGTTTGTAAAATTTCTTGATTTTTATTAAATGTAAATATATGTGTACCAAGAAGCTTGAAAAGCTTGTGTTTTTGAGATTCTGAAATATTATTAAATGGAGCATCCATACTACCACCTCAAAAATATTTTAACACAATGTTAAAAAAGTTGCAAATGCACCTTTTAAAATTTATTTGGTTATTTGTATAATTATTGTAGTAGAAAGAGCGAAGAAGTTCTTTCTATTAGAAAGTAGAGGGGTAAGGAAAATGAAAATAGTAAAAAGAGATGGTCACATAGTAGATTATGATCCAATGAAAATTGAAATTGCTATTAAAAAAGCAAATAACGAAGTAAGAGGCAAAGAAAAAGCCACAGAACAAGAGATAAAAGAGATAATACAATATATCGAAGACTTAAATAAAAAGAGAATACTAGTTGAAGATATTCAAGATATAATTGAAGAAAAATTGATGGAGTTTGATAAATACCAATTAGCGAAAAAATATATAACATATCGTTATACAAGAGCACTTGTAAGAAAAGCTAATACAACAGACCAAACAATTAAAGAACTAATTGAAGGAGAAAATGAGTATTGGAATAGTGAAAATTCAAATAAAAATGCACAGATTGTAACTACACAAAGAGACTATCTTGCAGGAATAACAAGTACAGATATAACTAGAAGATTTTTACTTCCTGAAGACATAGTAAAAGCACATGATGAAGGAATAATTCATTTTCATGACGCAGATTATTTTGCACAAAATGCCCTACACAATTGCGAGTTAATAAACTTAGATGATATGCTACAAAATGGTACTGTAATAAACGGTGTTATGATTGAAAAACCACATAGATTTATTACAGCAGCTACTATAGCAACACAGATTATTTTAGCTGTTACATCTTCAAGTTATGGTGGAGCAACAGTTTCACTTACACATTTAGCACCATTTGTAAGAAGCAGCTATGAAAAATATTATAAAAAATATGAAGCAAGAAAACTAAGCAAAGAAGAATGTGAAAAATTTGCTTGGGAAGATACAAGAAAAGAAGTTGAAGATGGAGTTCAAACATTCAACTATCAAGTAAACTCTATGACTAACACTAATGGTCAAGCACCATTTTTAAGTGTATTTATGTATATGAATGAAACTCAAGAATACAAAAAAGAGCTTGCTATGATAATAGAAGAATTCTTAAGACAAAGAATACTTGGCTTTAAAAATAGAAAAGGCGTATATATTACACCAGCATTTCCTAAGTTACTTTATGTTCTTGAAGAAGACAATATGAAAGAGGATGGCGAATACTACTATCTAACAAAACTTGCAGCTGAATGTACTGCAAAAAGACTAGTTCCAGACTATATTTCTGAGAAAGTAATGTTAGAGTTAAAGAAAAACGAGTATGGAGATGGAGAATGTTATCCATGTATGGGATGCAGAAGCTTCTTAACTCCTGATAGAACAAATTCTTTAGGTAATATAGCAAACGCTAAAAATTACGTTAAAGGTAAAGGAAAATATTATGGAAGATTTAACCAAGGTGTTGTAACAATAAATCTACCAGATGTTGCACTTTCTTCAAAGAAAGATATGGATAAGTTCTGGCAAATTTTTGATGAAAGACTTGAGCTTTGCCATAAAGGACTACAAATAAGACATAAAAGATTAAGTAATGTAACAAGTGATGTTGCACCAATACTATGGCAAGATGGCGCTTTAGCTAGATTAAAACCAGGCGAGAGCATACATGAATTACTACATCACGGATATTCAACTATATCTTTAGGATATGCTGGACTATATGAGTGCGTAAAATATATGACTGGAAAATCTCATACAGATAATGGCGAAGGAAAAGAATTTGGACTTAAGATTATGCAAAAACTTAATGATGCTTGTAAGAAATGGAAAGAAGCAGAAGATATAGATTATTCTGTATACGGTACACCAATTGAATCAACAACATATAAGTTTGCAAAATGCTTAAAAGAGCGTTTTGGAACAGTTGAAGGAGTAACAGATAAGAACTATATTACTAATTCTTACCATGTACCAGTATTTGAGGAAATTGATGCTTTCACTAAGTTAAAACTAGAAAGTGAATTCCAAAGATTAAGCCCTGGTGGTGCAATATCATATATTGAAACACCAAATCTACAAAATAATCTTGATGTAATAATAGATGTTATTAAGTTTATATATGACAATATAATGTATGCAGAATTAAATACAAAATCAGATTATTGCCAAAAATGTGGATATACAGGCGAAATTTTAATAGACGATAACTTAGAATGGTATTGTCCAAACTGTGGAAATAGAGACCACAATACACTAAATGTTGCAAGAAGAACATGTGGTTATATAGGAACAAACTTCTGGAATAAAGGAAGAACACAAGAAATAAAAGAAAGAGTATTACATATAGATAATAAGGTGGCAGATGTAAAATGAGATACAATTTAGTTAGAAAAATGGATATATCAAATGGCCCTGGTGTTAGAGTTTCTGTATTTATGCAAGGATGTGAATTTCATTGTAAAAATTGCTTTAATCCTGAAACTTGGAATTTTGATGGTGGTCAAGAATTAACTCAAGAAAAAATAGATGAAGTACTTAACTTATGCAATAAAGACTATATAAAAGGCCTATCAATACTTGGTGGAGAGCCTATGCATCCAAAAAATATTGAGGCTACAACACTTCTTGCAAAAGAATTTAAAGAAAAATATCCAGATAAAAATATATGGGTATGGTCAGGCTTTAAGTTTGATAAAGATTTAAAAGATAAAGAAGTATTAAATTATATAGATGTTCTAGTTGACGGACAATACGTAGATGAACTTCATGACCCTACATTAAAGTGGAGAGGATCATCAAATCAAAGAGTCATTGATGTACAGCAAAGCTTAAAAGATAACAAAATTGTAGAATTATGTTAAAAATAAAGAAAGTAAGGGAGTTATCTCTTACTTTTTTTGTTTAAAGAGAGGAGTTTATACGATGAAAAAATATTTAGATTATATTATAAAAGGTATTTATGCAGGAATTGCAATAGGAATAGGCGGAGTAGCATATCTAGCTATAGCAAATAAAATAGTAGGTTCATTTATATTCTCAATTGGGCTTCTTACAGTTTGTATGTATTCATTTAACTTATATACAGGAAAAGTAGGATACATATTAGTAAATAAAGTAAGCTATGTAATTGAATTGCTCTTGTCTTTAATTGGAAATTTTATTGGAACATTTTTAGTTGGAAACTTAATGAGGCTTACTAGATTTAGTTCATATATTCAAGTTGCTAAAAATATAGTTACTACCAAATTAAATGATAATGTGCTAAGTATCTTTATACTATCTATATTTTGTGGTATTATAATGTATATAGCAGTTAATAACTATAAAAAAGAAAGCTCAGATATTGGTAAACATATACTAATTGTTATGGGAGTTATGGCATTTATATTATGTGGCTTTGAGCACTGTGTTGCAAATATGTTTTACTTTAGCATAGCTGGTGTTTGGAGTGTTAAGGTTGTGCTATACTTACTTGTTATGGTAGCTGGAAATAGTGTAGGATCAGTTATTATAGCTTGGTGTTATAACAGATTTAGCAAAGTATGTTTACCTGTAGAGAAAGGTGATGAAAAATGTTAAATATTGAACATGTAGAAAATTTAAGTGAAGACTTATATATTATGATAGATAAGGAATTTAATAAATTTGCTACTAAAAATAATGTAGTATGCAATTATGTACCATTTTCATTTATTGCTAAAGATGATGAAAAGATAGTAGGAATAATAACTGGTAATTCATACTACAAAGAGGTACATATAGGCGATTTAATTGTTCTTGAAGAATATAGAAATAAACATATTGGAACTCAGCTTGTTAAAGCTGTTGAAGACTATTTTAAAAATAAAGGATTTGAAAACATGAATCTTACTACATATAAATTTCAAGCACCGGATTTTTATATAAAATGTGGATTTAAAGTTGAATTTATTCGTGAAAACGCAGAAGATTCAAAGCTTAATAAATACTTTTTAGTGAAATATTTTTAGATAGGAGTAAATACATGGAAGATATGATAGAATATTTCTTTAGTGCATTACCATTTGCAATTATAGCAGGTGCTATATATGCTGCTATTAGATATTTTATTGCGGTAAAGAAAAAAGAAAAATTTAGCCTTAAAAAAGAAATTTTAAACATAGCTTTTGTATGCTATTTAGCAGGACTTTTAAGCATAATACTCGTTCCAAGAACTAAGACTGATGAATTTAGCTATAATTTGGTACCAACACTATTTTTAGTTGCAAAAGGCAAATATGTTTTAGGCACATGGACAAAAACTATGATGATTGCAAACGTGGTAATGTTTATACCTATGGGTATATTTATATGTCTAATATGTAAAAAGATAAAATGGAAAAATATTTGGCTTGTTGCACTTTTAATACCTCTTTCTATAGAAATTTGTCAGATATTTATTGGTAGAAGTTTTGATATAGATGATATTATAAATAACTTTATAGGTACAATAATTGGATATTCTATAGCTAAACTTTTAAGTTATATTATAAATAGAAAAAAATAACATTTAGTAGAGCAATGATTTATATTACATTTCATTGCTCTATATACAATTCTACTAACAGTCGATTGCTCAAAATTACTTTAAGTGGTAACATATTATTGTATGAAAGGAGCTTTTGAGATGGATAATGAGAAATTTGGTAATTTTATCAAAGAGCTTAGAAATGAAAAGGGACTAACTCAAAAAGAACTTGGTGAAAAACTAAATATTACAGATAAGGCTATATCTAAATGGGAAAGAGGAATAAGCTTTCCAGATATAGCTGTTCTAAATTCACTTGCAGATTTTTTTGAAGTTGATGTATCAGAGCTATTAAATGGTGAACGTGGAAAAAAAGAAAAAATAGATATAGATAAAAAAATAGAAGAAGCAGTTGAAAAATATAAAGATATAGAAAATAAAAGAAATATAAAAATTAGAAGGGTAAAAAAATATATTGGAATAGCTTCTTTAGTTGTATTTATACTTACATTATTATTACAACTTGGCTATTACTTTGTACTAAGAAGATATAATTTTGAGTATGTACTAGATATTTTACCATATATAGTAAATGAGCTTATGATTATATCTTTGTGTCTTAGTGCTTTATACTGTATAAGCAAATTATCAAACAGAAAGATAATGATTGCTTCAATATTTACTGTTTTAACAGTAGTAAATATTGCATTTATGGCAAATAATGCATTTAAAAATAATTGTATTGTTAGTATATCTGGCAATTTTTCAAGTGAAGTTATACTAAAAGTAGATAAGCAAAGTGGTGCAATAAAAATATATAAAGATCCTAAACTATTTATATTTGCAAGACCAAAAGAGCAGTTCCAATATGAATCTTATGGAAAGGTAAAGAGGCAGTGGTTAACTAATGATATATGCTCAATAACTTATTTAGATAGAGATGGTAATATAAGAGAGTATGTTGCAACTTTTGGAGATAGAGGAAATGGAATATCATATTACTATGTAACAAATGCACTACGTGGAGATTGGCAAGTATTAACTCAAAACGGAGAAACAACTCAGCTTTTATCTGATAACAAAGGAATAAGAATAACAAAAAATGGCGTAAGAGAGCAATTTGCTTTTTCTGATTGTAAGCAATTTGGTACAATAGCATTAGTACTATATAAAGAAGATGTACCCAAATATGTAGTGGCATTAGATGAAAATTGTGAGCTAGACGATGACACAGACATTATAAAAAAAGATGGAACTATAACACTATGTGAAGTTTCCATGGATAAGACTAAAAAAGAATCATTATACTGTATGACGTATAAGGGTGAAGACCTAGCAAATTATGATGTGATTTCGGTAAAAGCAAATGATTATGAGCTTAAAAATGGGCTATTATATATTAGTTATGATGGTAAAAATAATATTGAAGTACCAGGTGATTTTTCTCAAATGGTAAGTGGCTATAAAGATAATCAATACCAAATATCTAAAGAAAAAACAGTTTTCTATTATAAAAAAGATGATGAAATGTATCTAGTATATTCAGATAATATGGGCAAATCTTGGAACACAGTAAAACTTGAGAGTGAGTACTCAATTGAAAATATCCAATTTATAACTAAAGATATAGGATATATGCTAAAGTTTTATGATGTAGTAGTTGGAAGTGCCTTTGGTAAAATAAGTAAAACAGAAGATGGTGGAAAAACTTGGAATGATATCTACTTTGGAATGGGAGAAAGTGACAAAAAAGTATTTAGTAGCGGTAGTCAGATTAGATTTTTGACTGAAGAAATTGGCTTTTTAACTATGCCTAATGTAATGGGAACATATCAAGAGCTATATATTACAAGAGATGGTGGTAGTACATTTGAAGAAGTAAAAATAATTAGTTCTAGCATATATGACTTTTATGAGCTTCCAACATTAGAAGATGGAATAATGAAGCTTGAAATAAATCAAGGCTCAGATGCAGACTATAATGGCGGAGATTATAAGGAGTTTTATTCACAAGATTATGGTAACACTTGGAAAGTTTTGGAAAAATAATACATATATACGCATAAAAAAGAAGTAAAAAGAGTTATCTTTTACTTCTTTTCTTCGTTATATATACTAGTATATCAGTTGCTAATCTTTAAATTTTGTGCTATTATATAAGAAGTGAAATAAATGTAAAAAATTGTCACAAGGAGATGAGTATTATAAACATATTACTATGTGGAAACAAGAAGGTTTTTGACGGAGCCTTATCATTGTTAATATCGATAACCAACAAAACTAAAGAACCTGTAAACTGTTATATATTTACTATGAACCTAGAAAGAGTTAATCCTAATTTTGTAAGTATAGAAGATAAACAAATAGAGTTTTTAGAAAGTGTTATAAAAACTAAAAATGAGAACAATAGTGTAAAGAAAGTAGATGTTACAGAGCTTTATGAAAAGGAATTTGGAGGCTGTAAAAACGAAAATGCATATTGTACACCATATACATTACTAAGACTACTTGCAGATATGGTAGATGATATGCCAGATAAGCTATTATATTTAGATATAGATATGATGGCTGCAAAAGATATATCTGGACTATATAATACAGATATAGAAGGGTATGAGTATGCAGCAGTAAAAGAAAAATATGGCTCAAAACTAATTAGATGGGATTATATAAACGCTGGAATGTTACTGCTAAATATGAAAGAAATAGAGAAAACTAGGCTTTTAGAAAAGGCAAGAGAGAGAATAAAAAATAAAAAAATGTTATTTGCAGACCAAGATGCAATTTACTGGTCAACAACAAATAAATTATTGCTTCCACGAATATATAATGAACAAGCAAGGTTTGACAGGGAAGATACAGTTATATGTCATTTTTGCAAAAGACTAATGCTACTACCGTATCCACATACAGAAAATTATAAGCAGTGGCAGGTGGATGAAATACATAAGGAATTAAAATGTCATGCTTTTGATGAAGATTTAAATGAGTATTTGCAAGTTAAGGAAACTTATGAAGTATAGGAAGAGGAGTTAATATGAACAGAGAAACAATACCAATATTTTTTGCGATAGACAATGGATATACTAAATTTTTAGCTGTAGCCTTACAATCATTATTAGATAATGCTAGCAAAGAGTATGATTACAGCATAAAAGTACTACATACAAATGTAGAAGAAGATAATATAAAAAAGATAAAGAAGTTTGAAAAGAGCAATGTAAATATAGAATTTGTAGACTTAAACTATTATATTGAGAAGATTAAGGATAAGTTATATACAAGAGATTATTATTCAAGTTCAACATATTTTAGACTATTTATACCAGAGCTTTATCCACAATATAATAAAGCAATATACCTAGATAGCGATATTATAGTTCTTGGAGATATATCTGAGCTATACAATATAGATTTAAAGAAAAACTTGGTTGCAGCAGCACCAGATGATATTATTCAGTTTAATAAAGTATTCCAAGATTATGCAGAAAAAGTTGTTGGTGTAGCAAAATATCAAAACTACTTTAACGCAGGTGTGCTTCTTATGAATTTAGACGAATTAAGAAAATTTCATTTTCAAGATAAATTCTGTTACTTGTTAGGAACAGTTAAATATTCAGTAGCACAAGACCAAGACTATTTAAATAGACTATGCAAAGGTAGAACTAAGATTATAGGACGTCAATGGGATGTTATGCCTATTGTAAATGAAGACACTAAGGAAGAAAATATTAAAATTGTACACTATAACTTTGCATATAAACCATGGCATTTTGAAGATGTACCATATAATGAGTATTTCTGGAAATACGCTAAAAAGACAGAATTTTATAACGATATATTAAAAGAAAAGGATAGTTATACAGAAGAAGATAGATTTAAAGATAGAGAAAATGAAAATGTTCTTAGAGAGTTAGCACAAAAAGAATGTGATTGTGTTGGAGACGATAGATATTTAGCAGAAAAGGGTATGATTAAAAAGCTATATGAGAAAACTAAGAGTAAATTAGGTAGCAGTAGTAATAATGTAGAAAAAAGTCCTGATAGACTTGAAATATTAGAAGAAATAGAAAGACTAGAAAGAGAAGGCAAATTTGATGTGGATCCTGAAAAAGATCCACCTACAATTGAACTTACACCAGATAAGGTAGACTACTTAAAATCTAAAGGCACAAGTAGATTGATGACAAGATTTGCAAATAAAGCTGGAGAATTGTTCTTAAATGAATTATTAAGAAAAAATAAGTTAATAATAAAACAAGTAAATGGCGTTGAAAACTTAAATCTTTTAACTAAGGGAGCTATTATTACTTGTAACCACTTTAATCCTTTCGACAGCTTTACTGTAGAAAAGGTTTTAAGATCATCTGGTAAGATGAAAAAACGTAAATTATATAAAGTAATAAGAGAAGGAAATTACACTAATTTCCCAGGATTTTATGGCTTTTTATTTAGAAATTGTGATACTCTTCCTTTAAGTTCAAATTTAAAGACAATGAGTATATTTATGAAAGCTGTTACAGAAATTCTTAACAAGGGAAATTATATTCTAATTTATCCTGAACAAAGTTTGTGGTGGAACTATAGAAAGCCAAAGCCATTAAAAAATGGTGCATTTAAGCTTGCTGCTAAAAATAATGTACCAGTTTTACCAATATTTATTACTATGCAAGATAGTGATATTATTGGAGATGATGGTTTCCCAGTTCAAGAGTACATTGTAAATATTGCTCAACCAATCTTTCCTGATGAAAATTTAAATGTTAAACAAAATGAAGAAATAATGAAAGAGAAGAACTTTGAGACTTGGAAAGAGATATACGAAGACTTTTATAAAATACCACTAACTTATACAACAATTACTAAAGAGCAGGTTATAGATGATGAAAGAGAAGCAGATAATTTATTATAAAGATGAATTAAATGATGAGTTTTCAACAGCTAAGATAGTACCTAAAAAAATTGATGGCAATTTTAAGTATATTCATAAAAATCCTATTTGGGATGTATCATCATTTGCATTTCAAAATATACTTAGTATGCCAATAAAACTATCATATGTAAAATTTAAATTAAAGATTAAGTATATTGGAAGAGAAAAGCTAAAAGCATATAAAGACCAGGGATATTTTGTATATGCTAATCATACACAAATATTTGCTGATACATTTATCCCTAGTCTACCAATATTTCCTAAAAGAAACTTTTTCATAGTAAATCCAGAAAATATATCTATGAAGCCTTTTGGAAAGGTAGTAGAGCTTTTAGGTGCTATGCCAGTACCTGGTGATACTAAGGCTGCTGTAAACTTTTTAGAAGCTGTTAAAAAGAGAATAAGTAATAATCAATCAATTACTATATATCCAGAGGCACATATTTGGCCATATTATACTAAGATTAGACCATTTAAGGATGTATCATTTACATACCCTATAAAGCTAAAAGCACCAACATTTTGTATGACTAATACTTATCAGGCCTATGGAAAAAATAAAGATAAAGTAAAAATGGTAACCTATATTGATGGGCCTTTCTTTGCAGATGAAGGACTCTCACCTAAAGAGGCTAAACTAAATCTTAGAAATAAGGTATATGACTGTATGTGTAAAAGAAGTGAGAATAGCAATATTGAGGTTATTAAATACATAAAAGAAACAGAAGAGAATAATATTTAATCAAAGGATAAAGTTATGAAAGAAAGCAAGAAAATATTTAGAAGTATTATATTGTTTATCTTGTTGATTGCATTAACAGGATACATATTGTTAGATGGAAAGGATATATTTGAAATAATTGAAATTATAAAATCTGCAAATGTCAAGTTTGTAGCAATAGGAATTATTTCTATGTTTGTGTACTTGATACTTGAAGGAGTAAATATTGGAAGAACTTTAAAGAAACTAAATGAAAAATCTAGTTTCTTTAAAAATGTAAAATACTCTTTAATCGGATTTTTCTTTAGTTCTATAACACCTGCTGCAAGTGGTGGACAGCCAATGCAAATTTATTATATGTATAAAGATGGAATTTCAGTTTCAAATTCAACACTTGCACTGTTAATAAATCTAACAAGCATGCAGATAACTACAATAGGAATAGCACTATTTAGTTTGATATTCAATTATGATTATTTAAATAAACTATTAGTCATTTGCTTTATAATAGGAATATTATTAAATATGAGTGCATTAGCTCTTTTAATAATTGGTATATTCTCAAAAAGAATGTCAAATTGGCTAATAAACGTTGCACTTAAAGTTTTGAAATTCTTTAAGGTAAAAGACTTAGATGCAAAAAAAGAAAAATTTGAGAATGAACTTCAAAAATATCAAGCTAATGCGGTTTATATAAAAAATAATAAGCTACTTATGTTAAAGATACTTTTAACAACAATCGTACAATTTTTAATATATTACAGTATAACTTATTGGGTATATAGAGCTTTAGGCTTCTCAGGACAAAACATATTTAAGATAATATCAATGCAAGCTGTACTATTTGCAACAGTATCTGGAATACCATCACCAGGAGCTGTTGGTGTTAGTGAGGGAGCATTCATTGAAATATTCAAAGTTATATACTCTGAAAGTTTGATGAGTAGTGCTGTATTATTAAATAGAGGAATAAACTTCTATTTGTTTGTTATAATTTCATGTATAGTAGTTATAGTAAATCACTTAAGAATTGGAAAGTCTAAAATAAATAAATTAGAAGATTTAGATGAAGTATTAGAAGAAGAAATATAAGCAAGTAAGTAAAAATTACTTGCTTTTTTTGATCTTAAAATTTAATTGACAACAATTTTTATATCATATATAATATGAGTGGAGGGGATAGTAGTATGAGTAAAACTACGAAAATAATCATGACAGTATTTATAGTTGTTGCTGTTATAGCAGTTATAGCTGTTATTGCGGTAGTAGGTATGAATTCTGGAAATGGTAAAACAAACTTGCCACAAGTAGCAAGCAATGAAGATTTAGTTGATTTGGTAGATAAAGTTTATGAAAATAATACAGTTGAACTTTATGATACAATAACAAGTATGCCAATTGACTTAACAGATGAGGCTTCAGTAAAATCATTTACAGGACTAGATAATGGCGAAAATTTAGAATATGCAATTGTATCAGAGCCAATGATAAATGCACAAGCTTATTCTCTTGTAATGGCTAAAGTAAAAGATGGTGTAAATGCAAATGAAGTTGCTAAGGCAATGTTTGACGGTATTAACCCAAGAAAATGGATTTGCGTATCAGCTGAGAAAGTATTAGCCACAAATAGTGGAAATATAGTATTCTTAGTAATGACAGAAAGTGAAAGAGCACAAGGTATATATGACAGCTTTAAAAATTTAGCTGGAACAGTAGGCAAAGAATATGATCAAACATTTGAAGACGGAGAATTGCCACCAGATACTGATGGTGGATTTGCAATTCCATTACCACAGTAAGATAGAGAATTTTTTGCCGGCAGGATAGTGTATCTATTTTGTCGGCAATTTGTTGCTTTAATAGATTTTTTATAATTAGAGGAGTAAAAACATGGTATTTTCCAGTATTACATTTTTATTCTATTTTCTACCAATTGTACTTGGAATATATTACATTGTTCCAAAAAAGTGTAAGAATTTAGTTTTGCTTATAGCATCATTTATATTCTATTTTTATGGAGAGCCAACTTATGTGTTACTAATGGCTTTTTCAATTGTAATAACATACATATTTGGTAGACTTATAGATAAATATAAAAACACAGAACGAGCTAAGATATTTTTAGTACTAGCTATAGTGATTAGTATAGGACTACTAGTATATTTTAAATATGCAAACTTTATTATACAAAATATAAATTTATGGCTAAGTCATAAAATTGACTTTATATATGTAGCACTTCCAATAGGTATATCTTTTTATACATTTCAAATGCTCAGCTATTTAGTAGATGTATATAGAGGACAGGCTAAGGTTCAAAAAAACATATTGAAACTTGCTATGTATGTATCACTATTTCCACAGCTAATTGCAGGACCAATAGTAAGGTACACTACTATAGAGGATCAAATAGAAAATAGGACACATACTTTTGAGAAATTTGCCTTAGGTGTTAGAAGATTTATAATAGGACTTGGTAAAAAAGTACTTATTGCTAATGTTTTAGGAGAGCTTGCTAACAAATTTTTAGGAAGTAGTGAGATGAGTGTACTATACTATTGGATATATGGTATAGCTGCTACACTTCAGATTTATTTTGACTTTTCGGGATATTCAGATATGGCAATAGGACTTGGTAAGATGTTTGGCTTTGAGTTTTTAGAAAACTTCAATTATCCATATATTGCTAAGAGTATTACAGATTTCTGGAGAAGATGGCATATATCACTAAGTAGTTGGTTTAGAGATTATGTGTATATTCCACTTGGTGGAAATAGAGTTTCTAAGGTTAAATGGCTTAGAAATATAATGGTTGTATGGCTACTTACAGGCTTGTGGCATGGAGCTGCTTGGAACTTTATTATATGGGGACTATATTTTGGTATACTTTTAATAATAGAAAAAGTATTCTTAGGAAAAATTATAGAAAAAATGCCAAAGATATTTGCACATATCTATGTGTTAGTATTAGTAATGATTAGCTTTATAATATTTAATGGAGAGAGCACAACTCAAATATTAACAAATATTGGTGGACTTGTTGGAATAGGTAATGTTCCGCTTGTATCACCTGAGAGCATATATTACCTAAAGAGCTATCTATGTGTAATAGTAATAGGAATAATAGGTGCAACACCATTATTTAAAAATATATTTGCTTCTAAAAAAATGGAGAAGATTACTAATATATTAGAGCCAATGTATCTAGTACTTTTACTTCTAATTTCAACTTCATATATTGTTGATGGTTCTTTTAACCCATTTTTATACTTTAGGTTTTAAGTATCATTAAACTATGTAAGTTAGAAAAGGGGGTAATAAAATGAGTGATAAGATAAAAAGTAAAATAATAACAATATGCTTTGTCATTATATTATTTGGTGTATTTATTGCTACAGCAATAAAAAAGGATGATGTAATATCTGTGTCTGAGAGAAGAAAGCTAGCACAATTTCCAACAATTACATTAAAAAATGTAACTAGCGGTAAGACAGCAGAAGACTTAGATAGCTATGCATCAGATCAAATAATACTTAGAGATAGCTTTAGAAGTATAAAATCTTTTTGGAGCAACTATATATTCATGCAAAAAGATAATAATGGACTATTTTTAAAAGATGGTAGCATATATAAAATGGAATATCCATTAAATGAGCAAAATGTTAAAAAAACTGCAGAAAAAATAAAAAATATACAAGATAAATATTTAAATGAGAATATGAAGGTATACTATTCAATTATACCAGATAAAAATTACTATTTAGATTCAAGCTACTTAAATATAGATGTAAAAGATGTTCAAAAAATAATTGATTCTACATTAACAGGTGTAAAATATATAGATATTTCTAATGCTTTAGACTTAGAAGATTATTACAAGACAGATTTACATTGGAAACAGGAAAATATACAAGATGTTGTTAAAAAAATAGAAGAAGAGATGAATTTAAAAGATACTTCAAATATAGAATATCAAAAACAAGAAATAGGAGAGTTTTACGGCGCATATTATGGACAACTTGGAAGAAAAGTTTTACCAGATAAGATAACAATACTAAAAAATGATACAACAGAAAAGGCTAGTGTATATAATTTGGAAGCTCAAAATTACGAGTCTGTATATAATATGGACAAGTGGAACACTTCTTCAGATAAATACGATATATATTTATCTGGTGCTACTCCTATAATTACTGTAGAAAATCCTAGTGGCCCAGACGGAAAAGAACTACTTTTATTTAGAGATTCTTTTGGAAGTAGTATAGCTCCTCTTTTACTTGAAAATTATCAAAAAATAACTTTAATAGATTTAAGATACGTTTCAAGTACAATACTAGGAAACTATGTAGATTTTGAAAATCAAGATGTACTGTTCTTATACAGTCTAGTAGTTTTAAATCAAAATATATTAAAATAATAAAGAAGTCATACTATGTGTATGACTTTTTTATATTATAGGAATTATCTCTAAAACAAAAAAAGAATATTTATTATATAATGGTACAAAATATATTGTTTTT
>CANROM010000014.1 GCA_947632225.1 uncultured Clostridia bacterium | reverse complement strand
AATTTATATTTGGTATAATAGCCAAAAAAGAGGTGAGTAATTTGAAGTATAAGTATTGTGATGGAAAGTTAACAATCTATCTAGAAGAGGAAATAGACATGAACTCTTGTAGGGTAATAAGAGGAGTAATAGACGGATATATTATGAAATATCAGCCATATGAACTTGTATTAGATTTATCTGAAGTTAATTTCATGGACAGTAGTGGTATTGGCCTAATACTTGGAAGATATAATCTAATTAAGCTATTAGATTCAAAAATGACAGTGGTAAATGCAAAGGGAAATATTAAACGTATATTAGAGCTTTCTAATATAAATTTGGAGTGTGTTCAGTATGAGTGAAAATTATATAAAAATTGAGTCAAAGGCAACTCTGGAAAATATTTCAGCTATAAGAGTGTGTATTACTTCATTTATTTCAACTTTAAATATTCATTTTGATGAGCTTATGGATATAAAAACTGCAATATCTGAAGCGGTAACTAATGCAATAGAACATGCCTATGATAATAGTGATGGAATAGTTGCTATTGAGGCAAGTATAAAAGAAGATAAAAAAATAATAATAAAAGTATCAGACTATGGAAAGGGAATAGAAGATATATCTCTTGCTATGACTCCTACATATACATCTAAGCCAGAAAGTGAGCATGCCGGGATGGGCTTTACAATAATGGAATCATTTATGGATGAGGTAATTATTGATTCAAAAATAAATGAAGGAACAACTATTACTCTTACTAAGTTAATTAGAAAAGTAAAATCATAATAACATCTAGGAATTATCTTCCTAGGTGTTATTTTGCTTTAAAAATATTGAAAAAGTAACATAATTTTGGTAAAATTAGTATTATGTAAAAAGGAGATATCAATGAGTAATATAAAGAAGTATTTAGCATACAACAAAAGTGTAAGAGCAATAGCAATAGATGCTACATCAATGGTACAAGAAATAAGGGACATACATAATTTATCTAATGTAGTAACTGCGGCACTCGGAAGAGTTATGATTGTATCAGCTATGATTGCTACTACTTTAAAAAATGATGATGATAGATTGACAGTAATTATTAAAGGTGAAGGAGAAATTGGTAATTTAACAGTTTGTGCAAATTCTAGTCTGGATATTAAAGGCTATGTAACTAATCCACAAGTTGAACTCCCTTTAAATAGTGAAGGAAAGCTTGATGTTGGAGGGGCAATAGGAGCAGGTACTTTAACAGTTATAAAGGACATAGGACTAAAGGAGCCATACGTTGGTACATGTGAGCTATTAACAGGTGAGATAGGTGATGACTTTGCATACTATTTTAACGTATCTGAACAAACACCTTCTGTAGTATCTGTTGGTGTACTAATAGGAAAAGATGGAAATGTACAAAAAGCAGGCGGATATATAATACAGCCATTACCAGAGTGCGAAGATAAAGTTATAGATAAGCTTGAAAGTATAAATATAAAACTACCATCTATGACTGAGCTTATGAATGAAAATAGAAATATAGATGATATTATAAAAAATGCAACAGGCGATATGGACGTAGAAGTAGTTTATGAAAATGACGCAAGAGTAAAATGTGACTGCTCACAAAAAAGAATAGAAAATACAATTATAGCTTTAGGCAAAGAAGAGGCTCAAAAGATACTTAAAGAAAATGGAATACTAGAGCTATCTTGTAATTTCTGCAATAAAAAATATAGTTTTAATGAGCAAGATCTAGAAAAGATATTTAAAAAGTAGGAGAAAAGATGGATATAATTATAAATAAAGAAGACATAGCTAAAAGACTGGATGTATATCTTACAGAGAAACTAGAAAATGAAAATATAACAAGAAGTTATATAAAGACTCTAGTTGATAGTGAAAAAATTTTAGTTAATGGAAAAAGTGTTAAAAGTGGATATAAGCTAAAAGCTAATGATAATATACATATTGAGATTACTGAAAAAGTAAATGAGGAAATTGTACCTCAAGATATACCACTTAATATTATATATGAGGATGAGGATATAATAATTGTAAATAAAGAAAAAGGTATGGTGGTGCATCCTGCAAATGGTAACTACTCTGGAACTATGGTAAATTCGTTAATGTATACGCATAAAGATAGCTTATCTTCAATAAATGGTGTAGTTAGACCAGGCGTAGTACATAGAATAGATAAAGATACAAGTGGTATACTTGTAATAGCTAAGAATGATAATGCACACAAGAAACTATCTGAGCAATTTAAAGTACATAGTATTACCAGAAAATACATAGCACTTGTAAAGGGGATAATTAAAGAAGATAGCATAACTATAGATAAGCCAATAGGAAGAAGCATTAAAGATAGAAAGAAGATGGCGGTAACAGATAAAAATTCAAGAAATGCAGTAACTCATATTTCGGTTTTAAAAAGGTTTTATTCTTCTGGGGTAACTTTAATCGAGGCGCAACTAGAAACTGGAAGAACACACCAAATTAGAGTTCACATGGCATATTTACATCATCCTTTAGTTGGTGATGAAGTATATGGAAAGAAAGATAGTAATTTTAAAGTTAAAGGCCAGATGTTACATGCAAAAGTACTAGGCTTTATACATCCAACTACAAATAAATATGTTGAGTTTGACTCTGAACTACCAGAATATTTTAAGGATATATTGGACAAGCTAGAAAATAAAGAAAAAGCTGCAAAATAAAATGCAGCTTTAATATATGTGAACATAAGCTTATGATAATATATAATATGAAATTAGTATTAAAAGGTGACGATTATGGAAAGAATAAATAAGTATATAGCTTCATGTGGTATTTGTTCGAGAAGAAAAGCTGAAGAGCTAGTATTACAAGGTAGAGTTAGTATAAATGATAAGACAGTTGTAGACTTAGCAACTCAGGTATCAGATGGAGATATAGTAAAAATAGACAATAAAGAAATAAAAAAAGAAGAAGAAAAAGTATATATAGCTTTAAATAAACCTAAAGGATATGTAACAACAAGCAAAGAGCAATTTAATAGAAAAAGTGTATTAGATTTAATAAATGAAAATGTGAGAGTATATCCAATTGGAAGACTAGACATGTATACAGAAGGATTACTACTTTTAACTAATGATGGTGAGTTTTCAAACAGAGTAATGCATCCTAAAAATGAGATACAAAAAACATATATTGTAACTACAGATACAGATATATCTGAAAGCCAAATGGAAAGATTAAGAAATGGCGTGAATATAGGAGAATATACAACAAAATCGGCATTAGTTAGAAAAATATCTAACAATCAGTTAGAGATTATAATATCAGAAGGAAAAAATAGACAAGTAAGAAGAATGTGTGAAAGTGTTGGAATAAATCTGCTTAATCTTAAAAGAACAAAAGTAGGAGCTGTAGAGCTTAAAGATTTGAAGACTGGAAAATACAGATATTTAACACAAAAAGAAAAGAGTATGTTTTAACATGCTCTTTTAAAAAAATAAAAATACATCTAAAAATAGATGTATTTATATAGTCAAAATGTATAACATTTTAATTTTAGTGTTTTCTTTTCCTAGCAGCTTCTGATTTCTTTTTTCTTTTTACGCTAGGTTTTTCATAATGTTCTCTTTTACGAATTTCTGCAAGAACACCATATTTTGCACATTGCTTTTTAAATCTAGCTAATGCGTTATCTAAACTCTCATTATCCTTAATCTTTATACCTGGCATTTCTTTTCCCTCCCTCCAGTTTGGGAAATACTTTCTTATGTTTAATAGTTTTTTACTAAGTATTTCTAAATTTACTATTAAATTATACAATAAATAATTATATAAGTCAAGGTGTATATGGAAAATTATGTAAAAAGAAAAACTAAATAATAAAATCATAATCGTATAAATATGAACATATTAAATAAGTAGAGTTGACTATATTTTTTTTATAATATATAATAAAAGCTAGGAAATTAAATAAAGGAGATAGAATTTTGGAAGATAATAATGAAGTTATAATAAAAGATGAAAATGGTGAAATAAAATATAACAAAATGAAAATATGTGCTAATGCAATAACTTTAGCCGCTGGTATTGTAATAAGTGTAATGGTACTAGTGGCTTTATATGTGGTCATTAAGCCAGATTTGAGTCTAAGTGGGCTAAAAGGAACTTTTACTCAGGAACAAATTGATAGACTAAGCAATGCTATTGGAATAATAAATAATGATTTTCTATATGATTACGATTCAGAAAAACTACTTGATGGAGCAATAGATGGAATGGTATCTTCTCTGGATAATCAGTTTACGTATTATGAAGATGAAGAAGAATATTTAGAAAGTGAGAATTCTGGTTCTAAGAGTACATATAATGGAATAGGTGTACACGTTGTATATGACCCAAAGTATGATGCAATTAGAGTACTTGGTGTTATGCCAGATTCACCTGCTCAAGAAGCAGGTATAAAAGCTGGAGATATAATTACAAAAGTAGACGATATGGACATAAGTATAGATACATATATAAAGGCTACTGATGCAATAAAAGGCGAGGAAAATACAACTGTAAAACTAAAAGTAACAAGAGGAAATGAAACTCTTAATTATGAAATAGTTAGACAAAAACTAACAGAACACAATGTAACTACAGATGTAATAGATGGAATAGGCTATATGAGAGTATATAGTTTTGACAATGGAATATACGATCAGTTTAAAACAGAGTATGAAAAATTAAGAGCACAAGGAATAAAAGGCTTAGTTATAGACCTAAGAAATAATCCTGGTGGAATTGTTAACGATACTGTAGAGATACTTGATTTACTATTGCCAAAATGTGAAGTGCTAAGACTTGTAGATAAAAATAACAAAACACAGATAATTTCTACTAGAGATGATAAGGAAATAGATATACCATTAACAATACTAGTAAATGAGAATAGTGCAAGCGCCTCTGAAATTTTAGCTAGTGCTATTAAAGATTATAACAAGGGTACAGTAATTGGTACAAAGACATTTGGTAAAGGTGTGGTTCAATATGTGGAAAGAATACCAAATCATGGAGCAATTACTTTAGTTCATGCACAATACTTTACTCCAAGTGGTGTAGTAATTCAAGATAATGGAATAGAGCCAAATATTCTTGTTGAACTACCTGAAGAGATAAAGAATGATGCATATATAGACTATGCTAAAGATTTACAGCTACAAAAGGCAATTGAAGTTATTAAAGAACAATTGTAACACAAATGTTACAATTTAAAAAGCAACAAAAGAAAATACTTTAAAAATTAAAACTAAAAACGACATAACTTAACATATTATGGTAACTATACACGATTTGCATTTTGACAGTTTCGCTAAAAAGTGATATAATTCGTGCCATGAGAGGTGATATAATATGGTTTCGAAAGATTCACTATTAAAAATTAAGCAAGACGTAGAAAACTATGTTGGTCAAGAGATTTGTGTAAAAGCAAACGTAGGAAGAAACAAATGCATTGAAAGGAAAGGATATATAGACAGTACTTATACAAATCTATTTGTATTTAGAGACTCTGAAACAGATAGTAAACTATCTTATAGTTATTCAGACTTGGTTACAAATACTTTGGAGTTAAGTCTACCAACAGGGGAGCCTATTACAAGGTATGACTTCTCTACACCAAAATATACAAGATTATAATGCTAATATGGCAATCAAAGAGGTTGATAAATGATATAGAAAAAGACTGGTTTTATACCAGTCTTTTTCGCTATTATTTTCTAAGGAGAGTATATAATGTATGTTATAGTAAGAAAGAATTTATCTAATGCTAGATGCAATTGCATCTAACTAATAATATAGTATGCATACATATATTTTTTTGTTACACAGTAATATTTTTTTTTATGGCAAATATATATATACTAATGAGGAGGATGTGTATGAGTATTAGTACTAATAATATGAAATTAAATCTAAACAAGTGCAAAGCCATAGAAAAGGATGAAAAGTGGATAGAGCAGGATATAATAGTGCCAGATAGTATGCCTGATGCTATTAAAATTATAAACATATCATCTATACCATATATAAATGATATTGAGGTAAATAATGGAAGAATAAAAGTGGTCGGAAAAATAAATTATTCTGTTATTTATAGGGCAAATGATGATGAAATGAGTGTAAGAGGACTAAATGTGTCTTATCCTTATACAACAAATATTGAAAAAAATAATATAAATAATAAAGATGATATTGTAATTGATTGTAGACTTAAAAATATAATTTACTCTCTTCCAAATGAGAGAAAAGTTGCTATTAAAAATGAGCTTGTTTTTGATATAGATATCACAGAAAGCATGGATGTGGATATTATTAAAGAGTTTCCAAATGATAATGATATAGAATATAACAAATGTAAGAAGTGCTTTAATAATATAAAAGAGAAAAAACGTAGCTTAATAACTTCATCTGAGGATGTTATGCTAAAAAAAGAATCGCCAGCTATATATGAAATTTTAAAAGTTAAATGCAAAATTAAAGATACTGAATTTAAGGAAAGTTATAATAAAATAATGCTAAAAGGAGTTTTAGAGATAAATTTACTATATCTTGGAGAAGGAAAAAATATATGTAGCGAGACCATAGAAGTACCTTTCTCATCAATGGTGGAGCTAAGCAATATAACAGATAAATGCAAGTATGATATAAAATACAATATGAGAGATTTAAATGTAAGAATAAATCCAGATATTGATCAAAAAACACTAAATGTGGACTATAAAATAGAAAACAATTTAACTGTGTTTGAGCCAGAAGAAGTGGAATATGTGGATGACTTTTATAGTAGAACTCGTGATTTAAAGTATGATATGAAAGATATAAATGTAGCTACAGATTCTTTTGATATAGAAAGAGAAATATCAATAAACGATACTATAAGTGATATAATTCCTGAAAATAGTAGAATAGTAGAGTACTCTTTAGACACCTCTTCTGTTATGCCAATGCTTGCAGATGATAATATAAAAGTTGAGGGTGTTGCTAAGTTAAATCTTATACTGCAAAATAAAGAGAACAATGAGCTTGAAAGTAAATCAATAGATATAATGGTAAATCAAGAATTTCCACTTGAAGAGTCATGGAAAAACTCTAATATACACATGAAGGTAGATGATGTAAGACTTAATGTTATTCAAAGTGGCAATAATGTTGATATAAAAATAACAATATATCTAAAAATAAATGTTGAAAATGCTTTAAATATAAGTTCAATAGCTACTATTGATGATGCCCCTATAAATCTTAAAGATATAAGTAGCATAAACATATATATTGTAAAGCCTGGTGACAGTATATGGAAAATAGCTAAAAAATATAAAACTAGTATGGATAATATAATTAAAATAAATAAGTTAGAAAATCCTAATTTAATAGATGTTGGTCAGAAAATTTTAGTGATTAGGTAAAATGAGACCAAAATATTATAAAGTATCATTAAGACAAATGAAAAAGGAAAAATCATTTGTCTTATTTTTTGTATTCTTGGTAATGTTTTCAAGTATTACTACACTATATGTTCAGGTAATAGAGCCAGTTCTTGTTGCATTTACTAAGGCTAATGCTTATACTCTTGCAATGAGAACTACAGAGGAAGCAATAAGGTTAAATTTAGGAAATGTAACATACGATAGTATAGTTAGTGAAGTTTTTGATGAAAATGGAAAAATAGTGGCATTACGAACGAATACGAGGGAACTAAATAGGATTTCTAATGATATTGCCATAAACATAGAAAATAATATTGCAAATGTAGATTCGGGACTGCTAAAGATTCCAATCGGGTTATTTTTTAATGCGGGCATACTTAGTGGAGCAGGAATAAAAGTAAGAATTAAAACTGCTCCACTTGGAGATACTAAGATAGATTGTATATCACAGTTTAACAGTGTGGGGATAAACCAGACTAGACATAGAATTATACTTAAAGTTAGGACAAATTTTACTATAATAGCACCAGTATATGTAAATGATCAGTATTATGAAAAAGAGGTAGTACTAGCAGAAACTATACTTAGCGGCGATATACCAGATACATACTATCAAATAGACTTAAATGACGAAAGTGATGTCCTAAACTTTACTTGACAAACCTAAAAATTATAGTAAAATATCCATAGGTGATAGAGATGAAAGTATTTATAGCTACTAAAAATCCTTGTAAAATAGAAGGAGCAACTAGAGCATTTAAACATTTTTTTGATAACGTTGAGGTAACTGGGATACCTGCTAGCTCTGATGTGGCAGATGAGCCAGTTAACGAGGATATATATAATGGAGCAAAAAATAGAGTAGGTAATCTTAAAAAGTATGTGATAGAAAATAACTTGGATGCAGATTATTATATATCAGTAGAGTCTGGAATAACTAATCGTCTTGGTAAATGGATGATAGTTAATATTGCAGTAATTGAAGATAAAAATGGATTTAAAAGTGTAGGAAGTAGTGCAGGATTTCCAGTAGCAGAAAAATATGTAGATGAGATAATTTCTACAGATTTAGGTAAGGTTATGGATAAGATATTTAATGAGAGTGAGCTAAGACTTTCTAAAGGTGGAATATCTCTTCTTACTAAAGACGTTATATCTAGATATGACTTAACAGAGCAAGCATTTATTATGGCATTAACACAACATATAAATGGTGACGTGTGGAAATAGTTTTTTTAAGTTTAGATTATTGAGAATCTAAACTTTTTTTCTAGCTTAAAATTTAGTATTAGTATATAATATATTTAAGGTGATAAAAATGTACAAGGAAATAAAGGAAAAGGCTGAATTTTGCCTTGGCTGTAAAAATAAGCCTTGCCATAGCGGTTGCCCGCTTGGAAACAATACAATGGAATTTATTCAATATGTAAAAAATGAAAAATATAAAGAGGCATATGATACCTTATGCAATACTACAGTACTTCCTGCAATATGCGGTAGAATATGTCCTCATGATAAGCAATGTGAGGGAAGCTGTATAAGAAGAATAAAGACACATCCTGTTTTAATAGGAGATATAGAAGCTTTTGTTGGAGATATGGCAATAAAAGAAAAATGGTCAATTCCTATTGAAAGTAAAGTGCTAGAAAACAGAAAAGTAGCTGTTGTTGGTAGTGGCCCTGCAGGACTTACTGCTGCTGCATTTTTAGCTAAAAATGGATGTGATATTACTATATATGAAAAAAGAAATAGTTTAGGTGGCTTATTAGAGCATGGAATACCAGAATTTAGACTTGAAAGGAAAGTAGTAGATAAAAGTATAGAAAAAATATTAGATTTAGGAGTTAAAGCAGTTACTAACTATAAATTAAATATTGACGAACTTGAAGCAAAATATGATGCTATACTACTTGCAATGGGGGCCAACGTTTCATCTAAAATGAATATAGAGGGTGAAAATTTAAAAGGCGTATATGGTGCAAATGAGTTATTAGAAAATAAAGAGTTCCCAGATTTTAGAGATAAAAAGGTTGCTGTTATAGGTGGTGGAAATGTTGCAATAGATGCATCTAGAACTATAAAAAAACTTGGTGCTAAAAAAGTTAGCATAATATATAGAAGAGCAGAGGAACAAATGCCAGCAGAGAAAAAAGAAATAGAAGCAGCTAAAAATGATGGAATTGAATTTTTACTTCAAAATAATATATTAAGAATAATTGGAAAAGATAAAGTTGAAAAAGCAGAATGTGTAAAGACAGAACTAGTAAAAAAGGAGAATGAAGATAGACTTAGTCCAGTTAATGTAGAGGGAAGTAATTATTTTATAGATGTAGATTACGTTATAATGGCTGTTGGATCAAAGGTAGATGTTGATACTGTTAATAAGTTAAATGTAAAAACAAACAAATATGGAAATGTTGAAGTAGATGAAAGAAATATGACTTCTAAAGATAAAATATTTGCAAGTGGAGATTTAATAGGAATAAAAGCAACGGTTGCATGGGCTGCAAGAAGTGGAAGAGATGCTGCATATTCAATAATAAATTATTTAAAAGATAAAAATAATTGAACAATTTAGAAATTTGTGATAGTATTTTTGTGTGAAAAGGGGAGATATGTATGATAGAAGTATTAAGAAAACAATTAGTAGACACTAAAAAAGCTATGGACATTATTATTACTATCTTAGTTGTAATAGGCGCATGCCTTGTACCAACATTTTTAGCTAAGATAATACCACTTGGAAAATATCAGCAAATAATAGTTGGAACAATTGTAAATGCATCTTTAATAGCAGTTGCATTATATACAAAAGGTGGAATAAAAACTTTAGCAATGACAACATTACCATCTGTATCTACTATACTTGGTGGAGTGCTGTTTAGTAATATGACATTATATTCAAGGCTTATGATACCTGCAATTTGGCTTGGTAATTTTGCTTTTATATATTTATTTAAAGCATTGTATGTTAATAAAAAATTAAATTATATTATAACTGCAGCGCTTGCTATTATAGTAAAAGCAGGAATAATATATTCTGGATTTTTAATCATGAGTTCACTTGTAGCTATTCCAGAAATGGCAAAAAACACTTTAAGTACATCAATGGGTGTAACTCAACTAATTACTGCAACTTTAGGCTCAGTAGTAATACTAACTTCAGTAATTGGACTTAAAAAGGTAAATAATAAATAGAATAAAAAAAGTTAAATAAATAAAAATAAAGCTCGGAAGATAAAACTTCCGAGTTTTTTGCATAATCTTTTTTGTAAAAAGCATTCTATCTCTTTGAGAATTGAGGTGCTTTTCTTGCTTTCTTAAGACCGTATTTTCTTCTTTCTTTTACTCTTGAATCTCTAGTTAAAAGACCATTTCTTTTTAATGTTAAACGAACTTCTGGGTCTGTTGTTGCTAAAGCTTTAGCTATACCATGAGAAACAGCTCCAGCTTGACCTACAAATCCACCACCGCAAACTGTTGCTTCAACATCATATTTTTCCATCATGTTAGCAACTGTAAAAGGTTTTAAAACTATAGCTTTTAAAGTATCTAAAGTATAGATTTCATTTAAATCTTTATTATTTATTGTTATTTTACCAGTTCCAGGAATAATTTTTACTCTTGCAATTGAAGATTTTCTTTTCCCTGTTGCATAAATATATTCTTTTTTTGCCATTTTTTAATTCCTCCTAAAAATTCCACATTTCAGGTTTTTGAGCTTCATGGTTGTGCTCAGCACCTTTAAATACTCTTAATTTTGTTAGCATTTCTCTACCAAGTGTATTTTTTGGTAGCATACCTTTAACAGCTAACATAACAGCTTTATCTGAATTAGTTGCCATTAAGTCTTTGTATGAAACTTCTTTTAGACCAGTCATATATGATGAATGACGTCTGTACATTTTTTCGTTTAATTTGTTACCAGTTAAAACTGCTTTATCTGAGTTTATAACTATAACATTATCTCCACAATCAATATGTGTTGAATATGTAGGTTTGTGTTTACCTTTTAAAAGTCTAGCGGCTTCAGTAGCAACTCTACCAAGTGGTCTACCAGCTGCGTCTAGAACATACCATTTTTTTTCAATCTCGTTAGCTTTAACGCTATGTGTAGTATTATTCATTTTAATTTATTCCTCCTAAAATATAATCTTAGAAAGTCAAATTTCCGGGGTTATAGTTTGACTAACTATACGATACTTAGATATTATACATTTTTTTTCAAAAAATGTCAACTAAAATAAATAAAATCTTATGAAAAAAGTGATAATATAATGAGTAGATATAACCGTTAACCTCTTGCAAAATGTAAATATTTATAGTAATATATTTATAGATGTTTTTCGAAAGGATAAGAGAATGATAAAATATGAAGTATATGAGGGAATCTTTGACATGGATTTTGCAGATACATCTGCAACCATGGTAGATGCCGCAGAAAGAGGAAGACTAAGAAACATTATAAATAATTTAAGAATGTATACAAATAACGTAAGAACTGTTACTGAAATTTACACTAACGTGCTATTAGATAGTAACGTTTCATATTTTTTGCCAAGAATATCTCAAGAAGATGTATTTATGAAACATTTTCCAGAGCTATTTGTATACAATGAATATGGTGAGAATTTATTTAATTGTCAACAAAACAGTAAGTATCATAAGTATAGTGTATTTCATCACATAGTAGCAAGTATTGAGAATGCAAATGTTACTGAGATATCTATTGCAGACTGGCAAAAGAAAGTCATTAAATGGGCTATGTTTTTACATGACATTGGAAAGCCATATGTAAAGAAAGTAATAGAAAATGGTGATGAAATAACAGACTCTTTTGAAGGACATGAAGAAAAGTCTTTGGAACTTGCAGAGATAATACTTAATAGGTTTGACTTTACACAAAATGAGAAAGATATAATATTAACTTTAATTAAGTATCATGATATGTACTTAAATGTTGAGGATGTAACTCAAGAGAATTTAACGTTCCTAGCACAAGAGTTAAATAATGATAGAGAGCTATTCTACTTACTAATAAATGTAAAGGATGCAGATGCTAAAGCTAAAAGTGTTGAAGCATATAATCAATTCAAGCTAGTTAAAGAAAAGCTATATGAGTTTGCAAATAACTATTTTGATCAAAGCTCAAGAAAGAAACTAGAAGTAAATATCGCTCAAAAAGGTCAGGCAATAAAAGAAAAAGAAGAAGAAAAAGATACAAAAGAATCTGATGATAAACTTACAAGTAAAGATATAAAAGAAATAATAGATACTATCATTACTAAGAAGACTATAAAAGTTAAATACCAACCAATTGTAGATTTAAAAACTCAGTCTGTATATGCCTATGAGGCACTATCACAAATTACTGCTGGTAAAAAGATAAGAATAGATAAATTGCTTGAAGTAGCAAAAGATTATAATGACTATGATAAGCTACAGCAAGTTCTATTTACAAATGCTGTTGAACAATTTGAAAATGTTGTAAATAGAGAGTCAAATACTATAATGGTAAATATAGATTATGATAGCTATGTTAACTATGTTAATAAACCAAGAATTTATGACATGATGGCAAGAAATAAAGTAGTTATAGAATTTAAGAACTATGATAACAAAGACTTAACAGATATTCAAGAGACAATACAATCAATACATTTAAAAGGCGGAAAAGTTGCTTTTGATAACTTTAAGTTAGACAATTTATCAATAGAAGATATATGCTACTTAGATATAGATTATATAATTCCAGATATGTCATTTATAAAAGATATATATAAAGACTTTGAAAAACAAAAATATATAAATAGCTTAATAACTTATACAATATCTAAGGATATAAATTTAATAGCAGTAGGTGTTGAGGATAAAAGAATACTTGATACATTAAAGCTTGTTGGAGTTAGACTTGTTCAGGGATATTATTTTGGAAAACCTTTACCTGAAATAAATATGATAAATGAAGACATATTCAAGCTACTAAATGCAGAAGAAGATCAATCTATAATGTAATTTAAATGGACGATTAAAAGTCGTCCATTTTTTTGCAATATTTGAAAAAAATTACATTAAAAGTTGCGATGAAAATACCTTAAAAATATATTTACAAATTTAATAACTACTGATATAATTTGCTTATACAAAGGATAAAATTTTTTTGATTTGTATTTATAAAAAACTTAATAAAACCGCTTAAAATTAGCAAAAAATTAACATTAAAAAAAGTGTAAAAAAAGTGTTGACAAACAAAAAAATAAATAGTATAATAGTAATCGAACAAACGTTCTAATATTATAAGGGGGAGAAATTTATGATATCTGAAGAAAGAAAAAAAGCATTAGATATAGCAATGGCACAAATCGAAAAAAACTTTGGTAAAGGTGCTGTAATGAAACTTGGTGAAGTAGGAGATGTAAGTATTGATACAATACCATCTGGAGCACTAAGCTTAGACATTGCTTTAGGAATTGGTGGTTTCCCAAGAGGAAGAATAATTGAAATATTTGGACCTGAATCATCAGGTAAAACAACAGTTGCATTACATGCAATTGCTGAGGCACAAAAGCAAGGTGGAATTGCAGCATTTATTGATGCAGAGCATGCTTTAGATCCTGTTTATGCAAGAAACTTAGGTGTTGATGTAGACAATTTAATTGTTGCACAGCCAGATACAGGAGAGCAAGCTTTAGAGATTGCAGAGCAATTAGTAAGAAGTGGTGCAGTTGATATCATAACTATCGACTCAGTTGCAGCTTTAGTACCTAAAGCTGAGATAGATGGAGAAATGGGAGATTCACATGTTGGTCTTCAAGCTAGACTTATGTCTCAAGCTTTAAGAAAACTAACAGGTGTTCTTAATAAATCAAATACAGTTGCAATATTTATTAACCAGTTACGTGAAAAAGTAGGTATACTATTTGGAAATCCTGAGACTACACCTGGTGGTAGAGCATTAAAATTCTATGCATCTGTTAGACTTGATGTAAGAAAACAAGAAGCTATAAAAGTAAATGGAGAAGTAATGGGAACAAGAACTAAAGTTAAAGTTGTTAAAAATAAAGTTGCACCTCCATTTAGAGAAGCTGTTTTTGATATTATATATGGTAAAGGAATATCTAATGAAGGTTGTGTTCTTGACCTTGCATCAGATATGAATATAATAGATAAGAGTGGAGCTTGGTTTGCATACAAGGGAGAAAAAATCGGACAAGGTAGAGAAAATGCTAAGCAATACCTAGCTGATCATCCAGATGTAATGAAAGAAGTAGAAAACAAAGTTAGAGAAAACTTTAGCTTAGCTTTTGAAAATAGTATGACTGGTGGAACTGAATCAGACGAAGAAGAAACAGAAGAAATTCTAGATGAAGAATAATGTATAAAAAAGGCACATTTAATGTGCCTTTTAAGTTAGGAGAATAATATGAACTTTGAAGAGGCAAAAGAAAAAGCTGTAAAATATCTTGTACTTGCTTTAAGAACAGAGAATGAAGTAAGAACTAAGCTTATAAATCTAAAAGTTGAAGATGGTATTATAGACGAAGTAATAGAGTATTTAAAAAATATAGGGTACATAGATGATACTAAATATACAGAGGCGTATATTAGGCAGTGTATAAATATTCCTAAATATTCAAAGTATGAGATTAAGATGAAGCTAATACAAAAGGGAATAGACAAAAATTTAGCTACAGAAAAAGTAATGGATATAAGTCCAAACTATGAGAAAAAACTCATAGATAAGCTGTTAAATGGAAAGTTAAAAGATATGGAGCCTTTAAAACAAAAAGCATATTTATATAGACGTGGCTTTAATACAAATATTTCAGAAGAATGCTAGTAGTATAAACTAGTATTCTTTTTTCTTGCAATAAAAAAAGAAATAGTATATAATCTAGTTAAGTTTTGGAGGTTAATTATGAAAATAGATGTACCAACACCTCATAATGAGGCAAAATTAGGAGAAATAGCAAAAACTGTACTTATGCCAGGTGATCCTTTAAGAGCTAAATATATAGCAGAAAACTTTTTAGAAGATGCAAAGCTATATAATAATGTTAGAGGAATGCTTGGATATACTGGTAAATATAAAGGAGTTACTATATCAGTTCAAGGAAGTGGTATGGGAGTTCCATCTATGGCAATTTATTCTAGAGAATTATTTGATGGCTATGATGTAGAAAATATTATTAGAATAGGTAGTGCAGGCTCACTAGATAATGAGGAAGCAAGTGATTTATGTAAAAGTGTTAATCTTGGAGATATAATAATTGCAGAAGATGTATTTACAGACTCAAATTATATTGTAGAGAATGAGTATGATGTGTATCCAGTCGCTTCTGAAAAGCTACTAGAAATTGCCAAAGAGAAAAGTGAAGGAAAAGAAAATATAAAAATAGGCACTATATATACTTCTGATACTTTTTATAAAGATAGCAAGCTTTTAGTTGAAGAATCAAAAAGTGACATACTAGGAGTAGAAATGGAAACTTTAGCTCTATATACTAATGCAATTATTTCAAATAAAAATGCACTTGCAATATTTACTGTTTCAGATAAGCCACTTAAAAATGAAGGTATGTCTTCATCACAAAGAGAGACTGGTTTAAATGATATGATAAAATTTGCACTAGAAATAGCAGTAGAATTAGAAAAGGACAGAAAGTAATATGACTAAAATAGAAGATTTTAAATTTAATATAGCAAATTTTGAAGGACCACTGGACTTATTGTTATATTTAATATCTAAAAATAAAAAAGATATATTTGAAATATCACTTAGTGAGCTAACAGATGAGTATGTTGGATACCTTCAAGAAATGAATGAAAATAATATAGAAGTTGCTTCTGAATTTGTTGTAATGGCAGCTACTCTTTTAGATATAAAAGCTAGAAAGCTACTTCCACAACTTGAAGATGAAGAGGAAGAAGAACAAGTATCTGAGGAGGAAATCTTAAGAAGATTAAATGAATATAAGCAATATAAAGAGGCGGCAGTAGCAATAAATGAAATGTATAAAGAGTATTTTGGCTCTTTTGTAAAATCATTTGAGAAAATAAAGTTTAATAGAAAACTTGAGTATACAGGAGATAAATTTACAAAAGAGGATATCTTTAATGTATATTCAGAAGTATTATACAGAAACCAAAATAAAATAAATAAGCATGCTAAAGAAATTGAGAAAATTGCAGTCTATGAAAAATACACTGTTCAGGATAAAGTAAAACAAATTGTTGGATATTTAAATCAAAACAATAATATGATATTCAATAACGTTTTTAATGATAAGTGTGACAATATTGAGATTGTAACAGCTTTTTTAGGAGTGCTTGAGCTTGGAAAAATGAAGCAAGTAGATATAGAGCAAAAATATTTATTTTCAGATATAAATGTTACTAAACTTAAAGAAGGGAATATAGATATTGATACATCAAAAATGAACTATTAAAAGACTTTCGAATGAAGGTCTTTTTTGTTATATATTTTTTTCTTATGCATATATACTAGTAGGAGGGATAAAAATGTTAAGATGCATAGGAAAAAATATAATATTAGATTCTGTAAGTCAAAATGAATATGAAAAAAATGGTATTATAGTTAAGACAAATACAGGCTCTACACTTATTGGAAATGTTGTGTGTATAGGAAATGAAGTTGTAGAGGTAAAAGTGGGTGACAAAGTAATCTATAGTGAAAAAGATGCTAAAAAAATAATATATGAAAGCAATGAATATTATGTGTTAAACATAAAGGATATTTTAGCTATTATTTAAGGAGGAGAATATGGCAAAGAAAATATTATATTCAAATGATGCTAAAGAGGCTATCCAAAGAGGAGTAGAAAAATTAGCAAATGCAGTAAAGATTACCTTGGGACCTAAAGGAAAAAATGTTGCTCTAAAGACTGAATACGGCGCACCTGTAATTATAAATGACGGAGTAAGTATTGCAAAGGAAATTGTACTTGAGGATGAAATGGAAAACTTGGGTGCAGAACTTTTAAAAGAGGTTGCTATGAAAACTAATGATATAGCAGGAGATGGAACTACAACTGCTACGGTACTTGCATATAATATGGTAAAAGAGGGAATGAAAAATATAGCAGCGGGTAGTAACCCAGTACTAATTAGAAAAGGTATGCAAAAAGCTTTAAATGAAGCGGTAACTAAGATAAAGGAAATATCTCAAAGTATAAATTCAAATGAGCAGATACGAGAGATTGCAAGTATTTCTGCAAATGATAAAGAAATTGGAGATTTAATCTGTAAAGCAATAGATATGATTGGAAAAGAAGGCGTAATAACAGTAGATGAGTCCAAAACAGCAAGCACAAATCTAAATATTGTAGAAGGACTACGTATAGATAGTGGATATATCTCATCATATATGGTTAGTGATAATATGAAAATGGAAGAAGTACTTGAAAATCCATATATACTAGTTAGCAATAAAAATATAAGCAATGTTCAAGAAATTCTTCCACTAATTGAAAAAGTGGCAAATGAAAATAGGTCATTACTTTTAATTGTAGAAGATATAGAGGGCGAAGCACTAGCTACTTTAATAGTTAATAAGATGAGAGGAAGCTTTAATTCAGTGGCAATAAAAGCACCAAGCTTTGGAGAAAGAAGAAAGGAAATTCTTGAAGATATTGCTATATCTACTGGGGCAAAACTAATAGATGAAGATATGCTTCAAGACTTAAAAGATGTTAATATTCAAGATTTGGGAACTGCCAAAACGGTAAAGGTAACTAAAGATGATACTATAATACTACAAGGAAATGGCGAGGCAACAAAAGTTGAAGGAAAAATAGAGGAAATAAAGAGAAAAATTCTTGAAGAAAGTGATGATGAAGAAATAAAAGCATTAAGAAAAAGACTTGCAAGATTACTTGGTGGAATAGCTGTTATAGAAGTGGGAGCTGCAACTCAAACTGAGCTTAACGAGAAAAAGCTAAGAATTGAAGATGCACTATCGGCAACAAGAGCAGCAATTGAAGAAGGAATTGTAGAAGGTGGAGGAAGAGCATATATAACTGTTGTATCTAAGATAAAAAGCTTTTTAAATACACTTAGGGGTGAAGAAAAAATAGGTGCTCAAATTGTAGTTAATGCTCTAGAAAAGCCACTATATCAAATAGCAGAAAATGCGGGAGAAAACGGAGACATAGTAGTATCAAAAGTGAAAGAAAGTCCTGAAAATATTGGGTATGATGCAATAAATAATACTTACGTAAATATGAAGGAAAATGGGATAATTGATCCTACAAAAGTTGCACGTACTGCACTTGAAAATGCAGTTTCAATATCTTCAATGATACTTACAACTGATGCAGCAGTATGTGAAATAACACAAAAAAGTTAAAAAAAGTTCCTTTTTTAAGGAACTTTTTATGCTGTCATTTTTAATAATTTAAAGTAACCTCCAAATGAAAAGCCTAAACATACAATAAGCATAATTAAAGAGGCAATAAATACTGCTATGCTAAGTATGTCTTTTTTATTTAGTTTAATACAATTCTTTGTTAAAATTAAAGCAGGTACTACTAAAACATATGAATAAATAACATGCTTAAATAACAAAGGTATAGCAATTACATCAAGAAGTAATGAAATCATGCAAAAAATTTTATTATTTTCTTTAGAAATTTTTAAATATGTAGCTATATTCATTGTTACTGCAAGTGCTAAAAAGCCAATAACTGCATTTAACATACTTGGATTACTATGACTATTCATAACATAGATACTTAGTATAGAAAGACATAGTAATAATATAGATATTATAGTTACGCAGATGTGCGTATTTTTTTTCTTAATATTTTTTGATCGTTGTTTTTCCATGTTAACACCTCTACGGCTATTATATTATATAAAACGACTAAAGTCAATTATATAAAACAAACAGAACAATTTTCAAATTCTCCTTGCAAATGCTGATATTTTAATATATAATGTTATGTAGATAACATAGGAGAAAAATATGGAAGAATATATAGATAATATAGATATTCAAACCGTACCAGCACAAACTTTAGCATTTATTGGAGATGCTGTGTATAATGTGTATATTAGAAGCTATCTAGCAAGTATCTCTACTGCTAAGACAGGGATGTTGCATAAGCTAAGTATAAAGTACGTTAGTGCAAGAGGACAAGCTAGAACAATAGATAGCATAATGGATATTCTAACAGAAGAGGAAATAGCTATATACAAAAGAGGCAGAAATACAAATATAGGTAGTGTTTCAAAGCATGTGGATGTTATAGAATACAAAAAAGCGACTGGTTTTGAATGCCTAATTGGATATTTGTATGTAACTAGAAATAATGCTAGAATAGATGAAATAGTTAAAAAATGCATTGAATGTTTTAAATAGGAGGATACTTATGGAAGAAAAAGAAATAATGTCAGATGGACTTGAGGAATCTTTTAGAAAAGAAGTATTAAAAAGTTTAGATAAAGAAAAGCTAACTAAAGATGAGATAAAAAAGCTTACTGAGGAAGCGAAAGAAAGTATAGACTTTTTACAAAAAATAGATGAGATAGAATTACCAAAGGATAAGTATGTAATTTTTACTGATGGAGAAGAACAGCTATATTATGAAAATGGTGAATTCTACGTTATATCTACTACTGATGGTAGAAAAATGAAAAAGAAAAAAACTAAAAAAGAAGCAACAGATATGTACCTAGACTACTTCATAAAATATCAATTGAATCCTATACTTGATCAGAAAAATATATTAAAGGAAAAGAGAGAAAAACTAAAAGAGAAAGAAGTTGTAAAAGAAAAAGCTACTAAAGCAAAGGCAACACCTACTAAGAAGACTGTAGCAAAAGAAACTAAAGCAAAAGTGGTAAAAGAGAAAGAGATAAAAGAAAAAGAGCCAGAAGTTAAAACTAAAAAAATAGAAAAAGATGAAAAAGAAATAAGCCTATAGTTAAACTATAGGCTCTTTTCTTAGTTAATGGCATTCTTTACTTGTTCTATATCAGCTGCACCTGCAGGAGCTGCTGGAACATAATACCCTTTTTCCTTGGCAATTAAATATATTTGCCATTGATAATTTTCTAGTGAATTTCTAGAAGTTATTAAAGTATCTCTAAAATTTTTGTTATTAGATTGTTGAATTGCATAGTTAATTAAAGTAATTGTAGAATTTAATGTAGATAAAACATCACTTACACCAATTTTTTCTGTCATTTTATTCACCTCACAACATATTTACAAGCTCAGATTTTAAATTAGTACACTCACTGCATATATCATCAAAAACAGTAGTGACATTACTATCTGAGGTTAGAGTTTTGTAATAATTTATTTTTGCACAAAACTCTGTCGCATGACCACATATGTGTCTAATATTTTGAATTTCTATTTGATTTAAACTATCCATAATAACCTCCTTTTAAATCACTAAAAATATTATGTGTTATATATTAGTTATTATACATGTTATTTAATAGTTGGTTTGGCAAAAAGTGAAGCTAAAAACCCAAATACTACAGCAGCTGCAATACCACCTGCAGTAGCAGTTACTCCACCAGTAAATATTCCAATAAAGCCTTTTTCTTCAATTGCTTTTACAGTACCTTTAAATAGCGAGTAACCAAAGCCAGAAATTGGTACAGTAGCACCACATTTTCCAAATTCTGCAATTGGCTCATAGATACCTAAGAAAGTAAGTATAACACCAAGTGTAACAAAAAGAGTTAGTATTCTTGCTGGTGTGAGTTTAGTCTTATCTATTAGTATTTGACCTATTACACAGATAATTCCACCAGTTAAAAAAGCACTACCATAATTTAGTAACATATCCATAGTTTACACCTCTCTTTCAATAGCTACAGCATGAGCAATACCAGGTATTGACTCGCCTTGGCTAGATGATATTGGGCTCATTAGAGCACCAGTTGCTATGAGTAATATCCTATTTACATTTTTGGCTTTAAGCTCATTAAACCAGAAAGAGCTAAAAACACTAGCAATGCATCCACATCCACTACCACCACTGTTTACATCTTGATTTTCTTCATCATATATAAGTACACCGCAGTCTTTATGTTTTTGAGATATATCTATTCCTTCGTTTTTAAATAGCTCATTTAACATGTCTGAGCCGTGAATACCTAAATCTCCTGTTATTATATAATCATAATAGTCTATGGTTCTTCCTGTATCAGTTAAGTGATTGCTTATTGTACTAAAAGCTGCAGGTGCCATTGCTGCACCCATATTAGACATGTCTTTTACACCTAAGTCTATTATCTTTCCAGGTGTTACATGAGTTATATGTATACCATTATCTGCAACACTCTTATCTGTTACAAGAGCAGCACCACTAGCTGTTACTGTGGCTTGTGCAGTTGGACTCTTTTGATTACCGTGCTCAAGAGGCATTCTAAATTGTCTTTCGGCACTACAAAAGTGTGATGAGGCAGAAGCTACAACTTGCTTTACTGCTTTACTCTCAATTAAAAGTGACGAAAGAATTAGCCCTTCACAAAATGTAGAGCAAGCACCATACAAACCTAAGAAAGGTACATCAAAACTTCTTATTGCAAAACATGAAGATATACATTGATTTAAAAGATCTCCAGAAAATATAACATCCACATCTTGCTGAGTTATACCAGCTTTAACTAGTAGGTTATTTATACAGCTTTCAAGCATTTTACTTTCTGCTTTTTCAAATGTTTTTTCATCAAAGAAAACATCTTTAATATTTGCATCAAAATATTGAGCAAGTGGTCCTTGCATTTCTTTAGGACCAACAATACTTGAAGTCGCAAAAATACAAGGCGAATTTTCTAGTTTAATTGTTTGTTTCCCAATTTTCATACATATTACCTCCTAAAAAACATAGTGTATTAGGTAATACACAAGTCCTAAAATAACAGTTGAAGTTATACCATATACAATAACAGGTCCTGCAACTTTAAACATATTAGCACCAATTCCTAATACATAGCCTTCACTTTTAAATTCAATTGCTGGGGCAACTATTGAGTTGGAAAAACCTGTAATAGGTATAGTAGAACCAGCACCAGCAAATCTACCTATACGCGAATATAGGTTTATTGAAGTAAGAAATGCACCCAAGAAAATTAAGGAAATACTTGTAATTGTAGAGCAAGTTTCCTTATCTAGTCCAAGATTTTCCATTTGATTGTATATAAATTGGCCTAGCACACATATTAGACCACCAACTAAAAATGCAAAACATATATTTTTTAAAATTGGACTTTTCTGTGCTTTTTTAGATATTAAGTCATCATACTCACTATTAGATATATTTAAATTTGTATTCATAATAAATCACCAGTAATATTATTAGCTAAAAATTGCATATTATAATTTTTTGTATATTTTTTAAAAAATATTGAAATAAAAAAAATAATTTGGTATAATGATTGCATAATGTTGAAGCCTTGGAGGGAGAGTTATGGAAAACGAGAAAAAGTTTGGAACTGAGATGTTTGGTTACGATAAAAAAGAAGTAGAAGAATATATGAAGGCTATGAAAGCTGAGTATGAAAGTAAACTACAAGCCGAACGTTCAGATGCCAACAGAATAGCAAACGAGCTTTCTTTAGTAAAAAGAAAATTAGAAAAATACGAAGCAGATTATATAGCAAAACAAGAAAAAGTTGCAAGTGCTTTAATAACAGCTGAGGATCAAGCTAAAAAAATAATAGAAGATTCTAGAAGTGAGGCAATTCAAGAAAAAGATAGAATTGAACATTTAATAGAAATGGAAAAAGAAAAACTCTTAGATATGAAAAGAGAAGTAATAGATTTAAAAGAAAAAACTGTCGGATTATTAGATAAGTACAGTCAAGAAATCAATAATCTATTAGATTAGTAATTATATTGAGTCAACCGTAATAGAATAGAACATAGGAGAAATGTTTTATGAAAATTGCGGTTACTTTTTTTGGTAAAAAGAAACATACTAAAGATAAAAGAAAAGAGTATATAAACACAATAAATTTTAAAATTTTAAGTATTAAAAATTATCAGATAATTATATCGTTACTTATTGGTGTGGCTATTACTATGAATATAAATGAGGTATTATGCTTTACATCTAATATGTATCCAGTAAATGT
>CANROM010000013.1 GCA_947632225.1 uncultured Clostridia bacterium | reverse complement strand
ATAAATTTAAAATATACGTTATGTAATCTATCTTTTTTTTACCTTTTATGATATAATGTAAAAGTTAAAAAAGGAGCAAGAAAAAATAACATGAAAACAAGTGATTTTTATTATGATTTACCACATGAGCTTATAGCTCAAACTCCACTTGAAAATAGACAAAAATCTAGAATGATGGTTTTAGATAGAAGTAAGGAAGAAGTAGAACATAAAATATTTGAAAATATTGTAGATTACATTGAGCCAGGTGATACACTCGTATTAAATGATACAAAGGTAATACCTGCAAGACTTTTTGGACATAGAGTAGGAAAAGAAGAAAAAATAGAAGTATTACTTTTAAAGCAACTTACAGGGGATAGATGGCAAACATTAGTAAAGCCAGGAAAAAAATGTAAGATTGGTGAAATTATAGAGTTTGATGAGTCTTTGAAATTAGAAGTTAAGGATATACTAGAAGATGGTCAAAGAGTAGTTGAATTTATGTATGACGGAATATTTAATGAAATATTAGATAGACTTGGCACAATGCCATTACCACCATATATAACTGAAAAATTAGAAGACCAAGACAGATATCAAACTGTTTACAGTAAAGTAAAGGGAAGTGCTGCAGCGCCAACTGCTGGATTACACTTTACAAAGGAAATACTTAAACAATTAGAAGATAAAGGAGTTAATCTAGTATATGTAACTTTACATGTTGGACTTGGAACTTTTAGACCTGTAAAAGTAGATGACGTTACAAAACATGATATGCATAGTGAGTACTATATAATAACTAAAGAAGCGTGTGATATTATAAACGATACAAAGAAAAAAGGAAAAAGAGTAATAGCTGTTGGTACTACTTCATGTAGGGTTTTAGAAAGTGCTACTGCAGATGATGGCATCATATATCCACATGCTGAAGAAACTAAGATATTTATATATCCTGGTTATAAATTTAAGATGATAGACGGACTTCTTACTAATTTTCATTTGCCTGAGTCTACTTTAATTATGTTAGTTTCTGCACTAGCTACTAAAGAAAAGATAATGAAAGCATATAAAATAGCAGTAGAAAATAAGTATAGATTTTTTAGTTTTGGAGACTGTATGCTAATATTATAGAAAGGAAAATTTATGTTAGAAGTAAAAAATTTAAGTAAGTATTTTGGAATGAATAAGGTTGTAGATAACTTATCATTTACACTTGAAAGTGGAAAGATACTTGGAGTACTTGGAAAAAATGGAGCTGGCAAGTCTACAACATTTAGAATGATATTAAATATACTAGAACCTGATGAGGGAGAAATATTATATAACGGTGAAAAAATAGATGCTAAAGTATCAGATAAGATAGGATATCTTCCAGAAGTAGGTTCACTAATTGAGTCATATACAGTTTATGAGCAGTGCTTATATTATGGAAAAATGAAGTCTATGACTACTGAACAAATAAAAAAGAATATGTTTGACTTACTTGAAAGATTTCAAATTACCGAGTATGCAAATATGAAGATAAAAGAGCTTTCTAAAGGAAATAGACAAAAAATACAGTTTATAATTGCATTATTACATGATCCGGATTTAATTATTCTAGATGAGCCATTTTCTGGACTTGATCCTGTAAGCGTTGAGTATTTTAAAAATATAATACTTGAGCTTAAGGAACAGGGAAAGACTATTATGTTCTCTTCACATGTAATGAGCCATGTAGAGATGCTTTGTGAAGAAGTGCTAATAATAGATAAAGGAAAGGCAATATTAAACTGTAATTTAAACCAGATTAAACAAGAATACTCAAATAAAACACTAGAAGTCGTAGGCCATATAAACGAAGCAGCTCTTAGACAAATAGCTATATTTGGGCAAATAGAGAGAAAAGACGAAGAACACTATATCATAAACCTTGCTAATAAAGAAAGAATAGGTGATGTATTTAAGCTTTTATACACTAGTGATGTTACTAAATTTTCAGTTTTAAATATATCATTAAATGACATATTCCTAGATAAGGTAGGTAGAAATTATGATGAATAAAAAAGTTGGAGCAATAATAAAAAACGAAGTTGAAAGAAGTATAAAAAATAAATGGTTTGTAATACTTAATGTTGTTATGCTACTTTTAATTGTAGTTACCTTTAATTTTAACAATATAAAAGCGTTACTAAAAAAGAATAATATAGACTTTAGTAGTGAAATTTCAATTTACGTTGAAGATAATAAAAATTTGGCATTTTCTACACTTGAAGAAACATTTGAAAAATATCAAAATGTAGGAATAGAAAAGAAGGATAGTATAGAAGAATTTGAAAATGCTAATATAAGTGAAGATATAGTATTAGTTAAAGTTTTAAAAGATAAAACTGAGTATATAAAAGCGCAAATTATTTCTAAAGAGGGCGTAGATTCTTATGTTGTAGATGAAATTGAATCTGCGCTTGAGATTTCAAGAAATAAGATGATTAGTAAAGATAAAAATCTAACAGATGAGGAAATAGAGCAAATAAAGAGCCCTATAGAAGTTGAAAGAATTATGCTAGGACAAAATGTTGAAGGTGAGTCAATAGAGACATCAGTATTGCAGATTTTTTCAACATATTTAATATTCTTTATATTGCTATTATGCTTAAATAAAATAGCAAATACAGTTTCACAAGAGAAGATGTCTAAAAGTATAGAGTATATACTTACATCAATAACAGCAAAAGAGTATATAATTTCAAAAGTTATAAGTATGTGTATAACTGTAGTAGTGCAATTTGTGTTTATAATCGCATATGCAATAATTGGAATAATGATAGCAGCACTGTTAAATATGAATGCAGTGGCAACAACTGGTGTAACAGCAGATGTTAGCTTAAATTTAGGTACACTAATAAGTGGAAAAACTATAGCTTACGTAGTATTAACATTTATATTTATGTGTCTTACAACTTTCTTACAAGGTGTAATACAATCTGTTATGTCAGCTAAAACCACAAATATACAAGAAGCAGGAAATGCAACAATACTTTTAGTAATGTTAAACTTAGTATTATATACTGTAGTTACAACACTAGTAAATCCAGTAAAAACAGTAAATGCATTTGTGTATATACTTTCTGTTTTACCAATTGCCTCTATGTATTTTATACCTGCTATGTTTATTATTGGACAAGCAAGTATATTACAAGTAATTATATCACTAGTAATATTGATAGCTTCTTTACCACTAGCTTTAATACTAGCTCAAAAACCTTTTAGAAATGCAATTTTAGACTTTACTACTCACAAAAAAGAAAAGAAAATAGAAGGAATAGAAAAGATAATTTCTACTAGAGAGTATCAAGAAAGGCTAATTGAGAGAAAGAGTAGTAGTAAAAAAGGACTTATAATAGGTTTTTCAGTAATACTTTTAATAGTATTGCAAGTTGTAGGTTCACTTTTAACAAGTGTAGTTGTTGAAGCTTTAAAAGATAAAATCACATGGATATCTGCAACAAACTTAAATCTAGTAGCTACATGCATAGTTTTTGTTATCTCTATATATGTTCCTTATCTAATATTAAAAGCATATTTACCTAAGGAAGAAAAGGTAGAGGAAACAAAAGAAGAGAAAAAAGCATCTTTAATTAAATGCATAAAATATATATTAGTAGCAATTCCAATAATAAGTATAATACAAATGATTTGCTCATTTGTAATAGAAAGACTAGGAATTGGTGTAAATGTAACAGAATCATTAGGAATATTTAATTATAGTGGTAAGCTTTCACTATTTATTGTCTTTTTACAAGTAGCAGTACTTCCAGCTATATTTGAAGAACTATTTGTAAGAAAAGGAGTAATTGGTGTATTAAAAAATAGAGGGGCAATATTTGCTACTGTAATATCAAGCTTAATATTTGCAACTATACATATGAATACATCACAATTTATATTTGCATTTTTAATAGGAATATTATTTGCAATAATACGTATAAGAACTAAAAAAATGTATCCTACAATGATTTTACACTTCTTAAATAATGGTTTTGCACTTATTGAGGGAATATTCTTTGGTAATATGGTATTTATGGAAATATTTACATACTTTTTAATTGCAATAAATGCAGTTGGATTTTGTTTACTTATTTATATGATTTATCTAAAAGTTATGGAACTAAAAGATAAAGAGAGTATACAAAGATTAAAAGATCAATTAGACTATAGAAAGATAAAATTAAATCTAGTTGAAAATATGTTTGTATTCAAAGATTTTACATTTGGAGTAACAGTAATATTGTCTGTAACACTATTTTTAGCTATAGATAAGATACTAACTTTAATATAGAAAGGAAAATATGATGGAAAAAAAGGAAGCATTACAATTTGAAATAAAGAAGATAGATCCAAGAACTGGTGCTAGACTTGGAGTAATACATTTACCACATGGTGATGTAGAAACACCAGTCTTTATGCCTGTTGGTACACAAGCTACAGTAAAAGCAATGACACCAGAAGAAATGAAAGATATGGTAAATAGCTATATTATATTGTCTAATACTTATCATTTGTTTTTAAGACCAGGACATGAGCTTATAAAAGAGGCTGGTGGCCTTCATAAGTTTATGAACTGGGATAGAAATATACTTACAGACAGTGGTGGATTTCAAGTATTTAGTCTTGGAGCATTAAGAAAGATATCCGAAGAAGGTGTAGAGTTTAGATCGCATATAGATGGATCAAAACAATTTATTTCGCCAGAAAAATCTATGGAAATACAGGAAGCTTTAGGCTCAGATATTATGATGGCTTTTGATGAATGTGCACCATATGGTTCTTCTTATAGCTATGTTAAAAATTCTATGGAAAGAACAACACGTTGGGCTAAACGTTGTAAAGATTACCATACAACTACAGATAAACAAGCTTTATTTGGAATTATTCAAGGAGGCTTTTATAAAGATTTAAGAGATAAAAGCTTAGAAGACTTAGTAAAAATGGATTTTCCAGGTTATGCTATTGGTGGAATTAGTGTTGGAGAACCTAAGGAAGACTTCTTAGATATACTAAGATATACAACACCTAAGATGCCAGAAAACAAGCCAAGATATTTGATGGGTGTTGGTACGCCAGATTATTTAATTGAAGCTGTTTTTGCGGGTATTGATATGTGTGATTGTGTTCTTCCAACTAGAATGGCAAGAAATGGTTCAGCGCTTACTCATCATGGTCAAGTAAATTTACTAAATGCGTGTCATACAAGAGATTTTACTACACTAGATGATGAGTGTGATTGCTACACTTGTAAGAACTATACAAGAGCATATTTACATCATTTATTTAAAACAAAAGAAATTTTAGGTGCAAGACTTTTGTCTATTCATAACTTAAGATTTTTAGTTAAACTTATGGAAGATGTAAGAGAAGCAATAAAAGATGAAAGATTAGTTGAATTTAGAGATGAGTTTTACAAAAAATATGGGTATACTAAGTAATAGTCGAAGGTGATTGTTTTGGATAAGGAATCAAAAAAAATATTAAAAAGCATTAGAAAATCTGAAGATATTATAATAAGAACAGTTTTAAAATTAGTAGTAGTAATAGTGTTATTTGTACTACAAATTTTAGTATTTAATATTATGTATAGAACTACAAACATGGTATATGGTTCAAAGTTTTATATATATAATATTATAAGGATAGTAGCAGTTGTATATATATTGTCTAAGCACGATTCATCACTATATAAAATGTCATGGATCTTGTTTATAATGTTTATGCCAGTACTTGGAATATGTGTATATATTCTTTGGGGCAATAGTAGAATGAGAATAAGAAAACAAATTGAAATTAAAGATATTGAAAATGATACAAACTATTTGTTTGATAGTTCTTATGATATTGATACAAAGCTAAAAAAAGAAGATAAACTTACATATAATATGTTTCAGTATGTTCAAAATATAACATCTTATCCTGTTTGTACAAATTATAATTGTAAATATTATAATTTAGGTGAAAAACTGTTTGATGATTTAATTACAGATATAAAAAATGCAAAAAAATATATATTTTTAGAGTTTTATATAATAGATCAAGGAAAATTATCTACAGAAATTTTTAATTTGTTAAAGCAAAAGGTAAAGGAAGGTGTAGAGGTTACTATTATATATGATTCGTATGGCTGTATAAATAAATTTAAGAAGAAAGTAAGAAAAGATTTAGTAGATTCAGGTATAAAAGTTTGTGCGTTTAATCCACTTTCTATCTTAATAAACTCATATTTAAATAATAGATTACACAGAAAGATAATTGTAATTGATGGAAAAATTTCATATACAGGTGGTGTTAATCTTGCAGATGAATATGCAAATATAAAAGAAAAATATGGCCATTGGAAAGACGTGGGAGTAAGATTTGAGGGAGAAATCTCTTGGAATTTTGCAGTAATGTTCTTAAGAGACTTGAAGTTTATAAACAAGAATATGAGCATAGATTATGATAAATATAAAGTAGAAAATAAGTATACTGCTAGTGATGAAGAAAAAGGAACAGTAATTGCTATGTCAGATGGACCCAATAATAGAAAAAATCCTGTTGAGACTATATATATGCAGACTATAAATAAAGCAAGAGATTATGTATATATTACAACACCATATTTTGCTATTTCTGAAGAAATGTTAGCATCATTACTAAATGCTGCAAGAAGTGGTGTAGATGTAAGAATAGTATTACCACATATTCCAGATAAAAAGATAGTTCAAATGGTTACACGCTCATATTATGAGGTGCTAATGTCTGCTGGTGTAAAAGTATATGAATATGAGCCTGGATTTATACATTCTAAGACTTTTGTATCAGATGATGAGCTTGCAATAGTAGGTAGTTCAAATATGGATTACAGAAGTATGAATCTAAATTATGAGTGTATTAGCATAATGTATAAAACAGGGACAGAAATGGATATAAAAAACGATTTCTTAGATATTATAAATAATGCTTGCATTGAAGTTGATTTAAAAGATTGGATTCGTAGACCATTCTATAAAAAGATATTAGAATCAATACTTACAACATTTTCTACTATGTTTTAAGGGGGAAATTTTATGGAAGAATATTCTTTAGTACTAGAAGGTGGCGGTGCTAAAGGTGCTTACCAAATAGGAGCAATAAAAGCGTTAATGGAGAAAGGATATAAATTTAATGCTATAGTTGGTACATCAATTGGAGCGATAAATGCTGCATTTATTGCCCAAGGAGATATAGATAAGCTAGAAGAACTTTGGAAGACTTTGTCCTATAAAGAGCTAATGAATATAAACAATGATATTATGGATAGCTTATTAAATAGGCAAATTACCTTAAATGTGCTTAATGAGCTAAGAAGAAGTTTCAATAAAGCATTAAAAGAAAAAGGTATAGATACTACACTTATTAGAGGTATTTTGCTTAAGTATTTGGATGAGGAGAAAATAAGAAATAGTAAAATAAGATTTGGACTTGTAACATTTTGTATAACAGATTTTAGGCCACAAGAATTGTTTATAGAAGATATACCACAAGGAAAGCTTGTAGATTATTTACTTGCTTCTTCAAATTTACCTGTATTTAAAAGAGCAAAGATTGAGGATAAAAATTTCTTAGATGGTGGTGCTTTTGATAACTGTTCCGTGGAAATGATGTACAAAGCAGGATATAGAAATGTTATTGCACTAAGACTAAATACTAAAAATAAAATAAGAAACTATAGTATTTTAAAAAGAAAAAAAGATTTAAAGCTAAGTATGATTGTGCCAAGTCAAGAGCTACCAAACCTACTAAATTTTGAAACTAAGAATTTGAATAATCTTTTAAAATATGGCTATGTAGATGCTATGAAGCAACTAAATAGGCTTGATGGTAGATACTATGCAATAAATAAGATTTCTAAGGAGCAACTAGATGAAATTAAATCTAAATTTACTCCTATGGTATGTTTAACTCTAGCTAAAGAATTAAATGTAAAATATAGTGCGGGTGATAATATCGTAGATGTAGCCTTTACAAAGGTTATACCTAAGATAAGCAATACTATTGCAGATAAAAAGACATCTGTATTTAAAAAGCAAATTTTAAATATTATTGAATATGTAGCATTAAAAGAGAAAGTAAATGCAAGTAAGACATATAATATAGATGAATTTATTGCATTAGTAAAAGCAAAAGCATCAGATAGAAAAAAGATAAAAGGAATAGATAAAGCTATTTATTATATTATTGAAAATATATAAAAGAATACTTAATAGGAAGGGGAAAAATTAAAGTTATGAATGTTGTAGCTCAGTTTTTTGGTATTGCTGCTATTATGTTTTGGGCTTATAGCATACAGAAAAAAGAACAGTATAAGATACTATTTTTGCAGGCTTTAGCAAATATAGCATATACAATACAGTATGTTCTATTAGGCGTATATAGTGCTGCATCAATGAACTTTATGTCGTTTATAAGGTCGGGTCTGTTTTGTATAAAAAGAAAGAAGAATAAAGAAATATCTAAAGTTTGGTTAATATTTTTCTGTATACTTGTTATTATTTTTGGAGTATTAACTTATGAAAATTATTTATCTTTAATACCACTGGTAATTACGTTATTTTATACAATTTCATCATGGATGGAAAACTCAAATTGGCTTAGAATTGTATTTTTAATAGCAGCTTTTGTTTGGGTATATTACAACTATACTGTTGGTGCATATGTATGCATTCTAGGCAACGTAATTGAAATAATTTCTGCTATAACATCTTTAATTAGATTTTCTAAAAGTAAATAAAAAGTCGCGTTTTATAATGAACGTGCTTTTTTTATTTTTTATTTATTATTTTATATAAAATATTGCGATGAAAAGCCTAAAAATAAGTATAAAAAGTATGTACAATTAAAAAATGCTGTTGTATAATTTTGGTGCATTATTGATAAGGCAAAAATATAAACTTTGCATAGAGTTAAAACACAGTAATATCGACACTTTTATGCAATTTTTTTGAATTTTAAATGTAATATAGAACACATGTGTACTAATTATTTTAACCTAAATATTTAATTTAAAATTTATTGGATATATAATATATATGGAAGTTTAAATTTAGGAGGAAGCATAGATATGAAAAATAAGTTTAAATTGTTTTTAATAGTAAATATTATGATTATGCTTGCTACTTTTTTGACTAGTGAATCAGTCTTTGCTGCAGGTGGACTAGCTAAGGAACATCCTGGAGTAACAAGTGTTGAACATGGAACGCAAATGGATTCAGATTATTCGTTTAGCTTAAAAAAGACAGATAGTACAAGCATTGAGTTCTGGGGATACTCAGATAAAATAATAAATATGTTTAATTCAAGTTCTAACACTACAAACTATATTACATTTCCTAAAGACGATGCTCTTTCTGGAAATATGGGATGTTGGTTAAATAATGTTGGAACATATAAGGGTGATAATGTTGATGTAAAATGTACTTTTTACTGGAATCCAGTTACAATAGATGATACACCAATTCATCCTACTATTATAGTTCGTGAGAGAAATGATTTAATCGGATTTGGTTTTGCTACACAGGCATATGAAATCAAGTTTGATTTATATAAAAAAGATGAAAGTGGTCAAAGACAGCCACTATATACTAATATGGCTATTTCCTTAGGTGATGTAGACTGTTTACAATATTTTGGTGTTAAAACTGACGCACAAATAAATAGTATAATGTGTCAAAATGATTCAATCGTATCTTATGATTATGCAGATGGATATCATTGGGCATACGAGGCCAGTGGTCAATCATCTGGTGATGGACTAGAATCTGTTCTTAGATTTGAGCTAAAAGATGTAAATTCATTTAATGTGGTTTTTGGACCAGAATATGATGGAGATTCATATTATATGAAAACTGCAGGCAAAAATCAAAAGACAATGCTAGATAATATGAAAACTATAACAGAGTTATTTAATAATGATAGTTATCAAACAGGTACTCAATATCCATATATAACTTTACCTATTGGATGGGGATACTTTAACTCTGTAGGTTTTGGACCATATGATGTGCCAGAGCCAAAGAAAACAGTAGACAAAGATAAAGTTACAGATAACGATAAATTTACATATACAATATCACACAGAGTACCAGACACATCAGCTTATGATTCATATGTATTCAAAGATACTCTAGCAGATTGTTTAACAATTGACTCTGTAGATGATGTAAAAATACTAGATGATGGAAATAAAGATGTTACATCTAAGTTTAATGTAAGCATAGATGGAAAAGTTGTAAAAGCAGAGCTTAAGGACTTAAAAGATACAGCTTTTTATAACAATGAATATAGATTCATGTTTACTGTACATAAAGATAAGAACTATACAGATATGAGTAAATATGAGAAATTAGATGATGGATATTACAGAGTGCCTAATACAGCGCAAGTAGTTATAAATGGTGAAACATATAGTACAAATACACAGCATGTAGATGTACAGATAACACATAAAATAACAACTGCAGTTGATGGAGAAGGTGGAGAAATATCTGGACAAAATCAAGAGGTATATGAAACTGTTGTACATGAAAAAGATAGTAAATTACCAATTGTAGTAAGACCAGATGCTAAACATCAAATTGCTAGTATAAAGGTAAATGGAACTCCGATAGAATTTGAAATAGAAGAGGATGGATCTTATACTCTTGATCAATTTACTAAAGTAACTGAAGATATACATGTAGTTGCAAGTTTTGAAAAGAGAAAAAATGTTGTAGTAACAAAATATAAAGACTACTACACAAAAGCAGAAATAGATAAATCTACTACTGCTAAATATGAGGAAGGACAAGAATACACTACTCAAAAGAAAGATATAACTGGATATGTATTCTTTGAAGACTCTGGAAATACAACTGGTACAATGGAGACAAGTGATATAGAAGTTGTATATTACTATAAACAAATCTCTGGTGGACTAATTGTAAAATATGTAGATAAGTTTTCTAATAAAGAGCTAGATAGTAGAGAATATGAGGGTAATGTAAGAGACTTAATTGAGCTTGAAGAATTATCTTTTGAAAATTATAAGCTTTCATCAAGACCTGAAGAGAATATGGTAGAGCTTGAAGTTGAACCATTAGTTAAGTATTTTTACTATGTTCAAAAAGTAGATTTAAAAATAAAAGGTATTGATGAGGATACAGGAGAAGAATTATATACAGATTCACAAACAGGTTATGAGGGTGATCAATATACAACTGAGCCTCAAGACGTATCTGGATATGAAGTATCAGTAATACCAGATAATAAAGATGGTGTACATTCAAGAGATAATGATGAAGTTGTATATAAGTACAAGAAAAAAGCAGGAGAAGTAAAGGTAAGATATTTAGATAAAGATACAAATGATGTACTAGATGAGTATAGTATAAATGGACTTGTAGGAGATAAATATTCAACAGATAAAAAAGAATTTGAATATTACACTTTTGTAGAAGTAGTAGGCGAAGAGGAAGGAACTCTTGATCATACTGAAAAAGAAGTTAAATACTATTATGAAAAGAAAAGAGGTAAGGTAATCGTAACTTATGAAGATAGAGATGGAAACATACTACAAGAGGAAGAACTAGAAGGAAGAGTAGAAGATAAGTTTACTATAGTTGAAGAGAAAATTGAAGACTATGATATTGTTGAAAGACCTGATTCTTTAGAAGGCGAATTTGAAGATGGAACAATATATAAAAAGTTTGTAGTAGAGAAAAGAAGGGGTAAAATAACAGTAAACTTTAAAGATACAGAAGGAGAGGAAATGTATCCTTCTATAACAGACGAAGGATATGTTAAAGATCCTTATGATTATGAAGCTCCAGATAAAAGTGGATATAGAATAGTAGAAAATGAAGAAATACATGTACACTATGAAGATGGAGAAATTGTCATAGATGTTATCTACGAGAAATTACCAGATACTTCAGATATAAACGTATATATGTTATTTGAAGTATTAGTAGTATCATTACTAGCTATCTCTAGAATAGTAAAAAATTTAATCAATAACTAATAATAAAAAAAGAACTTGAAAAGAAATATTTCAAGTTCTTTTTGCATAGTATTTATTGGTGATATTATGAAATTTTGTATATTAGGAGAGGATAAAAGAAGTGTAAATTTAAGAAAAATATATGGTGAGTGTAATTCTTCAATTGAAGAAGCAGATGTTGTTATTTGTCCTATACCATTTTCAAGAGATGACATATATATAAATGGAGAAAGTATTAAAATAGATGAGCTTTTAAATAAATTAAAAGATAGTAATAAGATTGTAATAAGTGGCGCTATTAAAAGTAATATAAAAGAAAAATTAGCTAAAAATAATTTAAAATTTTTTGATTTAATGGACTATGAGCAGTTTAGTGTTATGAATGCAGTAGCAACCAGTGAGGGAGCTATAAGAAAGGCAATTGAAATGACAGATACTACATTAAATAATTCTAATATTTTGATACTTGGATATGGAAGAATAGGAAAGATTTTAGCTAGAAATCTAAGTGGATTTGGTGCAAATATATACTGTGAAGCTAGAAAAAAGAGAGATATTGCAATAATTAAAAGTATGGGATATAATGAAGTAGATTTAGAAGACTTAGATAATGTATTAGAGAATATGGACATTATTTTTAATACTATACCTAGTATGATTTTAGATGCTAAAAGGTTGGATATGTTAAAAAAGAATGTATGCTTAATTGACCTTGCATCTGCACCTGGTGGTATAGATTTTGAATATTGCTCTAAGAATAATTTAAATGTTAGCTGGTATTTAGCTATACCATCAAAAGATTCGCCATATTCAGCAGCATTATATATTAAGGAAACGATAGATGATATATTAGGAGAGGAAGGTTATGGGAGAGAAAATTAACGTAAAGGATATTGTTCAAAGAAAAAAGAATGAACTCAAAGATGAAATTGAAAGAATAAAGCAGAAAAATGCCATTCCTAAGCTTGCAGTAATTCTTGCAAGTGATGATGAAGCATCAAAAATTTATGTTGGTAAAAAAAGAAAAATGTGTGAGGAGCTTGGTATATTACAAGAGGAGTATGTTTTAGAAAGTAGCACAACCACACAAGAAGTAAAAGCTATAATAGAAAAGCTAAACGATGATAGTAGTGTAAATGGAATATTAGTGCAGCTTCCTCTATATAAACATTTAGATATGGATGAAATACTAGATACTATATCATATAAAAAAGATGTGGATGGATTTCATCCTTTAACACTTGGTAAATTATTCATAGGTGAGAAAGAGACTTTTATATCTTGTACACCAAAAGGTATAATGACAATCTTAGACGATATTAAAACAGAGTATGAGGGAAAACATGCTGTAATAGTTGGAAGAAGTAGAATAGTTGGTAAGCCTATATCTCAGCTACTTTTAAAAAGAGGTGCTACTGTTACAATATGTCACTCAAAAACTAAGGATATTTCCGTATTTACAAAACAAGCAGATATACTTGTAGCTGCTGTTGGAAAACCACATATTATAACAAAAGATATGGTAAAAGAAGGAGCAATTGTTGTAGATGTTGGAATAAATAGAGTAGATGGTAAAATTCTTGGAGATGTTGATACAGAAAATGTACTAGAAGTATGCAGTAAAATTACACCAGTTCCTGGTGGTGTCGGACTTACTACTGTACTTTCTCTACTTGAAAATGTTGTACAAGCTTTCAAGGAGCAAAATAATATAAATTAGTAAATAAATTAACAAAAAATAAAACTAATAGAATTATCTATTAGTTTATTTTTTGTATGTTGAAAACCACGGGTTTTACCCGTGGTTCTAAAAAAGCGGAAGCGTTGAGTAGAAAAATCACTCCTTTTCTGTTATAATAAATAAGTCTGGCGAGGCTTAAATATTAAGAGAAAAGGAGTGATTTTAAATGTCTAATACAAGAATAGACTTAAATAGTTTAGCACATTCAAAATGGAATTGCAAGTATCATGTAGTGTTTGCGCCAAAGTACAGAAGAAGAGCAATATACGGAGAGATAAAGGTAGAAATAGGAAAGATACTAAGAATGTTATGTAATCAAAAAGGAGTAGAGATAATAGAAGCAGAATTATGTCCAGATCATGTGCATATGCTATTAAAAATACCACCAAAAATGAGCGTAGCAAGTTTTATAGGATACTTAAAAGGAAAAAGTACATTGATGATTTTTGATAAATTTTCAAATTTGAAATATAGGTATGGAAGAAGAAGTTTTTGGTGCATAGGATACTATGTAGATACAGCTGGAAAAAATGATAAGATAATAGCAGAATATATAAAAAATCAATTACAAGAAGATATAGCAAGCGACCAAATAAGTATGTTTGAAAAAGTAGACCCATTTGTTGAGGAAAACGAAGAGAGAAAAAAGAAAAAATGGCTAGGACTACGTAAGTAGTAGCGTGCGACAAATAAGCTAAAGCTAAGTCAGACAAGCGACTTAAGTCGCAAGTGCGTAACAGGTCCCTTTTAGGGCCAATGAAAACTACCCGTTGAACGGGTAGTTATTTTTTTACATCGAATAACTCTGCATAGTAGTTTTCTGGATATACTTTTCTTAAATGCTCATCAATTGAATAGTTATAATCAAATGGTGAAAAGAGGGGTGTAATAGTGTCTTCTTTATGATAGTACTTAGCTATTATGCTATCAAGAGGCACTTTAATCATAAGAGTAGTATCAATAATAAAGTCGTATGTTTCTACCCATACATGTTCTCCGTTTTCAGAGTTCTTCGTTCCTTTAAGTATTTCTACTTTTCCTGTGCATATAGAGGATCTATCAAACAATTTTGAAACACAATAGGCGGTAATTGTACAATTACCAATATTGTATCCATTTTTAAATACTTCACGTAAACTAATTCCTTTGTTCACATTTAAATATTTAAGCTTGAATACAGATTTTTTTAGTGATTCGTCCCATTTAAAATCCTCTAAATTAACTTTTCGCATTTTGGATATAATTTTCCTTAACTTTTCTGAAGGTATCATTAGTATCACTTCCTTTATATTTTATATAGGAGAGTAATTCTAACATAAAATAAATAGTTTGTAAATAATAATTGCAAATTATGTCAAAAAATGTTATAATCAAGCAGTACGCACAAAGGAGGAATTGTTTATGTGGACATTTTTTTGCCTATTTACAGTAATTGCATGGGCAACTACTGAGCTATTTGGTAAAATCGGTTCAAATGAAAATGAAAAGGATAAGTTAAGTCATTGGAGAATTACATCAACAGTAGGTTTTGCTATGGGAGCACTTGCATTAGTATATATTTTTGTACTAAAAACTGATGTATCACTTAGCAATATAATTTCATATTTACCTATATCAATGTTTTACATTGTGTCAATGATATTTGGATATGTGGGACTAAGATATATAATGCTTTCAATATCATCTCCAGTATCTAATGCATCATGTGGTGTTACTTCTATTTTATGTGTAATTTTTCTAAAAGAAGTATTAACACCAATTCAAATAATTGCAGTTGTTGCAATTGTTGTAGGAATAATAGCACTTGGATATACTTTTGTGGATAAAGAGGCACAAAAAAATAGTGATAAGAAATATACTAGAAGCTTATTTGCCTTAATGTTTCCACTTTTATATTGTATATTAGACGGTATAGGATCATACTTAGATGCATTGTACTTAAATGACTGCATAATGACAGAAAATGAAGTTACAGTATGCTATTTTTTAACTTTCTTTGTTGTAGGTCTTCTTGCATGGATCTATATATGGATAAGAGAAAAGAAGCCATACAATATATTTAGTAAAAAATGGTTTTGCTTCCAGTCAATAGGAGAAGCTGTAGGACAAATTACTTATGTATTTGCACTTTCAGAGGCTCCTGCTATAGCTGCACCTCTTGTTGCAACTTATAGCGTAGTATCAGTATTACTGTCTAGAATTTTCTTAAAAGAAAAGTTATCTGCATTGCAGTATGTAATAATTGCAATAGTAATGGTTGCTATGTTTATATTATCTTTTGAGTAGGAGTATTTTTAAAATACTCCTTTTTCTATGGATATTTATTGTTATATGTGATATAGTTTATATATAAGTATTGTTATTTTTATTAAACTATCGTCGTTATAATATGTAGATAGAAAATAGGAGAGGAATATGAAAAAGTTATTAAAGTATTTTATAGTTATATTACTAATAGTAGTAGCTATAGTATCACCTTTTATATATAATGGCTATACAATGTATAAAGAGGCATTACAAGAGACACCTCTTGAAGTTAAGATAGCACAAATAAAAGAAAAAGACGGCTATGCCACATATGATGAAATACCAATAATGTATTTAAACGCAGTAATTGCAGTTGAAGACAGAAGATTTTATACACATAGAGGAGTAGATCCTGTATCTATTGGACGTGCAGTTATAAATGATATTAAAACAATGAGCTTAGCCGAAGGCGGAAGCACTATAACACAGCAGTTATGTAAGAATATATACTTTACACAAGAAAAGAAACTAGAAAGAAAAGTAGCTGAGGCTTTTATGGCAATTGAACTTGAAAAGGAGTTAAAATCTAAGGATGAAATTTTGGAATTATATGCAAATACTTCATATTTTGGAGGGGGTTGCTATACTATAAAAGATGCTGCAAGGTACTACTATGATAAAGAGTTAGACGAGCTAACAGATAGTGAATGTATAATGCTTGCAGGAATACCAAATGCACCAGCAGTATATGCACCAGATGTAAATCCTGAGCTTGCAAAACAAAGACAAATGCAAGTAATAAATAAGATGATACAGTATGGATATTTATCTCAAGAAAAAGCAGATGAAATAATAGGAGAATAGCAATTCTCCTATTTATTATATATAAGAATTACAAAAGATTACAAAAAAGATTGACATAAAAATAAAAAAGTGCTAAAATAGAAAATACGCCAAAAAAACAAATCAATAAAATAATTTTTATATGAATAGGAGTGATATTATGATTATAGAAGGAAGATTAAAGAAAGAAGTAAAAAGTATATACAACACAAGTGATAAGCATTTTATTAGTGAGCAAAGCAATAATACAGCTGTGAGCGACGATTTAATTAAAAATTATGTTTATGTGGATGATAAGAGTGGCGAAGCGCTTGGTTATATATCTATTTATGAAAATACAGACTTTGTCCAAAAAGAAGAGTTTGATGTAACACTAAAAAATATAAAAAGCAATTCAGTGTATATCTGGGAAATAGGTACAAAAAAGGGACATGAAGGAAAAGGTATTGCTTCGATGTTAGTAGAACATGTATTAAATGTGTATAAAAAAAGCGATATTTATAGTTGTGTTGAGCAAGAAAATATTGCATCTGTAAAAATACATGAAAAGTTTGGTTTCAAACCTGTAGCTAAATTTGAGGATAACTTTTTTGGACGATCAGAAGAAGAGTATATAATCTTCAAGCTTAAGAGAAACTAGTACAAAAATTTGTGCTAGTTTTTTTGTAAAATTTATTTCATATTTTTGAAATATTAGGTATATATTGATAGTATAAATTAGACTAAGAAATGTACAAATTATGTGAAATAAAATATAAAAAAATCGCAAGAAATCAATTGCCAGAGTTGTTTACATAAAAAATGAATAGTTTTGCAATAAAAAACTCAAAAATTTATTGACAACAGTATGAAAATTTAGTAAAATATTAGCGAACGATTTGTAAAAAAGGGGAGAAAAATTGTATGAAAAAAGCATTAGCATGCACATTATTAGTTTTGACATTATTCGTTTCATTTTCATTTTTAACAAATGTAAATGCAAAAGATAGTTTAATGTTAAAAACAGATAAGAATCAGGTTAAACTAGGGGAGGAAATTGTTGTTTCTATTGATATAGATTCAAATCATACAGACTTGTATGCCTATACTGCAAAATTAGGCTATGATAAAGATGTTTTTGAAGTTATAGAGACAAAAGATTTTCAAGAGCAAGAAAATTGGTCAGATATAACATATAACAAAGAAAACAACAAGTTTGCTTTAATAAATAAAAAAGGAGTAAATGGTAATAAGCTTTTACAATTAAAACTAAAAGTAAAAGAAGATGCAAAAGCCGGTAAAACAGCTATTACTGTTAATGGTATAACTGCATCTAATGGCAAAAAAGATATTGCAATTGAAGGAAGTAGTGTAGAAGTTTTAGTACTAAAAGACGGACTAGATGAAGGCGAAAGCATTCCAAGTAATAAAGTAGAAATTCCAGCAGATGATACTACTGACATAACAGTTAAAAAGGATGTACCAGTAGTTGGAGTTATACTTATTATTGTCATGCTTGCTATTGTTTTGTCTTTAGTATACTACTATTTAAAACTAGCAAAAGATGATTCAAGCAATAAAAGACTAATAATTACTGCTATTGCTATAGTATTACTATTAGTATTATTAGTAATCACTATTAAAGTCTTTACTACAAAAAATCCTGACGTAGATAAAGACGGAGATGTAGATTATGATGATTCTAAGGATATACTAGAATACATACTTGAAATAGAGAGACCTCAAGATGAGGATGATTTAAAAGAAAAAGATTTAAATAATGATGGTAAGATAACTATAACTGATGCTGCACAAGCAACAGATAAGGCAACTAACCAAGAATATACTGGAAATATAACACCAAATCCATCAGAGGATGAAAAAGGTGAAGAAGAACAACCACCTGTTGAACCAGATGAGCCAGTAGAACCAGATTATGAGTCTTCTGTAGGAAGTTCTTCTGTTAGTAGCTTAACTCCAAATAAAGGAGAAGATGTTACTTTAGACCTTAATATAGATATAACACCATACACAGATGTAAAATCTGTAATAATTGATGGAAAAGAGTATCCTGTAGAAAAAGGAGAAGGAAACAGTTATAAAGTAACTGTACCAGCACCAGAGCAAGCAGGACTTCAAGATGTTGTTATAACAGGTGTTGTTTTAGATAATGGTAAAGAAGTTGAAACTGAGTATAAAGTAACTTTTGATGTATTAAAAGATAAACCTGAAGTAGGTGAATTCTCAATTGATACAGAAAAAGAGATACCAGAAGTTTCTGTTAATATTAGTGACAATGACTCTGCTATAAAATCTGGTAAAGTTGTTGTTACAGATGAAGAAGGTAACGTTGTTTTTGAGTCAGATAGACTAGAAAATGGCGACAATACATATGTACTAGATGGCTTAAAGAAAGATAAAAAATATAATGTAAGAGTAGAAGTTGAATATGACTTAGATAGTGATGTTTATGGAGAACCAGAAGATAACAGAGCAAATGACACATTAGTAAGTCAAGACTTTATTATAAACGCAGATTATGGATTTGAAGGAACAGATTACAATATAACTGAAAGAGTAACAGATAGAGATCCTTTAGTTTTAAGCTTTAAGAATTCATACGACTCATATTATGATGTTGAATCTGTAGTAATAAATGGACAAAAATATCAAGTATCTAAAGTTGGAGATATGTATCAAGTAGTACTAGAAAAAGGTGCAAAAGGTGCAAACTCTGTTAATATTGAAGAAGTTATACTACAAAACGGTACATCATATGATGTAGATGAAAAATTAGAGTATGTATATTTAAGAAATGAGCCAACTATTGGAGATGTTGAGGCAGAACTTAATGATTCAAAAGTAAAGGTAAAAGTAAATAATAATGATGTAGATGGTGCTATTAAGAGCGTAACTGCATATTTAACAGATAGTGAAGGAAATATAGTAGACTCTAAAGTATTAGAAGACGGTCAGGACTCTATAGAGTTTGATGTTAACGAATCTGGAGATTATAAAGTAAAAGTAGAAGTAACATATGACTTAGGCGATGGCACAGAGGTAACTAAGACTGTTGAGTATGCCGAAGAAATTAAAGAGCCAGTAAAGGTTACAATAATAAATAGCAAAATAGATAACATATATGCAAAGAAGGGACAAAAACTAGAAGTAACATATACTGTTGAAACTAATACAGATGATACAATAGCTTCATTTGTAATAAATGGTATAACATTAAATGCTGTAAAAAATGATGATGGAACATACACAGTAAGCTTTAATGCACCACAGGATGATGGGATTGCACAATTAGATGTAACAAAAGTAGTATTTACAAATGAGGGAGAAGTAGAAGCATTTGATGCTTTAGAATATGAAGTATTAAAATCTGAAAAACCTGTAGTAGATGCTTTATCTGTAGTAGATAAAGAGGGAAATGGCAAAGCAACATTAGCATTTACTATTACAGATGAAGAAGAAACATTTGTAAAAGGTAGAATTGTTATTACACATCTTTCTGCAAATGGAGATGAAGTAGTAGTAAATAAAGAATTTACATCTATAGGTGAGACTATTCATGAGTTAGATAATATCGATGATTTTGAAAATTATAAAGTAGAAATATATGTAACTTATGACTTAGATATAGATAAAGTAGATACAGAAAATCAATATGAAGAAAAATTTGCTCAAACAGAATTTGAGTTAATAGGAAATTATGAATTTAACTTTAGCGAGTTAAAAGTTGAGGATGTAAATAGAGATAGAAATGTTGTAGTATTAAAATTTAAGACTACACTTGCAGAAGCTGCATCTGACACATACTACATTCAATCTGTTGTTATAAATGGTGTAACATATCCTGTAACTCTAGGAGAAAATAGAACATATACAGTAGAAGTACCATTTACTGATACTAATAGACAAGAACTAGTTGTTCAAGAAGCAATACTAAATAATACACAAGGTTTTGCAATTACTGAAAATAATAGTGTGGTAGTATTTAAAGCAGCTCCTACAGCTATAGTTCGTAGTACAGTAACTCGTGAGTTAGTAGATGGCCTAAGAACAATAACTGCATCACTACAAGTAATAGATGAAGAATCTACTATTGTAGATGGTACACTACATGCAAGATTATTAGATCCAGAAGGAAAACAAGTTGATACATTAGACTTAGATGTAACAGCTGAGGAAGTTGTATTTAATTCAGATAATATATATGATGCTGGAACTTATACTATAGAAGTTCGTGCAGACTATAATACAGTTGATGGTGTTGAGCATAAAGCTGAAAAATTAGGCGATGCTAAAGTTGGTGTTGCAATTTATGCAAATATAGATAAAGCAGAAATAGATAAATATTATGTACAAAAAGGTGAAGAATTAAAGATAACATATACAATTAGCACAAACTCAAAAGAAGATGTAACAGGTATAACTGTAAATGGAAATATTTTACCTGCACAAAAGAATGATGATGGAACATATACAGTAGTTGTATCTGCACCAGATAAATATGGTAAACATACATTTGAGGCTACAAGATTAGTATATGCAAATGAACAAACATCAGCTACAAATACTAAAGAGGTAGATGTACTAAGAACTGTAAAACCATCAATTAGTGATATTGTAGTTAATGATGATGATCCAGATGCTCCTGTACTTTCATTTACTATTACAGATGAAGAAGATACATTTGTAAGTGGTAAAGTAATAATAACAGGAAATGGACAAAAACAAGAACTACCAATTGAATCAAGAGACAACACTACATTTGTACTTGAAAATATAGAAGAATTTAAAGAATACAATGTAGAAATTGAATTAACATACGATTTTGACTCAAATAAAGATGATAATGAACATCAAGATACTATTACTGAAAATAGTAAATTTGAGGTTATTGGAGAATATGAGTTTACTCTACAAAACTTTAGCTTTGTTAAAGTAGATACACAAAGAAAAGTAATTGTACTTTCATTTGAAAGCACTAATGCTTCAAATTACGACATTAAGAAAGTATTTGTAAATGGCAGTGAATATGAGATTAAGTCTAAAGATAACAATACTTATACAGTAGAAATACCATATGAAACTGACGTAAGACTTGAATTAACTTTAGATAAGGTAATTCTTGCAAACTTAAAAGAATTTACAAATCTAGAACAAGGTACTATAGTAGTATTTAAAAATAAACCAACAGCAACTATTACTAATACAACAGTATCAGACGATATGAGTAGTATTAAAGCTACATATGATATTATGGATACAGATGATGTATTAAGTGCATTATGTGTAAGATTAGTAGATGCTGAAGGTAATGTTATAGAGACTAAAGACGTAGAAGAACATATCAAAGAAGTTGAATTTAAAGCAGAAGATGGTGTGTTTGAGTCTCAAGAATATAAAGTAGAGATACTAGCAGATTATGATAGAGCAGATGGAGAAAAACATGAAGATGAAGTAATTGCTAGTAAGGAAGCTAGCGTTAAAATACTTGCAACTGTTACAAGCGGAGAAGCGCAAGAATACTATGTAGCTAAAGATAGCGTAATAGTATTAACATACGAGATTGAAGCTAATACAGATAAAGAATTACAATCTGTTGTAATAAATGGTCAAGTAGTAACTCCAAGAAGAGTAGCAAATAGCAAATATGAGGCTAGAGTTAACACTCCAGAAGTTGCAGGAGAATATAAATACAATATAACTGAACTTAGATACTCAGAAGACGAAGTAATAAATGTAGAAAATAGTATTGATGTTGATGTATTGAGAGATACAGAGCCAGTAGTAACAGCAATATCAGTAGATACTACATTAGATAAACCATTACTTTCATTTGCTATTACAGATGAAGAAAATACATTTGTAAGTGGTAGAATTGTTATCACTAACACAGAAGATAGAGAAGAATTCGAAATTCCATTTGATTCATTAGATAGTTTATCATTTGAATTAGATAATATAGAAGAATTTACAAAATATGATGTAGATGTATTTATTACATATGATTTCGATTCAGATAAAGAAAATACAGTTAACCAACAAACAAAATTACTAGCAGAAAAACAATTTGAGGCAATTGGAGATTACGAATTTACATTTAGTAATTTTAGAGTTAAAAAAGTAGATACACAAAATGAAGTAATTGTACTAGAATTTGAAAGTACAAATGCATCAGAAGATAATGACCAATATGATGATTACTATGTAGATACAGTAGTTATAAATGGAAATACATATGAAAATGTAGAAAAGAATGGAACTACATATACAGTAGAAGTACCATATACTCAAATGAATAGAACAGAACTAGTATTAGAGAAAGCTATACTAAATAACTTACAAGACTTCATAATTACTGAAGATAATAAAGTTGTAGTATTTAAGTCTTTAAAAGCAATAGTTATTGGTACTGTAGCAGATGACTTAAAGAGTATAAAAGCAGATGTTAGCCTAACAGATCCAGATAAGATAGCAAAAGACGTATACGTAAGAATATTAAATTCACAAAATGTAGAGTTAGCAAAACAAAAAGTTGAATCTGAAAATGAAATTATAACATTTGGTAATGAAGATAAATACTATGCTGCTGGAGAATATACTATAGAAGTTATAGCAAGTTATGATGCTGTAGACGGTCAGACACATGAACAAGAGACAATTGTTTCAACTAAAGTTGAAGTAATGACAGGTGCAAGAATAGTAAGCAGCAATTCTGGAAAATATGCAAAGAAAGGTCAAGAACTAGAAGTTGAGTATACTTTACTTACAAATACAAACGAAGAAGTAGATACAATAGTTGTAAACCAAGTTGCATATGAAACACAAAAAGTAGAAGATGGTGTATATAAAGTAAATGTCAAAATGCCAGAACAAGCTGGAGAAACAGATTTACAAGTTACTAGAATTAACTTTAAAAATGATAAGAGTGCAAACGTAGATTATACATCAAAGGTTGAAGTACTAAAATCTGAAATACCAACTGTAAGTAATTTAGCAGTTGGAGGCTCTAGTGATAACCCAGTTCTTTCATTTACTATTACAGATCCAGAAGAAACATTTGTATCTGGTAAATATGTAATAATAGATAAAGAAAGCAATGAAAGAAAAGAGTATGAATTTACTACTAAAGATAGTACATCTTTCTTACTACCAGATATTAAAGAGTTCAATAAATATGGAGTAGAAGTATATATTACTTATGACTTAGATTCAGATAAAGCAGTAGGATCTCAAAATCAAGAGACTACTCTTGCACAAGAAGGTCAATTTGAGATAATAGGTGAATATAACTTTACTTTAGAAAACTTTAGAATTCTAGAAGTTAATAGAGATGCTAAAACTGTTAAATTAGCATTTGAAAGCTCAAATGCATCAGAAGACAATGATGAATATACAGATTACTATGTAAATCAAGTAGAGATAAATGGTGTAACTTATGGTGACATTACAAAAGAGGGCAAGACTTATACACTAGAAATACCATATAAAGATGAAGAAAGAACAGAACTTAAGCTTACAAAAGCAATTTTAGACAATCTAAAAGACTTTACAAATTTACAAAATAGTGTAGTAATATTTAAAGATAAACCATCTGTTGAACTAAATGCTCATACAGATGAAAATCAAGAAACAATTACTGCAGATATTACATTAACAGATAATGATAAGACATTAACTCATCTAAACATAAAATTAGTAAATCCAAAAGGTGATGTAATAGAAACTAGAGATATAGATAATGATGAGGTATCTGTAGACTTTAAATCACCAGAAAATGGAATCTTTAAAGCTGGAGAGTATAGAATTGAAGTTGGAGCAGATTATGAGTTAGATGATGGCCTTGTACATGAAAGCAAAGATAAGATTGGAGAGACAACTGTAAAAATCTCAACAGTAGCATCTATCCAAGAGAACAAAGTTGAAAACTATTATGTACAAAAAGGTGAAAAAGTAAAAGTTAATTATACATTTAATTCAAATAATGACAGTGATCCTACAGGAATTATGGTAGAAAATGCATTATATAGTGCAACAAGAAATGATGATGGCACTTATACTGTAGCTGTACCTGCTGATTCAACTGGATACGGCATAAAGAAATATACAGTTTCTGCTGTAATGTATAATGGTGAGACTGTAATAGTAGACTCACCAGTAGAGACAGAGTACTATGTATTAAAAGATAAACCAAGTATTAAAGAGTATAAGTTTAACAGTCTTGTAAAAGATCAGACAATAACATTTGAATTAGTAAATGATGAAGAGGCAATATTAGATAATGCACAAGTAGTTATA
>CANROM010000012.1 GCA_947632225.1 uncultured Clostridia bacterium | reverse complement strand
AAAGATATACCTTATGGAAAATATACATATAGAGAGTTAGAAGCACCAGAAGAGTATATGATAGATACAGAAGAACATGAAATAGTAATAGACACAGAAGAAACAACTGTAAAAATAACTAATACTAAGAAACCAGAATTACCAGATACAGGAGATATTGCAGTATATGCGTTAGGTATAGTAGCACTAGTATCAGTTCTTGGAATAGTATATGTTATAAAAAGAAACAAAAAGATATCTGAATAATAAATTCATATAACTTTGAAAGAGTATAGGTTAAAACTATACTCTTTCTTCTTTTCTATAATCTCAAAAAAGCTTTATATATAAGCATTTTCCCTTGACAGAAATTACCATTTAAAGTATAATAAACATTGTAATTAAAGGGGGCTTTTAAATGAGTATATCAAAAGAAGAAGTAAAACATATTGCAAAATTATCTAAATTAAATTTAACAGAACAAGAATTAGATAAATATACTAATGATTTATCTGATATTGTTAATTTTGCAAATGAACTTTCAAATATCGATGTAGATGGAATAAAACCTACAGCTCATATATTAGATATAAAAAATGTATTCAGAAAAGATGAAGTACAACCTTCATATGATAGAGAACAAATACTAAAGAATGCACCAAGCAAAGATGCAGGATGTATAAGTGTTCCAAAAGTTGTAGAATAGGAGGAAATAGGATGGATTTATACAGTTTAACTTTAACTGATATAGCAAAAAAAATTAAAAATAAAGAAGTTACAATTAAAGAAGTTTTAGATAGCGTATATTCTAGAATAGATGAAGTAGAACCTAAAGTTGATGCATATATTACTTTAACAAGAGATATGGCATATCAAAGAGCAGAAGAACTACAACAGAGACTAGATAATGGTGAGGACATCGGAGTACTTGGTGGTGTTCCTATTGCTATAAAAGATAATATTTGTACAAATAGTGTTAAAACAACATGTGCATCAAGAATGCTTGAAAACTTTACACCAATATATAACGCAACAGTAGTAAAAAGATTGGAAGATGCTGGTGCTATAATGGTTGGTAAAACTAACATGGATGAATTCGCAATGGGATCATCTACTGAAACTTCATATATTAAGAAGACAAAAAATCCTTGGAATTTAGCTAGAGTACCAGGTGGTTCTTCAGGTGGAAGTGCTGCTGCAGTATCAGCAGACATGGCATATGCTGCACTAGGATCAGATACAGGTGGATCTATAAGACAACCAGCCTCATATTGTTCAGTAGTAGGATTAAAACCAACATATGGTTTAATATCTAGATTTGGACTTATAGCATTTGCTTCATCACTAGACCAAATAGGTCCTTTTACAAAAACTGTAGAAGATGCAGCTTTAATGCTAAATGTAATTGCAGGTTATGATAAGATGGATACAACTTCTGCAAATGTTGAAAAAGTAGACTATGTATCTGGATTATCTAATAATTTAAATGGAAAAGTTGTAGGTATACCAACAGACTTTATAACTGATGGTATAAATAAAGATGTAAAACTTGCTTATGATAAAGCTATAGAAACAGTTAAAAATGCTGGTGCTAAAGTTCAAGAGATAAAATTAGAGTACGCAAAATATTCTCTTGCAACATACTATATAATTGCAACAGCTGAAGCTTCATCAAACCTTGGAAGATATGATGGTATAAGATACGGATATAGAGCAAAAGATTTTAGCGACTTAGATGAGTTATACGTAAAATCTAGAACAGAAGGATTTGGCGAAGAAGTAAAAAGAAGAATTATGCTTGGTACATATGTACTTTCTTCTGGATATTATGATGCATATTATAAACGTGCTCAACAAGTTAGAACACTTATAGTTGAAAACTTTAAGAAAGCTTTTGAGGCATGTGATGTTATTATGATACCAACAGCACCAAATACATCTTTCAAATTTGGAGCACATAATGCTTCACCACTTGAGATGTATCTTGAAGATATATATACTGTTCCTGTAAATATTGCAGGACTTCCAGGTATATCAGTACCAGGTGGTTTTGATAATAATGGTATGCCAATTGGTATTCAGTTTATTGCTAAAGCTTTTGATGAGAAGACTTTACTTCAAGCTGCATATGCTTTTGAGCAAAATACAGATTATCACACTGAAAGACCAAAGATAGAGGAGGGAAAGTAGAATGAAAGATTATGAAGTTATAATTGGACTTGAAGTTCATGCTGAATTATCAACAAAAACAAAAATATATTGTAACTGTTCAACATCATTTGGAGCTGACCCTAACACTCATTGTTGTCCAATATGTACAGGAATGCCAGGAACTTTACCAGTTTTAAATGAGAAAGTTGTTGAGTATGCTATAAAAGCAGGACTTGCAACAAATTGTGAAATATCTAGATTTTCAAAACAAGATAGAAAGAATTATTTTTATCCAGACTTGCCTAAAGCATATCAGATATCACAATATGATTTACCATTATGTATAGGCGGCCACGTAGATATAAATGTCGACGGAAATAAAAAGACAATAGGTATAACAAGAATACATATAGAAGAAGATGCAGGAAAGCTAATACATGATGCTTATACAGGAGACACTCTTGTAGATATGAATAGATGTGCAGTTCCACTTATTGAGATTGTATCAGAACCAGATATAAGAAATGCAGATGAAGCTGTAGCATATATGCAAACTCTAAAATCAATTTTAGAGTATCTAGAAGTTTGTGATTGTAAAATGCAAGAAGGATCTTTAAGATGTGATGTAAACTTATCTGTTAGACCAGTAGGACAAAAGGAATTTGGTACAAGAACAGAAACTAAGAACTTAAACTCTTTTAGAGCAATACATAATCTAATTGAATTTGAAACAAAAAGACAAATTGAAGTTCTTGAAAATGGTGGAGTAATTCATCAGGAGACAATAAGATGGGATGATGCAAAGGGCGTAGGATACGCTATGCGTTCAAAAGAAGATGCTCAGGACTATAGATATTTCCCAGAGCCAGATCTTGCACCTATCGTATTAAGTGATGAGTATATAAATGATATTAAAAATTCATTACCAGAAATGCCACATATAAAGAAAGAAAGATACGTAAGTGAATTTAATCTTCCTGAGTATGATGCTGAGATATTAACTGCTTCAAAACATACCGCAGACTATTTTGAAAAGGCTACAGCAGCATGCAATAATCCTAAAGCAGTAGCAAACTGGATTATGGGTGACTTTACAAAAATGCTGAATGAAAAAGAAATCGAAATAAATGAATCTAAAGTTACTGAAGAAAATTTAGCAAGTCTAATATGTTTAATAGACAAAGGTACAATTTCATCTAAAATTGCAAAGCAAATATTTGAAGAAATGTTTGAAACAGGAGAAAAAGCTGAAGATATAGTAAATAAAAAAGGACTTGTTCAAATCTCAGATGAAGGAGCAATTAAAGAAATTGTTAAAAAAGTCGTAGAAGCAAATCCACAATCTGTTGCAGACTATAAAGCAGGTAAAGATAGAGCAATAGGATTTTTAGTAGGACAGATAATGAAAGAAACAAAGGGAAAAGCAAATCCACAGATTGTTAATAAATTATTACTTGAAATAATAAATAATTAGTGTATAATATAAGTATATATGTATTAAGGGAGTGATTGTAATGAAAAAGACCAATATTGTACTTGCAATGGTAATAGCAGTTTTTATTATTTGTGCAACTATTATTTTAGTAGTAGCATTCCAAAGCAATAAGGAAGATAACTCAGTGCCAGTAGATATTGATTTTACAGCACTTTCATCAGACATAGAAGAATCTACTAACTTAGATGCAACTAAAATGTCTCAAATAACAATAGAAGATTTAGAGTCTGAATTTGGTATAAATAGGGACTGGGTGAAGCAAGTAATTGGTGTAGAACCATACGTTAATACTAGTGCTAGTATGTATATTGTTATTGAGGCAACTGAGGGAAATGTAGAAAATGTAGTTACAGCTTTGAAAAACTTTGGTCAAAGCTATGATGAAATGTGGAAAAAATACCTAACTGAAGAATACGAGTTAGTTAAAAACAGAAGAATCGGTTCAAAAGGAAACTATGCATATTTTGTAGTTAGCGACTATGCAAAAGATATAGTAGATTTAATAAAATAGTGGTAATTAAATAGTATGTACTAAGTTGCATACTATTTTTATATTTAAGGAGGAATTATAATGAAGAATGAATTAAAATTAAAAAGATGTCCAGTATGTGGAAATGTAGTTAGAGTATATAATGATACAAACATTATGTGTTGCTCAAAGGAAATGATTGATGTTAAGCCTAATACAGTAGAATGTGCTGTTGAAAAACATATTCCAACTTATGAGCATGTAGAAGATGAAATATATGTAAAAGTTAATCATGTTATGGAAAAAGAGCACTATATAGAGTGGATATGCTTAGTTGCAGACAACAAAGAATATATGGTTAAACTATATCCGGAGCAGGATGCACAAGCTAGATTTCCATATATAAAGGGTGCAACACTTTATGCATATTGTAATAAACATGGTTTATGGAAAACAGAGGTAGAATAAATAGTAGTATGAAAGTAGAAAGAGATTATGTAAAAGTAATAGTAGATGAAAAGTCAAGAAAACAGCAAGAAAAAAATCATCCTTGGGTTTATGACAATGAAGTAATAGAAATAACAGGAAAATATGAAAATGGAGATTTAGTCGACGTTATTTCTCAAAAAGGTAAATACTTAGGTACTGGATTTATCAATAATAATTCTAAAATAATAGTTAGAATTATATCTAGAAATGCTAACGATAAATTTGATGAAGCTTTTTGGGAACGCAGATTAAGATATGCTTGGGATTACAGAAAGACTGTAATGCAAGAGGATATAAGTTGCTGTAGAATAATATTTGGAGAAGCAGATGAGTTTCCTGGACTTACTGTTGATAGATTTAATGACATACTAGTAGCACAAGTTTTATCTCTAGGAATTGAAAAAAGAAAAGACGTTATATTCAACTTACTATATAAAATACTTAAAGAAGACGGACAAAATATAGTTGGACTTTATGAAAGAAATGATGTAGAGATTAGAAAGCTAGAAGGTTTGGAAGAATATAAAGGATATTATAAGCTAGATGGTGCTGATATACCAGATTACACTGTAACCGAAATAGTTGAAAATGGAATTAAGTATAAAGTCGATGTTGAAAATGGCCAAAAAACAGGCTTCTTTCTTGATCAAAAATATAATAGAAAAGCTATTTCTAAGATAGCTAAAGATAAAAATGTACTAGATTGTTTTACGCACACTGGCTCATTCGCACTAAATGCTGCATTTGGTGGAGCAAAACACGTACATGCAGTAGATATCTCTGAAAGTGCTATACAAATGGCAAGACAAAATGCTATCCTTAATGACTTAGAGGAAAAAATGAGCTTTGAAGCTATTGATGTTTTTGATTTATTACCACAAATTAAAAATGGTGAATATGATTTTATAATATTAGATCCACCAGCATTTACAAAGTCTAGAAAAACTATAAAAAATGCTAAAAGAGGCTATAAAGAGATAAATTATAGAGCGATGAAAGCATTAAAAAGAGGTGGATATTTAGCTACTTGTTCATGCTCACATTTTATGGATGAAGAAAGATTTTTAAATATGCTAAAAGATGCTGCTAAAGATGCAGGAGTAAGACTAAGACAGATAGAAAAAAGGCAACAAGCACCAGATCATCCAATACTACTTAATGTCGAAGAAACAGATTATTTGAAATTCTTTATATTTCAAGTTGTATAAAATAAAGCTACATAGTTTTTGCTATGTAGCTTATTTCTTATTCTATTGAATGTATAATGGGCTCAATTAGTTTATATGTTATTGCGTCTTCAGATTTATCAATACCAAGTTTATATGAATAACTATGAGAATCTAAACTGTTAATATTTTCAACTAATATGTTAAGCTGTAATTTTTTAACATCAAAAGATAATTTTATTGTGTAATCTTTAGATTTTTCTTCTGTAGAATAATTATTAAAAATTGAATCGATTTGATCAATTATATTAACGTTATAATTTTCATAAGTAACGAAGTTCCTATAATTAGAAACATCTACGTTTATGTTTATATTTCCAGAATTTATATTTGGTATAATATCGTTATATATTTTTTCTACTAGTACTAGCTGTTTATTTTCATCACATAAAAATTTTAAATTGTTATTTTTAATAGTTAGTATAGTAACAAATACTATTGTAACTGCAATAGTAATAAATAATATGATAAATAAAATACTTCTTTTTTTCATATATAAACTACCTCTTGAAAAGATTATAGCACAGCAGATTAGCTTAAACAATAAATTTACTGTTTTTTATTTAAAAATGTGAAAAAGTGTAGTATAATCTTAAACGTAGAGGAGACAATTATGAATAGAACAAAAAAGAAAATATTTGAAACATCAATAGACTTATTTGCCAAAAAGGGATATGATGCAACAAGCATAGAAGAGATAACTTCTGTTGTTGGAATTGCTAAAGGTACATTATATTACCATTTTTCTAGCAAAGAAGAAATACTAGACTTTTTAATAGTAGAAGGCTTAAAGCTATTACAACACAGCTTAGAAATAAAGATAAAAAAAGCTCAAACACTTGAAGAAAAAATATATGAAATTATGTGTGTTGAACTTAAAGTTGTAAATAGATATGAAAGCCTAATAAATCTAGTAGTAAAAGAGTTATGTGGCAATGAAAAGAGAAATGTTAAATGTAGAGAATGTGTTGCAGAATGTATAGAAGTAATTGAAAATGTACTTAAAAATGCAGTACAAAATGGAGAGATTAAGAATATAGATACAAGGACAATAGCATATTCTATATTTTCTATCATATGTTCTAGTACTTTAATTAAATATGAAAAAAATGAAGAGATAGATATAAAAGCTATGGCAAAGATATACAGTGATTCAATAATAAATGGAATAAAATAAATATGTTGTAAAAATGAGATTATTGTAGTATAATTCTTGCGTATTAGAAATATGAGAGGTGAAATATCTTATGAAGAATTTAGAAGATTATGTTAGGAATATAAATGATTTTCCTAAAGAAGGAATTATATTTAGAGATGTAACATCAGTAATACAAGATAAAGCAGGACTAAAACTTGCTGTTGATAGTATGCAGAATCTACTAAAAGATTTAGATTTTGATATTGTAGTTGCACCTGAGTCAAGAGGCTTTATATTTGGTATGCCAATAGCATATAACTTAAATAAAGGATTTGTTCCAGTTAGAAAGAAAGGAAAACTACCATGTGAAACTATTAGTCAAGACTACGATTTAGAGTATGGTAGTGCTACTTTACAAATGCATTTAGATAGTATTAAACCTAATGATAAAGTAGTTATAATAGATGATTTATTAGCAACTGGTGGAACAATTGAAGCTATTATTAAAATGGTAGAAAGACTTGGCGGACAAGTTGTTAGAATTTGCACTTTAATTGAACTTGTAGATTTAAAAGCGAGAGATAGACTAAAAAACTACAGCATAGTTTCATGCGTAAAGTACAAGGGAGAATAACTATGAAGATGATTGGAATAATAGCTGCTATGAATGAAGAAATGCAGCAAATAAAGAATGTCATGACAAATATCACTGAAAAAAAGATATATAATCTAATTTTTTTTGAAGGTAGTATATCTCAAAGAGATTGCGTACTAGTAGAATGTGGTATAGGAAAAGTAAATGCAGCAAGAACTACACAGATAATGATAGACCATTTTGATATTGATTATGTGATAAATATTGGTACTGCAGGAGCAATAGACGAAAGACTAAATACTACAGATGTTGTTATTGCAGAAAAGCTTGCTCAGCATGATTTTGATATTACAGCTTTTGGCCGTGATAAAGGTGAAATTACAGGAATTGGAAAGTACGTATATACAGATAAAGCATTACTAGAAAAATGCAAGAGTGTTATGAACAGTATGGATAAATCACATGAGTATAATGTGGTAGTTGGCAATGTTGCATCAGGTGATATATTTTGCACAGACAAGAAAATGGCTCAAAAAATTGGTAAAGAGTTTAATGCATGTTGTGTAGAAATGGAAGGGGCAGCAATAGGACAGATATGCTTTTTAGATGAAGTACCATTTATTGTTATTCGCAGTATTTCAGATAGTCCAAATGGTAAAAATAACATGGATTTTGATGAGTATTTAGAGATTGCATCTAAGAGAGCTGCTAATTTTTTAAAAGAATTGTTAAAATAGAATAGATTATTATCTATTCTTTTTCTTTATAATTTTTACAAAATTTAGAAATATTTGAAACTTTTTTTAACAAATTATGCACTATATAATGAAGGGAGAAAAAATATGAATACTAGAATTTCTTTAGACGACTTTGAAGATATATATAATTCTACTTATAATAACGTCTTAAAGTATGTAATTTGTAATGTATCTAATATTGACGATATAAATGAAATTGTACAAGATACATATGTAGAGTTATATATGATTCTAAAAAAGAAAAATACGCTTCAAGTAGAAAATATAGTATCCTATGTTGTTGGAATAGCAAAAAACAAAATTTACAGGCATTTTGGCTTTTTAAAGAGGCAAAAAGAAGATAGTTTGACAAAAAGTATAAACTATGACCAAGTAGATACTGATATACCAGATATTTTAGATCTAGAAGAAGAGATGGTAAAAAAGCAAAGTACAAAAGAACTACTTTTGTATATAAAGCAAAAGGACTTAATAACCGCAAAAGTATTTTATTTATATTATACTTTGGATATGAAGTTATCTGATATTGCTACTGAGCTTAATATTACAGAGTCAAATGTGAAAAACAGACTATATAGGACTATAAAAGAACTAAGAAAAAAATATGAAAGTGAGAGTGATTAGTATGTTAAAAAAAGTTTTTAAAGAAGAGATAAGTAAAGAAAAAAACTTTAATGAGATTATGCACAAAGTAGAGAAAAAAGAGGAGAGAAAACGTGAGCTAAAATATATTTTAATACCTGCAGTACTAGTAGCTATAGTTGCTATATCAACACTAGCACTAGTAGGCTATAGAAAAAGTAATATCCCTTCAAATAGTATTGCAGAAAATAATACTCAAGGCAAAATAAAAATTGCTAATGTAGAACTTACTCAAGATATTTCACAAGATATTGGTGGAGTTGGAAGAAAAATTAGTGATACAGACAAAGAATATGCTTTTATGCAACAAATAGAGCTTCCAAAAGACATGAAATTATCATATAATTGGAAATTATATTGGCCAGAAGATTGGGGCTCTGAAGAATATACAAATGGAAATAAAGAGCTAAAGGAAGAAGATTGGGCACAAACAGAAATTAATTATTGTAGTGAAAATAATATAAATGATTATAAATCAGAAAAATATGAAGAAAATAGAACAGTTGAAATATGTTTTAGTAAATATGATAGAATCGCTAGATGTACTCCAGTTGTTGGCTTTGATGAAATAGAGTCTTCATATATAAATAATACAGAATTAAAATTATTAAATTACAATACTACTTATCTAGCAAGATTTAATTACAATAATTTAACATTTGAAATAATTTGTAGGAATTTAACAGAAGATGAATTTATAACACTTCTAGAATCAATAATAAAGTAGCATTTACATACATATAATAAATCTAGGAGAAACTATTATATTACATAAATAGACATAATTAGATATACTACGTTTACATAACTTATTTGACAACTTATATATTTTAGTGTATAATATTCATGTAAAAACAAATATGTTCGAATGATGAGAACCCTAGAGACTGCATATATGCAGAGCCGAAGAAGCAAGATTTTTAGGAAAGTCTACTAAAAATTGAAACTATCAGGCAAAAGGAAGGTTATTTGACGATACTTTGGAGAGAACGTGAAAAACGTCGCCTACGAGGATACAACCAACTGGCAAAAGGACAGAGGATACAAGATTAAAAGGGATATTTTTTATCTTGTGTCCTTTTTTGTCGCTAAAATTGCATATTTGGAAGACAATTGATAGTAGGAGATGTTATTTTGAAAGAAAAAATGAAAAAAGAGAGTAACATATTAAAGCTCTCGTTGATACTTAGTGCAATTTTTGTAATTGTAGAATTAGCAATGGCTATTATTGGTAAGTCACAAGCAATGCTTGTAGACTGCGTGTTTGGAATAGCAGATTTAGTCATAATGGTTATTATATCAGTGCTTTTACCACTTATATATAAACCAGTAACAGAGAAAAGACCTTATGGATACTCACAAGTTGAATCTATATTTATTATAGTTAAAGGTATTTCAATAGGTATAATAACAATATTTTTAATAATGGATAATATTGAGATAATTTTAAATGGCGGCTCAAAACTTAATGCTTCTTGGCTAGTTATATGTCAAGTTATATTAGAAGCATTTAACATTATTTCATATGCATACCTAAAAAATAAGAGTAAAAAAGTTAATACACCAGTTATATCTGTAGACTTGATAGAATGGAAGATAGGTATGGTTACAACACTTGGAATGTTTACAGCGTTTCTTATGCAATTTATACTAGAATATACAAGATTTAGTTTCATTGCTCCATATATCGATTCTGTTTTTGCTATAGTAATATCTGTAATAATGCTACAAGAGCCTATTAAAATGGTCATTGAAGCATTTAAGAGCTTAATTTTATTTGCTCCAGAAAAAGATACTCTTGAAGAAATTAAAAAGATAGTAAAAGCAAAAATAAGAAAATATCCATATGATGTTACTTTTTATGATGTTGTAAGAACTGGTAGAAAAATTTGGATAGAATTATATATAAAAAGTTATAATTCAAATATAAATTTAAAGGAACTTAAAGAGGCTAAAAAAGAAGTAGAAGAAAAGCTAAAAGAAGAATTTGAAGAAATATATGTTGAATTTACGCCTGAAATATAAAATAAGTTATAAAGTGTAGATTTTTCAATTCCTTTATGATATTATATCATAGTAGGAGGATAAAAATGGAAGTAGATAACAAAAAACTAATAGAGCTAATAGATAAATTGAAAGAAGAGAAAAGTATGGAGGTACAAAATCAGGTTATATCTGAGGTTTTAAAATCTAGATTTTTATGTCCAGTTATACTTGAATCAGCACCAAAAGGTGGTGGAAAGGTAGATATAAATAAAGATACCAAAATACAATTTTCTGTAATAAAGACTAATGATGGTAAAAACTTTTTAATTGCATTTACAAGTGATTCTGAGGTGCATAAGTGGCAAAAAGAAAAAGTACAGCAATCTATAATCTATACTTTTGAAGATTATGCTATGATTGCAACTAATAATGATAATATAGAAGGTTTTGTAATTGATCCTAAAGGCTGCAATATTGCATTTACTAAGGATATGATTAAAGAGATAAAACAAAATATTACTAGAGAGGGTGTTGTTGAAAAAGACACACAAATAGAAATAGGAAATCCTAAGGATTATCCTCAGGAGTTAGTGAATAAATTAAAAGATTTATTTTTAAATATGCAAGATGTAAAAAAAGCATATTTACAGCTTATGACTAAAAATGATGAGATTGGATATTTAATAGTCATATACGCAGACGGCAAAGAAAAAGAGCTATTTAATACAATTGCTAGTGCAGCTATACCTTTCCTAAATGGAATGCCATTAAATATGGTGGAAAGTGATAGTGAACTTGCAAAAACAGTTGAAGAAAAATTTGAACCTTTTTATATAAAAGAATAAAATATAAAGCTATACTTTTTAGTATAGCTTTTGTGCTGTTTATACGAAATTTTAATATAAATTTAACATATGCAGTATTTAATAGATTGAAACAAAATAAGATACATAATTAAGTATAGTAGATTAAAAATAGCTACCTGTTTCTTGAATATAAATTTAATTTAATATATAATTTCTGCTAGGGGAAAAAGGAGAGAGTTGAAAATGAATATATATCCTAAAACTTGTAAACGTCTTGAAGGACTGGATAAAATGGAAGAATACCTAAAGAAATGCAAAGGGGTAGAACTACAGTTTTTTAACGAAAATGGAATTGCAGCTCCTTTTGAAATAAAAGAAAGTATAGATAATTTAATGGAGAAGTATCCATATGTAAAAGAAATAACAATTCATCCACCTTTATCTTGTTACGAGATAGAATGTATTTTATTTAAAGATATAGAGATTATTAAAACACAGCTTAAACAATGTGTAGAACTATCTAGAAAGTATAATATAAAAATTAACTTACTATATCATACTTTGTGGAATTTTAAATTACATGAAGCTTTAACTTTGGATAAAATTAGAGAACTACTGAAGTTGATAGAGGGAGAAAATGTAATACTACTTTTAGAAAATATATTCATGTTTTTTGAAAATACATGTACAGTATTTGAAGTGGCAGAAGCTATAAATCATCCAAACTTGAAGGTTTGTTTTGATATTTGTCATCTATATTGTAGAGCAAATATAGAAAGAAAAAATGTGCGTGATTATGCAAAAAGCTATTTGAATCCAGAGCTTTGCAAAAAGCATATTTATCAGGTACATTTCTCAGCTGCACTAAATAATGACGGATACGTAGATAAAAAGACTCACGGTAGAGCTCATGAAAATATGGATGATTTAAAAAATGATTTTGAACTGTTGAAAGAATATAATATGACAAATTGTAATTTTATCACAGAAGTATCTGAAGAAGACTACATAGCAAGAACTGACCAATTAAAAGAGTTAAAAATGCTTGAAGAATTGACTCAAAAATAGAAAGGAAAGAGCAAAATGCAAGATTTTAAAAAATTTGAACAAATTTTTGAGGATTATGTTAATAAATTTATAGAAGAAGCAGATGGTGATGAGGAGAAAATCTTAAATTTAACTAACAAAAAAATACACTCATATAATGTAAGAGATAACATAGTTAAAATAGCCAAAGAAGAAAATTTAAAAGTTAATATGTTTATAGTGGAATTTATAGGTCTATTTCATGATATAGGTAGATTTTATCAGTATGATAAATATAGAACTTTTAATGATGCTTATTCGAAAAATCATGCAGAGCTAAGTGTTAAAGTACTAGAGGACGAAGGTATAATTAAGCTAGTAGACTATGAAGATAGAGCATATATAATAGATTCTATACTAATGCATAATATGCAAGATTTACCAAAAATAGAAGATAGAAAGATGTATTTATATTCAGCGCTTCTAAGAGATGCAGATAAGCTTGATGGATTTAGAACAATAACCGTTTATGAAAGAGCAAATAAGAAACTAGCATATTTTAAAAATAAATCTGACGAACCAATAATCTCAGACTACATATATAATAATATAATGAACCATAAGACTGTGTATAAGTATGATTTAAAGACTATACTTGAAAGTCAAATATCAACACTTGGCTATATAAGTTCCGACATAAATTTTTACACTACATATAAAATAATTAAAGATAATGATTATTTACCTAAAATGTTTGCTAAAATGCAAGATACACCTAGAAGTAGAGAGATATTTGAATTTGTAAAGGCATATGTAGATGAAAAATTAAATGAAAACAAAAATAAAAATCTATAGAATAAAATCTATAGATTTTTATTTTTTTACTTATTGTTAGTTTCTTTTTCTTTATTCAGTATTTTTTCTATTTCTTTAAATCTCTTAACTTTAGCAGTTGTTGTTTTTATCATTTCTTCATCAGTTAGGAAAAGTTTCTTTATGTATTTATATGTAGGAAGTGTTTGATTTATCTTCTTAATGTCATTCCAAACAATTTCATGAAGCTCATCATAAGATATGTCATTCATATTATCTTTTACATAGTCTTTGTTATATGTAATTTCAACAGATACAACTACATCATCATCCTTTGGATAGCCAAATACCATAGATTCTTCAACATAAGGTAGAGCATTAACTAATACTTCTAACTCTTCAGGGAATATCTTTTTACCATTCTTTAGTACAATTAAATTTTTCTTTCTACCTGTTATAGTAAGAAAACCATCTTTATCAAAATAACCTAAATCTCCAGTGTAGAACCATCCATCCTTTAGAACTTCTTTTGTAGCTTCTTCATTTTCATAGTATCCAAGCATTACATTAGGTCCTTTTGCTTTTATTTCACCAATACCTTTTTCATCTGGTGAGTCAATTTCAATCTCTATGCTATATAAAGGTTTACCTACAGTGCCTTCACGCATATTTTTAATGTTTTCTGCAGCAATTACGGGAGAAGTCTCTGTAAGTCCATATCCTTGAAGAGGAATAATACCAAAGTTTTTAAAGCCTTTAGCTACATCTTTGTCCAGTGCTGCAGCACCGCTAATAACAAATCTTAAATGGCCACCAAGCTGGTCAATTATTTGTTTAAATACTTTTCTACGTATATCTATACCACATTTAAGTAGTAAGTTACATACTTTAGTACCAGTAGCAATGAGTTTCTCTTTATTTTGCTTCTTTACTTCTACTAATATTTTCTTATACATTGCTTCAAGTATAAGAGGTACGCATACAAATACAGATACCTTATATTCAGTCAAATTCTTTTGAACGTATCTTAGACCATCACAGAATGTTGTACAAACTCCGTTATGTAGAAATAGTAGTAGTGCAGTAGAACCAAATGTGTGATGAAATGGTAAAAATGCTAGCGATACATCTGTATCAAAAAACTCAATCATACAATCTAAAGAATATATATTAGAAAGTATATTGTCTTGTGAAAGCATAACAGCTTTAGATAGAGAAGTTGTACCAGATGTAAAAAGTATAACACTCATTGCTTTAGGATCAACTGAGTAATTATATATATTTGTTTTACCATTTTCTAAGTCTTGTTTACCAAGCTCCATTACAGATTGCATTGTAGTATATGTATCATTTTCTCTCATGCAAATAAATTGAGTTAAATTTGTAGTATTTCTTTCTTTTATATTAGAGATAATATCTATATAATTGCTGTCAAAAACAATTGCATCAGCTTTACTTCTTGAAAGGGAAGACTCAATTTCTTCCTCTTGTAGCCCTTTATCTAAAGGAACAACTATTCCAACAGAAGAAAGAACACTGACAAAAGTAGCAGCCCATTCATAACTGTTTTTACCAATTATTGCTATTCTTTTATGCTCAAGTCCTAAATGGATGAGTCCTTGGGCAAAGTTATCTACATCCCTTTTTAAATCGTTATATGATATATATTTATATTTAGGATTTTTATCCATACTTTCTTTTATTATAAATGCGTTCTTTTCACCATACTTTTCAGCACTAGTTTCAACTAATTCTCTAAAAGTATTTAATTTTTTTGAATTGTTATATAAAATAACATCATTTCTCATAAAATCACCTCAAAGTATATACCATAATTATATTTTAAAGGTTTGACAAAGTCAATCGAATGATTGGTCAATTATTGTATATTAACAATATTTATGATATTATATTCGTGTAAAAAATGTTTATGAGGTGTGCTTATGAATATTGAATATGAAGTTAGAGTTTTAGAAATAGACAAGGACAATTTAGTAAAAAGGCTTGAAAGGTTAGGTGCGAAAAAAGTAGGAGAGTATTTCCAAAAGAGATATGTCTATGATACTGTAGAAAAAAGTGATGGAAAATGGCTAAGACTTAGAACAAATGGAATAAAATCTACACTTACATATAAGAGTGTGGAAAAAGATGCTATTGACGGTACAAAGGAAGTAGAAATAGTTGTAGATGATTTTGAAAGAACAAATGAACTACTAGAAAAAATAGGGATATACAGTAGAAATTACCAAGAAAATAAAAGAATACAGTACTTTTTGGATGATGTTGAAATAGACATAGATACTTGGCCTTTTATACCAACTTATGTTGAGATAGAAGGAAAAAATGAGGAAAGTGTGTATAAGATTTTAGATAAATTAGAACTAGATAAAAGTAAAGTTACAACTTTAGATGTACAAAGTGTATACGAAAAGATATATAATATAGATATAAAAGAATATAAAATTTTAAAATTTGAACAAGAGGTGTAATATGAGGATAGGATATGTTGGAAAAGTAGGAGCTTATGCATATGAGATTGCAAGTGAATTAAAGGGAAAAGACGACGAGTTAGTTGAATTTAGCAATGTAAAGGATGCTATTGTTGGTATTGAACAAGAAAAAGTAGATAGATGTATTGCTTCAATAGAAAACTCAGTTAATGGAAATTCGGCAGATACCGTTGATGCTATATTGCAAAGTGAAAGTGTATATATTATAGATGAGATTGAAAAGAGAATAAACAATGTACTAATGGCAAAAGCTAGAGATATTAGAATAGCAAAAATATGTGCAACACAGCAAGTACTAGAGCAATGTAGAGAGTATCTAAATGAAAATTATTTTGGAACTGAAAAGGTAGCAGTTGCAAGTATATCAGATGCTGCATCTCTTGCCTCAAAAGAAAGCTCTATAGCCTGTATTGGAAATTTATGTTGCAAAGATGTATATGGCTTAGAAGTCATAAAAGATGGAATACAGGATGATAGTAATATAATTTCAAGATATGTAGTACTATCTAAACATAGAAATTCTAGAGATACTAAAAAGACAGCTTTGGTGTTCTCAGCTAAAAATGAACCAGGAGCACTATATAAAATTTTAGGACTATTCTCAATGGCTAATGTTAACCTTACAAGAATTGAGTCTATACCACCAAAAGTTGAAGGTGGAGAATACACTTTTTTAATAGTTATAGATGCAGATGAAAAGCAAAAAGAAATAGTTGAACTCTTCAAAATGGTAAAAGAGTTCTGCAATGAGTTTAGAATATTAGGTTCATACTAAAATTTTAAAAAAATCTATTGCTAAAAGAAATTGGATAATATATAATTTATTTATAGGGATTGGGATTATTATGAAAGAAAAAAAGAAAAGTAATTTTCTTAAAAAAACATTGATTTACGTTGGTATTTTAGTAGTACTACTTTTAGTTACAGTATTTGGAACAAGATGGTATTTATATGATAGTGATTTGTCTTTAAAGGCTACTAACCTTTCAAATGTAACTATAGAAGGGTTGCAAGTTGGTATGAATATAAGTCAAATTGACTTATCTGAATTTACTCCAATTGATACTGTTGTGGATGACTGTAACTACAACTTTGAAGAACTTAGTATTAAGACAAGCTCTAAAGGTGTTATAGAATATATCAATGCTAATTTTAAGAAAATATCAGATTTATATATTGGACAAGAAGATGGTATGGTTATAAAAACACTTAGTGACGCTTATGAAGTTTTAGGGGATAATTATAGTACAAGACTATTTAAGCCTGAAGAAAATAACTATAGAAAAGTGTCCGTGTATAGAGATAAAGAAAATAGTGTATACGTAGGAATAGTATTTTCAAGATATAATAATGAGCTTTTAAATATAGTAATGTCAAGTAATAGAATAAAAGAATAAAAGATAAGGAGCACCTTATCTTTTTTAATGGGTATATAAATAAAAGGAAAGATAACATCATTATATATGTAATACTTGGAATTATTAAATAAATATGATGTATAAATGAATTAAGAGATAGTTTCTTTGAAAAAATAGTTTTCTTGATTTTTCAAATAATCTATGATATATTACAAATGTATGAGGAGGTATGATAGTTTATGAACAATCATTATGACGTAATTGTAGTTGGAGCAGGCCCTAGTGCAGTATTTTTAGCCTATGAGTTAGTAGTAAAGCAAAGTAAGAAAAAAGTATTACTTATTGAGCAGGGCAAGAGTGTAGAAAAAAGATATTGTCCTATAGAAAAAACAGGAAATTGTATACATTGCAAGCCAATGTGTAATATAACATGTGGATTTTCTGGTGCGGGAGCGTTTTCTGATGGAAAATTATCTTTATATAACAAAGATGACGATGATATACACGTTGGTGGTATATTGCATGAGTATATAGGTGTTGAAAATACTAAAGCATTAATAGACTATACAGATCAAATTTATCTTAAATTTGGAGCAGATAAACATCTAGAAGGAACAGAATATAAAGATGAAGTTAGAAAAATTTGTCAAAAAGCTAAGAAAGAAAATATAACTTTAATAGATATTCCAATTAGACACCTTGGAACAGAAAAGAGTCATGAACTATACTATAAAATACAACAGTTCTTATTAGAAAACGGCGTAGAAATTAAATTTGAGACAGCAGTTAAGGACTTAATAGTTGAAGATAATAAAATTAAGGGTGTAAAAATTCAAAGTGCTTCAGATTATGTTGAACAAAAAGAAGAATGTGAAGAGCTTTATGCAGATAAAGTTGTTTTAGCTGTAGGAAGAAAAGGAGCAAACTGGTTAGTTGGCATGTGCGATAAGCACAACATAGTAACTGAAGCGGGCACAGTAGATATTGGTATTAGATACGAATTACCAGATAAAGTAATGGAAAAAATAAATAAATACATGTATGAAGGAAAGTTTGTAGGACGCGTAGGTAGATATAAAGATAAAGTAAGAACTTTTTGCCAAAACCCAAGTGGCTTTGTTTCAACTGAGGTTTATGATAATAATATTACACTAGTTAATGGACATTCATATAAAGAGAAGAAGAGTACTAATACTAACTTAGCAATACTTGTATCGCATAACTTTAATTATCCATTTAATAAGCCAATAGATTATGGTAGAAATATTGCTAAGAATTTAAATGAAATTGGTGCTGGAAAAATAGTTGTACAAAGATTAGGTGACATATACAGAGGAAAAAGAACTTGGAAAGAGGAGCTAGATAATAATGCCGTGGTTCCTACATTAAAAAATGCAGAGCCAGGAGATTTAACCTTTGCAATTGGATATAGAACAATGACAAATATATTAGACTTTATTCAATCTGTAGATAAAGTAGTTGAAGGATTTGCAGCACCAGAGAATTTACTATATGGACCAGAGATTAAATTTTACAGTAATAAGGTTAAGATAACTAATGACTTTGAAACTAGTATCAAAGGCCTATATTCTATTGGCGATGGCGGTGGAATGACAAGAGGTCTTATGATGGCATCGTGTTCAGGAGTACAAATGGCAAGAATACTTGAAAGAGAGGAATAATAATGCAAGTAGAAGTTGGAAAAAAATATCAACATTTCAAAGGGCATATTGTAGAAGTAATTACTATAGGTAAAAATACAGAAACAATGGAAGATATGGTTGTATACAAGCATCTAGGAGATGGAAACATATGGATTAGACCACTTGAGATGTTTGCAAGTAACGAAGATGTAAGTCAAAGAAAAGATAATATAACTGGTCAGAAAACTAGATTTGTACTAGTGGAAGACTAACAAAATATAAAGTGGTTTAATTCATAGAATTAGTACCACTTTTACTATTTAAAGGAGGAATATAATGAATAAAATTGTAATGGCTACAAATAATAAAGGAAAAATAAAAGAATTAAAACTTATGCTAAAAGATTATGATATATTATCTCAAAGTGAAGCAGGAATAGAAGATTTAAATGTAGATGAAAATGGAGATACTTTTGAAGATAATGCTATAATTAAAGCCAATTCAATTAAAGATTTGGTTGGAAAAAATGTGTATATTTTAGCAGAAGACTCTGGCATATGTGTAGAAGCACTTGATGGATATCCGGGAACTAAAACTAAAAGAGCAGCACAAGAAGAATTAAATAGAGAAGTTACAAATGAAGAAAGAAATAATTTGCTAATTGAAAAGATGAAAAATGTAAAAAATAGAAAAATGGTATGGCAAACAGCTGTTGCACTTATTGAACCTAACGGAAAGCTTTCTACATTTATTGGAGAGGTAGAAGGTGAATTGGCAGAAAAAATAACTGGTAACGGTGGATTTGGCTTTGATCCAATATTTTATATAAAAGAAGAACATAAGACACTAGGTCAAATGAGCTTTGAAGAAAAAGAAAAATATAGTGCCAGAAAAAGAGCAATTGAAATGTTAATTAAATATTTAGAAGAAAAATAAATAAATATTAAAAAATATTTTGCTTTTTTCTACTTTATGATATACTATAATATATAGTGATGCGGAGGTAATATATGAATAAGAAAAGCGGAAAGTCAAAGATAGTCTTGGTAATTGTTATACTTTTAGTTTTGTTAATTATCGCAGGTGGTGGATTTGCAGCTTGGTGGTTTTTAGGTAGAAGTTCAAATATACCTACTGATACACCAATACTTGAAGAAGATCATACAGAAGGTCAAGGATTTGAAAATGACGGACTTTTTGAAATTGAAGAACTAAAACCACTCGCAAATGGATTAGAAGAATATAGAAATGAGGAAATTGGTGTAAGATTTGGCTATTTATCTAATATGTCTTTACCTGTAGATGAGGAAATAGCAAATGGACAGTCATCAACTATAACTCATAAAACAAAATCTATAGTTATTCAATTTAGAACATATGAAATAGACAAATCACAGACTAACATAGATTATATAAAGAGAGAAAAAGATGCTTTAATAGAGGAATTAATTAAAGCTGGTACAAAAGAGGTAGAAGTAGAAGAAAACGGAAAAAAGGTAACACAAACAATTGTACCTACACCAGAAGAAGTATCAGATATTAATGTTTCTTATACAGTTTTTGCTAATCAGTTAGCGGTAATATTCGAATATAAGGAAAACGAATTAAAAGCAAATAGAATATTAACTATAAAAGATGGTATGGTTTATTCATTAACATATAAAGCTAACGAAGATGACTTTGATGCAAGCAGTGTAGAGAAAGTATTTAACAGTTTTGAGTTTATAAGCAAAATTGATGATGTTCAAAAAACTAGTCTTAACACTGTAACAATTGATGGAAAAGAATATACTCTACCAATTAAAGCTAGTAATATAGAAAATGTAAGTATAGAAAGTAGATATGCTACACAAAGTATAGAGCCAAACTACTTTACAGTTGTTTCATTATATAGTCATCAAAATCCATTATATAGTGCGTATATATACAATCCACGAGCTAGTGTAAGTAAAATTGGAAGTGGATATATAACTACTATATCAACAGATGTAAATAGAGGCGGAAACTTAAAAATATATAAAGGCATCGAGCTTGGAACAACTTATGCTAAAGTAAATGAACTTCTTGGAACTCCAACACAACAGTATAAGTCAGATGGAGGAATATTAATTAACATTTATGAGATTGAAGGAGTAACAATAAGACTAATGTTCCAGAACAACTTAGATTCTGCAACTGTAATAGGAATATCACTAGCAGTTAGCAAATAATAGTTTAAAAGAATATGCATGAAAAAATGCATATTCTTTTTTTCTGTACTTTTTTTCTTCCAATTTACACATATTTGTAGTAAAATATAGTTGTTAATAGATATATATCATATAAAGGAGGTAACATGCAAAAAACTTGGAATCTAAAAAAGTATGATCCAGACTTAATTGAAAGAATAAAAAAGACATATTCTATTTCAGAAATCATGGCAAAATTATTAGTATCTAGAGAAATTGAATTTGATGAAATAGAAAAATTTTTAAATGGAACTCTCGAAGATTTAGAAGATCCATACAAATTAAAAGATATGGAAAAACTAGTTCAAAGAGTAGATGTAGCTATAAAAAATAATGAAAAAATTTGTATATATGGAGATTATGACGTTGATGGAATAACTAGTATAACTATTATGTATAAATTTTTAACTAAACTAGGTGCAGATATAATGTATTATTTACCAGATAGACTACTAGAAGGATATGGAATAAATAATAATGCACTTGATGAAATAAAAGCAAAAGGAGTAAGCTTAATGATTACTGTAGATTGTGGAATAACTGCAGTAGATGAAGTTGAGCATGCAAAAGAAATAGGACTTGACGTTTGCATAACTGATCATCATGAGTGTGCAGATATATTACCAGATGCAATTGCAATTGTAAATCCAAAAAGAAAAGATGATACTTATCCTTTTAAAATGCTAGCAGGAGTTGGAGTAGCATTTAAATGCATAACTGCTATTGCTAAGATGTATAATTTGGATAAGGAAGAGTATCTACAGTATTTAGATATTGTATCAATTGGAACAATATCTGATATAGTACCACTTGTTGGGGAAAATAGAATAATTTCAAAATATGGCTTAAAAGCTATGGAAAGTACTAAAAATATAGGCTTAAAAGCACTAATTAAGCTAGTAAATCCTAAAGAAATAGATAGTATGATGGTGTCTTTTACAATGGCACCAAGAATAAATGCATGTGGAAGAATGGGAAATGCTTCTGCTGCAGTTAAACTACTACTTGAAAAAGATGAGAATACAGCAGAAAGAATTGCAAATGAGCTAGATAGTTTAAATCAGGAAAGAAAGAACGTAGAAACTATAATTTTTAAAGAGGCTCTTGATATTATAAAGGATAATAATTTAGAAAATAAAAATAGTATAGTATTATATAAAGACTCTTGGCATAATGGTGTTATTGGAATAGTTGCATCAAGACTTGTTAATATGTATTATAAGCCAGTAATTTTACTTACTAAAGAAAATGGAAATGTAAGAGGCTCTGGAAGATGTCCTAGTGGCTTCTCAATATATGATGCATTAACAGAGTGTAAAGATAAACTAATTCAATTTGGTGGACATGAGCTTGCAGCAGGACTTAGTGTAGAGGAGAGTATGATTCAAGAATTTATAGACGCATTTGAACTTGCTTCAGCAAAAAGAAAAGACGGAATAGCAGAGCAAATTATAGATATAGATGCACAAATTGAAAGAAAGGATTTAAATATACAGATAATTAAAGATATTAGAGCAATGAAACCATACGGTCAATCTAATCAATTACCAATCTTTTTATATAAAGGACTAAAAGTTAACGCAATAAGGACAATAAAAGAAGATAAACACTTAAAGCTACTTTTAAAAGATGATAAGAGTTTAATTGATGTAGTAGGATTTTCAATGGGCTCAAGAAGAGATGAGATAAGAATAGGAGATAAAATAGATATTGTTGGAAGTGTGGAGCTTAATAGCTATAATACACCTAAAACTATTCAAATTGTACTTCAAGACTTTAAAAAGTCTGTATAGAAATAATAGGAGAATGGTATGGAACAAAACAGAAATTTTGAACAGATAAAAGATGTACTAGAAAAAGAAAATATAAAATTTAATGAAGAAGAACTAAAAAAGATAATAGAGTATGCTACTAAAATGTATGAAGATAAAAGTATATTAAATGATGATGCTTTAGACTTTGTTACAGAAGTGGCTCTTGAAGTTGCTACGTTAAGACTAGATGACAAATCAGTATATGCAGCTTTGTTATATCCTGTTGTAGATTACGATAATTTTGATGAAAAAGAGCTAGAAGAAGTAGCATCTCAAGAAGCTACAGAATTAGTATTAACTTTAAAAAAACTAGAGGAAAATTATAATAAAGATGATAAGATAAATGTAGCAACTAATCCAGAGGTACTAAGAAATATGTTTATGGCTATTGCAAAGGATATTAGAGTTGTTATTATAAAGATAGCTGAAAGATTGTCATTTATGAGAAGAATGACAGCTTTAGATAATAATACAAAGGAACAAGTCGCAAAAGAGTGTTTAGAAATATATGCACCTATTGCACATAGGCTTGGTATGTCTAAGGTAAAATCTGAGCTTGAAGATATTTCTTTTAGAATACTTTTACCAGATGAATATCATAGCATAAAAGAACAAATTGATGAGAAAAAAGAAGAAAGAGAAAAGTACATTGAAGATAGAATAAATGAAGTATCTGAAAAATTAAAAGAACAAGGAATTGAGGCTACAATTTATGGTAGACCAAAGCATTTTTATAGTATATATAAAAAAATGAAAGCGAAATCTTGTAAAGCAGAAGATTTATTTGATCTTATCGCTATAAGAGTAATAGTTAATTCAATTAAAGACTGCTATAGTGTGCTTGGTATTGTACATGATATGTATAAACCAATGCCTGGTAGATTTAAAGATTACATAGCTGTTCCTAAAACTAATATGTATCAGTCTTTACATACAACAGTTTTTGGAGAAGAAGGAAGACCTTTTGAAATACAAATTAGAACTTGGGATATGCATAATGTAGCAGAACTAGGTATCGCTGCTCACTTCTCATATAAAGAGAAAACTAAGAAAATATCTGAGGCAGATAAAAAGATAATTTGGCTTAGAAAAACATTAGAAATACAAAAAGAGCTAGAAGATAACACTGAAAATATGGATAAAATTAAAACAGAAATATTCGGTGAGGAAGTTTTTGTATTCACTCCTAAGGGAGAAATAAAATCTATGCCAAAGGGATCTACTCCAATAGATTTTGCTTATGCTATACATCAAAGAGTAGCAGAGCAAATGGTTGGTGCAAAGATAAATGGCAGAATGGTACCACTTAATACTAAGCTTGAAAACAAAGATGTAGTAGAAATTGTAACAAGTAAAAATTCTAAAGGACCAAATAGAGATTGGCTAAAATACGTAAAAACAACAAGTGCTAAAAATAAAATAACTAGCTTCTTAAAAAAAGAAGGTAGAGAAATTAACATCCAAAATGGTAAAGAGGCATTTGAAAAAATACTTAGAAAACAAAAATATACAAGAGATGAACTACTAAAAGATGAGTTTGTAGAGCCAATGCTTAAAAAATATAACTGTAAAACTTTAGACGATTGTTATGAAAATATAGGCTTTGGTAGTATTTCACCTGTAAAAGTAGTTAATAAGATTGTTGAGCTATATGAAGATAGTATTGCGCCAACAGATGATATGAAACTTAAAGTGGTTGCTAAAAAGAAAAATAATAATGGTAACGATTTGGTTGAAGTTGAAGGAATAGATAACTGTCTTGTTAAGTTTGCAAAATGCTGTTCACCAATTCCTGGAGATGATATAATAGGATATATAACTTTTGCAAATGGTATATCTATACATAGAAGAGATTGTACTAATTTAAAAGGACTAGATATTGATTCAAGAACTATTAAAGTATCATGGAAAGAGCAAGCTCAAGCAGATTTTACAGCTAGACTTGTTATTAAGGCAAATGATAGAGATGGAGTGCTTGCAGATATACTTAAGACTATGAAAGAAATAAAGGTAGAAATAACTGAAATTAGTACTAAGGTTACAGAAGATAGAGAAAATATTACTAATATGACTGTAAATATTAAAGATATAAATACAATGCAAGCTATTATAAAAGCATTAAGAAAAATTGATAGTGTATTTGACGTAAGGAGAATTAAGTAGCATTATGATAGAAAAATTACCAATAGAGATAGGAAATACAGGACATATAACTAATTGCTATATATTGTATAATGACAATAAAGAGGCAATTATAATTGATCCAGCAGATAAGCCAGAAATAATAGAAGAAAGTATAAAAAAATTAAATTTACAGATTAAATATATTTTTCTTACTCATGCACATGCTGATCATACTTTTGCTCTAAATTATCTCTTAGACAAATACCCAGTTAAAGTAGTAGCACATGAAAATGAAAAAGACACAATTAGTGGAAAGATATCTGACCATGCTGATGTTTTTGAAAGACAAACAGAAAATAGAGATATTAGCAGATTTATATTTGTTAAAAATAATGATAATATAAGTCTTGGTAATTATGCCATACAGGTAATACATACACCTGGACATACGAGTGGAAGTGTTTGCTATTACTTGAAAGAACAAGATATAATGTTTACAGGAGATACTATGTTTTCTGATTGCTTTGGAAGATGTGACTTAGAAACAGGAGATATATTTAGCATGGTAGATTCACTAATTAGGCTATATAGTAACTATGGTAACGTTACAATTTACCCAGGTCATGATGAATATGGTATGAAAGTAAAAGATACATATGAAAGTATAAATCAGTATTTAAAATCTCGTAAAATAGTAGACTTAGATGAGATATTAAACTAAAATTAAGGAGGATAAAAATGAATCACTTCAAAGATATAATAGAGGAGGAAAGTAAAAAGGACTATTATAAAAAACTACATGAATTTGTAGATAAAGCATATGAAGAAAGTACAGTATTTCCAGATAAAAAGAATATATTTGCTGCTTTAAAATATACTCCTTATGAAAATGTTAAAGTAGTAATACTTGGACAAGATCCATATCATGGACTTGGAGAGGCACATGGAATGGCATTTTCTGTATGTCCTGGAATTAAAATACCACCTTCACTTCAGAATATATATAAAGAATTAAATCAAGAACTAGGCTGCTATATACCAAATAATGGCTATTTAATGAAGTGGTCTAAGCAAGGTGTATTACTTTTAAATTCAGTTCTTACTGTAAAGAAAGATACACCAGCGTCTCACAGGGGAATAGGTTGGGAGACCTTTACTGATAGAATAATAGAGGAAGTAAATAAAAAGGAAGAACCAGTAGTGTTTATGCTTTGGGGAAGCTTTGCTAGATCAAAAAAATATTTAATAACTAATCCTAAGCATTTAATACTTGAAGCACCACATCCAAGTCCATTTTCTGCAAGAAACGGATTTTTTGGTTGCAATCACTTTATAAAGGCAAATGAGTTCTTAGAGCAAAATTCAATTGAGCCAATAGACTGGCAAATTGAAAATATAAAGTATACATAGAAACAGAGGTACAATTAAGTACCTCTGTTTTACTACATAACCAAATTTTAAGAAGACAAAACTAGACTCAAAAAACGAGGCCTAAAAGATTGAAAACAAGCATCCAAATGACTATAATAACTTTGTTAAAGCTTTAATAAATTAAAATAGAAAGGATGCTTATATGAGTCAAGAAAAACAATATATACCAACAAATGACTATGTATTTAAAAGAATATTTGGACATGCTGGAAA
>CANROM010000011.1 GCA_947632225.1 uncultured Clostridia bacterium | reverse complement strand
CCAACATACTCGCATGCTGTTGGTCCATATTTTTTAGTAATACCAAGCTTTGTTCTTTTTCTTGCTGGTACACTCTTTTTATTATCATAATATATAGCTTTTACATTGCTTGAAAAGTCTTTTCCTATTTTTTCATAGTCTATTGGATAAAAGTAATCATAAGGATATATAAATGAATTTGTATCAAATTTTAAAACGTAGTTATAATTGTTATTTAAATCTGTTCCTACAACTTGTGAGAAGACATCTGTTATATTATCGCACTTTTCTTGACGTATAATATCAAGTACCTTTTCAATAGTTGCATTTTTAGGAACACTTGCCCATATTATATTAGTGGCTAAATATTTATCATCTGCAAAACCAATGAAAAAATCATGCTCATAAAAACTATTTATACTTTTTATAAACTCAAAATTTCCATCTAAAAATAATCCTCCATTATCATATAAATATTTAAATATTGCATATTCTCTAAGTAATGGGTTATTTTCACTTATTTCTTTTTTAGCTTTAGATATCATTTCATCTAAGTCTACTTTTACTATTTCATCTTCTTCAAAAAAAGCTTTATACTTTTCTTCAAATTTTTTTGAACTACAATTATAACTTACTTTTATTTTTTTGACCATAATTTACAACCTTTCTATCCTTGTACTTTTATATATTCATCTAAAACTTTTTCTGTCTCGTCATCCATGATAATTTCACCATCTTTTATCCATAGTGCTCTATCGCAGAAACTTTTTACTTGGTTTACATTATGTGATACAAAAACCATTGTTTTTCCTTCAGCTTTTAGTTCTTTCATTTTATTTAAACACTTAGCTTGGAAATGCGCATCTCCTACTGCTAAAATTTCATCTATTAGTAGTATCTCTGCTTGAACGTTTACTGCAATTGAAAATGCTAGTCTCATATACATTCCAGAAGAATATGTTCTTACTGGTGTTTCAATAAAATCTCCAAGTTCAGAAAACTCAATAATTTTATCTATTATTGGATCAATATCCTTTTTTCCTAGTCCATACATTGATGCATTAAAATATATATTTTCTCTTCCTGTAAAATCTGTATTAAATCCTGCACCAAGCTCTATCATACTAGATACCTTACCATTTATTTCTATTGTTCCTTGTTCAGGGTATATTATTTTATTTAATAATTTTAATAATGTAGATTTTCCTGAACCATTAACACCAATTAGTGCAACAGACTGGCCTCTTTTTATATCACATGAAACATTTTTAAGTACAACATGTTTTCTTTTTTTATTTCTTCCTAAATGTCCTATTTTTTCTTTTAGAAAATATGACTTATCTTCATACACTGTAAATTCTTTTGTAACATTCTTTACAGATATAGCAATATCCTCTTTTTTTGATTTCTTAGCCATACTAAACCTCCTCTGCAAAACGTCTTTGTAATTTGTTAAATATCATATAGCCAATTATGCAAATAGCTATAGATGCTAAAAATACAATTCCAAGCGCTTTAAAGTTTGGTAATGTTTGGTTATATAGTATACTTTGATATCCTTGTAGTATTGTAACCATAGGATTTAATTTATATATTGGTAACCATTTTTCTGGTACCATAGTTATACTGTATAGTATTGGAGATGCATACATCCAAATCATCATAATTGGATTCATCATATACTGTACATCTCTTACATATACATTTGCAGCTGAAAGCATTAAAATTAAACCAAAGGCAAATACAACTTGCACCAGCATTACAAGAGGTAAAAAGATTGCATACCATGTAATTCCCATTCCTGATACAAGTAAAGCAATAAAAGTAATAACTAAGCTAAAGCAATATTGAATTGTATTACTTATTACTACTGATAATGGTAATACTTCCCTTGGAAAATACACTTTCTTTATAATACTTGCATTATTAGATACACAAGTTGTTCCTCCACCTATCATAGTATTAAATGCATTCCAAGGCATTAAGCATACAAATAGATATATTGGATAATTTTCAATATCTGATTTAAATACAATGCTAAATACAACTGAATATACTAGAAGCATAAATAGTGGATTTAATAGTGTCCATAAAAATCCAAAAATTGAGCCTTTATACCTTCCGTTTATATCCTGTTTTACAAGTGTAAATAGCATATGTCTATACTTGTAAATTTCTTTGACTTTGTTTATAAAACTCATGTTCTTCTTCCTTTCTTAGATTACTTCTTTACATAACAAATAATTTGTTCAAAGTCCAAATTTGCTGAAGTAATTATATCATAATTTGCCCTATAATAAAAGCAAATTTTACCAAAAAGGCTCGTATAAAGCCCTTATACTATAAAGTTTTTCTTATTTATCACAAAACTTTCACAAATAACTAATGTGACAATAGTTTTTCTCTTAAAATAGTTGATGATGTACCCTTAGTATATGGAAAATATACAATATCTACATTATACTTTTTAAGCTCTTTTTCCATCTCATTATAAAACGGTGTACCTTTCCAATCATCACCCATAAATATTGCGTTAATGTTATTTTCTTGTGTAACCTTAACTTTATCCCTGTCATGCATAATAATTACCTTATCTACACATTTTAAGGCACCTATAATTCTAGCTCTCTCTTCTAGAGGTATTATAGTTTCTTTATGCTTGTACTCCTTTACTAGCTCATCTGAATTTACTCCTACTATTAAGAAGTCACAATTTTCTTTAGCTTTTTCTAGTAAATTTAAGTGTCCTATATGAAACATGTCAAAAACACCTTGTACAAAGCCAATCTTATATTTAGTCATAATCTGTCCTCCTATCATCACAATATAATAGTACAATATTTAATATCAATTTTCAACAATAAATAGAAAATAAAAGAGCTTATTTAGTTATAAGCTCTTTATTATTTTTACTTTATAAGTGCCATAAATTCTGCTTGTATTTTATCTCTATCCTCAGGAGTTACTCCTTCAAATCTAGCAGTAATGTTTGGTCCTGTATTAGAAGCTCTTACTAAAGCCCAACCATTATCAAATTCAGCTCTTACGCCATCTATATCATTTACCTTATAACCTCTTTTATTACAATATTCTTTTACATTTTCTATTACTTTAAATTTTTCTTCATCACTAGATTTAATAATTATTTCTGGACTTGCATAATATCTCTTTATACCTTCTAAAAGCTCTGTAACAGTCTTATCTGTCTTAGATAGTATCTCAATAAGCCTTAATCCAGCATATAAGCCATCATCTATATTATCCCATTTATCTCTAAAAAATACATGTCCTGAAAGCTCAGATCCAAAAGCAAAATCTCCTTCTCTCATCTTTGCTTTCATATAAGAGTTACCTGTTCTGTAGCATACAGGTATACCACCTAATTTTTCTATTTCATCTGGTAAAGACTTTGTACATTTAACATCAAATAAAGCATGCTTATTTTTTACTTTACTCATTATATCTCTCCAAATTATGATAGCAAAGAAGTCTATGTATACCATGTTACCTTTTTCATCAATTATGCCAACTCTATCACCATCTCCGTCAATTCCAACTCCTAGATCTGCTTTTTCTTTTACTACTATTTCCTTTAGCATAGCATTATTTGCCTCAACACTTGGATCTGGATGATGATTTGGAAAATCTGGATCAGACTCTATATAAAGTGGTACTAACTCAACATTGCTAAACATATTGTATACTTCTTTAGCTATAATAGATGCAGTTCCATTTGCTGTATCAAGAACAACCTTTATCTTTTTATCTCCCATATCTATTGAATCTTTTATTGCATCTAGGTAATTTTGCTTAATATCATAAGTTGATACTTCTCCATTACCACTTTTAAAGTTTCCTTCTTCTGTATATACTCTAAAATCTTGTATCATCTGGCCACAAGCATTTCCAAAATCGTCAAAAGCAATTTTAAATCCATTATACTCTTTTGGATTATGAGATGCTGTAATCATAACACCAGGATCAATCTTTAAATATTTTTGTGCATAATAATACATTGGTGTAGTACATAGTCCTAAATATACAACATTTACGCCAGTACTAGTTATTCCTTCAATTAAAGCATCTGCTAATGGGTCAGAAGATTTTCTATTATCGTGACCTACTAGACACTTATTATATCCTTTCTCTTGAATGTATGAACCAAATGATAGTCCAATTGTATACGCTATATCTTCATTTAAATCTTGCCCGTATATAGCTCTGATGTCATATCCTCTAAATATGTTTGGGCTTATGTTTTTGTAAATATTATATTTGCTCATATAAATTTATCACCCCATGCGACAATTATATCATATCATTTGGCTATTTCATAGCATTTTTTGGCAAAAAAGTTTTTGTAAAATTTTCAAAAAAATATGTAATATTTTTTAAGCTTTATTCTCAAGTAGTATAAATTTTTTTAATTACATAACTTAATAATGAAATTTTTGTGAAAAAGCCCTTATATATACTATATATAAGGACTTATTTTTAAAATTCTATACCACTTTGTACAACCTCTTGAGGTTTTTCTTTTTGTGCATCATTTGTGTAGATATCAAAATACTCATTTGTTATATCTTTTACCATATTTGCAAGATAATATCCTTCTGCTCCATGCTCTACTACACTAACTACAGCAATCTTTGGGTTATCATAAGGTGCAAAGCCGACAAATATTGCATTATTTGCACCACTTGCAACTTGTGCAGTACCTGTTTTTCCAGCTACTTCTACTTTACTATCTCTAAATATATCTGCTGCTGTACCACCAGTTTCTGTAGTAACAGCATACATTCCTTCTTTTATTGCATCAATATATTTATTTTTAATATTTAGCTCTTTTGTTTCAAAGTCAACACCTGTATATTTTCTCATATACTCTGCAACTTCACTTATAGGGACAGATAAAACATCATTTCCTACATTTTTGATTAGCGAAATTTTATTTAAAGTGCCACCATTTGCTATAGTTGAAATATAGTTGGCAAGTTGTAGTGGAGTATATAAGTTAGTTGACTGCCCTATTGATGCAGAAAGTGTATCACCAAGTGACCAGCCTTTAGCATCTTTTCCTGCAATTGAACCTGTTGATTCTCCAGAAAGCTCAATTCCTGTTTTTTCTCCAAGTCCAAAGTTTGTTGCCCACTTAACTATATTATCTATTCCTATTCTTCTTCCTACCTCGTAAAAATAGCAGTTACATGAGCCTTTTATTGCGCCTGCTAGATTAATACTACCATGCGTAATGTTATGTGAAGTATATATCCAACACTTAGGGTTATATGAATAAGGATATATTCCAGGATCAGTATAATACTCATCTACTGTTATTCCCCCAGATTCAAGTCCAGCAACTCCAACTAGCATCTTATATGTTGAACCTGGTGAATATGTTCCAGATATTGCACGATTAAACATTGGCTTTTGAACATTTTCATTTATATTCTTCCATTCACCATATGAAATTCCATCTACAAAGCTGTTTATATTATATGTAGGATAGCTTGCCATTGCAAGAACTTCTCCTGTTTCTACATCAAGTACAACACAGCTACCTGACTGAGCCTCTGGTATAGGCTCACCTGTATATACTCCATTTTGTAAATTTGCTAAAGTATTAACTAGTGCCTCCTCTACTACTTTTTGTATTCTAAAATCTATGGTAAGTGTCACATTATTTCCAGAAGTTGCCTCTTGTGTTACTTGCTCAGATGAAATATTTCCAAAAGAATCAGTAACAACTTTTTTAACTCCTTCTCTGCCTTTTAAATATTTTTCCATAGACTCTTCTACTCCAGATTTACCAATAACACTATTTATAGTATATCCTTCATCTTTTTTCTCATTATATTCGGTATTATTTATCTTACTAACATATCCTAAAATATGGCAAGCAAATGTATCAGACTCATATTTACGTTGCGGTACAGATACGATATTTACGCCATATAGCTTACTTTTAAGCTCTTCAATTTGTGCTACTGAGTTTTTAGAAATATCTTTTGCAATAACAGCACTATTAAAAAGCGAATATCCATTTAAATTTGCTTCATATTTTACCTTTATAATTTTAATTTTATCATTATAGTCATAGTCTTCTATTGCATACAACTCCGTATAATAATCTACAACGTCACTAAAAGTTGCATCTTTATCTAATCCTATATCTTCTAGAAACTTATCTTTAAGCTCAATATCTTCTAAGTATTCATCTGAAAAATTATCTAAATTATCATTTACAGGAAATGTGGAGTAAATTTTATCTCCATTTTTTTGAAGTATATCTGTTAAATCTCTTATTGCATCATTTGTTACTTCTATTCCAACCTTTGTTCTATAAAGTTCAACATTATATGTTAGCTCATTTGTTGCAAGAAGTACACCGTTTCTATCATATATTTCTCCTCTAGGAGCAGCAATAGTCTCTGTTCTTACTATTTTATTTTCTGCCTGTTCACGATAGCTTGCACCGTTTATTATCTGCAAATTAAATAGCTGAACTATAAATGCTACTGCTACTATGCATAAAATAAAGGAAAGCACAAGTTCTCTATTTTCTAATACATCAATTATTTTTTCAAATTTTGACTTTAAGAATTCCAAACTTGCACCTCCCTTACCAGTATATTTTATTTTGTTTTTTATCTATAAAACCAATTATCTTACCAAATACGAAGCAGATAATAAATACAAAAACTACATTAAGTAATATGCTTAATATAAGCTGTTTAAGTAAAAATATTAAACTTACATATTTAGAAAGTAATACCATACTCTGTATATATTGAATTGTTTCAAATAATACAACACTAATAATAGTAAGTAAAATTATTGAAACATAATTCTCTTTCATATAATTTCCATTTACATATCCAAGTAGCATTCCAATTGCTGTATAAGATACTGTAAACATACCCATGCCACCAAAAATTAAATCTGCTATAACACCAACTATAAACGAATATATTGTTGTGGAATATATACTTGTATATAGACTCACTACTATTACAGATATAAGTAGCATATTGGGTTTTACACCAAATAAGCTCATATTATTAAATAAAAATAGTTGAACTAAAAGCGAGAAAATAAATAATAACATAGTACAAATAGCTTTTAATACTCTTTTCATACAATCACCTAATTTATGATAACTGCAACTTCTGTTATTTTTCTTATATCAACAGAAGGCTCTACTAAAGCGTATCTATTAACATCGTTCTTATTATTTACTATTTCTACTACTCTTCCAACAGGAATTGAACTTGGATACATAACACCTATACCAGAAGTATATAGCATATCTGATAATGCTATCTCTGTATCAAGTGGAATGTATGTAAGTTTTAGTCTGTTTTTAGACTTAAGCTCTAAATCGCCATTTAGAACAGCTGGCTCATTTACAGTACTTATATTTACACTAACTGCAGATGAAGCATCAAGTATAGTTGTAACAACTGCAGTATTATCTGTAACCTCAGATATGTGTCCAACAAGTCCTTTAGAATGTACTACTGGTTGATCAACTTTTACACCATCTTTTGCTCCTATATTTATTGTGAAAGTCTGTGTCCAATTATCATGCTCACGATATATGATATTACCCATTACAAGTTCAAAATGCTGATACTCTTTTTTTATATTTAGCATTTCTTTTAGAATATTGTTTTCATCTAATATTTTTTGAGATTCAAGTATTTCCATTTTAAGATTATTATTTTCTTCTTCCAATAACTTGTTTTTCTCGATTATCTCATCTATATTACTAGCGTTATTTTCTGTTTTATCTTTTATACCAATTACCATGTTATATATCATATCTATAGGCTTAGATACAACAGATGCAACAGATGAGACTACTTTATTATTATTCTTTCTAAAAAAGAACGCTACGAACATAATAACTATTACAGACATAATAACAATAAATATAATTTTGCTTTTATTCTTTTCTCTCTTATTTGAAAAATCAAACTTATAATCCATACTTTCTATCCTTTTTTAGTTTTTACAGCTTTTTTTAGCACTTCTATATTTTCAAGAGCCATTGATAGTCCTCTTGCAACGCACTCTTTTGGAGATTCTGCAATAAATACAGGAATACCAGTTTGCTCAGATATATATCTATCTATATTTTTAAGTAAAGATCCTCCACCACAAAGTACTATTCCTCTTGTCATAATATCTGATGAAAGCTCTGGTGGTGTATTTTCTAGTGTTGTTTTTATAGCTTTTAGTATCATTTCTAAAGAATCTTTTATCGCTTGATTTATATCATAAGTAGTAAGCGTAACAGTTTCAGGAAGTCCTGTAGATAAGTTTCTTCCTTTTACACTTACTCTTTCTTCTGTCATTGCATCACTTGCAGTACCAATTTGCTTCTTTATATCTTCTGCTTCTGTCTCACCAATTAGGACATTGTATCTTGATCTTATATATTCAACTATATCCTTATCTAGTTTATCTCCTGCTACTTTAACAGAATTTTCAGCTACAATTCCTCCAAGAGATAAAACTGCCATTTCAGAAGTTCCGCCACCAATATCTACAATCATACAGCCCTCAGGTTTTCCAATCTCAAGACCTGCACCGATTGCAGCAGCCATTACTTCTTCCATTAAATATACAGCTTTTGCTCCTGTATTGTACGCTACACCCTCTACTGCTCTTTCTTCTACATCTGTAATTGCTGATGGAATTGTAACAACTATTCTTGGTTTATAAAACAAACTTCTAGGTATAACTCTATATACTAAGTTTTGAACTAGCATTCTTGTTGCCTCAAAGTCTGCTATAATTCCATCTTTTAATGGTCTTACTGCTACTATGTTGTCTGGTGTTCTTCCAAGCATTTCCTTTGCTTGATTTCCAACTGCTAATATTTCACCTGTTATTTTATTTATTGCTACTACTGTAGGTTCAGATAGAACTAATCCTCTTCCTCTTACACTAATTCTAGTATATGAAGTTCCTAAGTCTATCCCTATTTCCCTTGACATCGATTTCATACTACATCTCCTTATTATATTATGCTGTTTTTTATATTCTTAACCAACTAGTTACCCATTTAGACAAAAGTGCAAATAATACAAGACCAATAACCCCACATATATTTATTTTGCACCAAAAACCAAGTGTTATTTGTATAACTTTTAAATCTAATATAAGTGGCTCTGTAAAACCAATAGTTCCACCAAGTGCAAGCCAGTTTAATGGTCCACCTGCTAGTTGTTCTCCTATAACAACACCTACAATTAGTCCTAAAATACAAAATATTAGTATTAAAATCCTTCTCATATATCTTTTTCCTCCTCAATCAATCTGTTTGCATTATATAACTTTTTACAACATTTTTCAAGTAAAATGGAATAATAGTAGCTATACAAACAAAATTGGAGCAGATAAACTGCTCCACGAAGAATTAATTTGCACTAAGGTTTCCCTTAGTGCTTTTATTATACCATAATATACTTTATTATACAATACTTGCAATGACATTTTCACCATCATAGCTTAATAGTTTTACTTTGAGCTCTTTTCCAAGTAAATTTTCATTACTTTTTATCTTTACCATTATATAGTTTGGTGTATATCCATATATGTATTCATCATCTTTTGACTCAATTAGTACGCTTGTTATCTTACCTAGCTCATTATTTATATATTTATCTTTTAATCTTTTAGCTAGATTTATAAGCTGTTCACTTCTTTTTTGAGCTACATTTCCATCTACTTGATTTTCCATCTTAGCTGCAGTAGTCCATTTTCTTTTTGAATATTTAAAAGCATGTACTTCATAAAAATCTACTCTTTTTACACCATCTAGTGTATTTTCAAACTCTTCATCTGTCTCTTGAGGAAAGCCAACTATTATATCACAAGTAAATGCAGGATTTTCAAATTCATTTCGTATTTTATCCACTATTTTAAATATATCTTCTCTAGTATATTTTCTATTCATTCTTTTTAGTACATTATTATCTAAGCTTTGTACTGAAATATGAAAATGTGGACAAAGCTTACCTATTTTAGCCATTCTTTCTATATTTTCATCTGTAAGTATTCTAGGCTCAATAGATCCAAGTCTTATTCTTTTTAGTCCTTCTATCTTTGATACCTGCTCAATTACATCAATCATACTAATATTTTCTTCTAAGTCTTTACCGTAGGATGCAATTTCAATACCTACTAGTACAACTTCTCCTACTCCGCTCTTTACTAGTAGCTCGACTTCTCTTAATATATCATCTAGCTTTCTACTTCTTACTCTTCCTCTTACATACGGAATAATACAATATGAGCAAAAATTATTACAGCCATCTTCAATCTTAACGCTTTCTCTTATTTCTCTACCTTTTGCAAGGGAGGCGTCTTGTACGTACCTTTTTTGCTTACCAATCTCACTAACTTTATATACAATTTTTTTCTTATTCTTTTTAATATAGTCTTCTACAATCTCTACTATATTATTTTTCTCTTGATTTCCAATTATTATATCTACGTTTTCAAGCTTTTCATCTTGTGAAATTTCTTGTGCATAGCAACCTGCAAGTACAACTACTTGTCCTGTCTTTTTTGCCCTACTTAAGTACTGTCTTGTCTTTCTGGTAGAAAGATTAGTAACACTACAAGAGTTAATTACATATATATCTGCTTTTTCTTTAAAATCACAAATTTCATATCCGCTATCTGTGAATCTTTTCATCATTAAGTCTGTTTCATACTGATTTACTTTACAACCAAGTGTAAAAAAAGCTACTTTCATTTTAATCTCCTTATTTATATCTATTTATATCTATACATATATTTCCACTTTTTGTTTTTCTTAGTTCTTCTCCAACTTTAAATTTACCACATTTTCTAAATGATACTATATCCTGTTCATTAAAATTTTGAGCTGGATTTATACATATCTTAGCATTTATATATAAATCTCCTGCAACAATTTTATCTTTTGCTTCCTTTCTACTTAAAGAATAAACCTCCGCAAGTAGAGCATCTATTCTTCTTGATGGTATAATATAACTTTTAGTATTATACTCAATTTTTAGATTTTTTGCCTCTTTAGAATCGATTGGAATAGACTCGCACTCCACCTCTTGATTTGCAACCTTAAATAAGTTATCTAGTATAAATTTCTCGATAGAATTGGAAACATATACAAAGCACCCATCATCTGAAAGAAATATGTCCCCAATAAACTCATTTTTTATTCCTAGAGAGTAAATACTACCCATAAAATCTTTATGCCTTAAATTTGGCAAATCTTTCGCTTTAATCTTTATGCAGGAAATAAAGTTTGAAAAGTCTACATTTGCCTCATCAATAAAATCTGGTAAAAACACTATAATGCATTTTTCACAATACTCGTTTGGAAAATATGTAATATATTTTATTTTTTCTCTATTTAATATGCTTGTTATTATACTTTTTTCATTTAAGTCTAAAAAGCATGTAGCTATTACTTTAGACATTATCTGACTTCTATTTGCTTTATCTATTATGCTTGATATTTTCATTTTTTCTTCTTTTGAGTATATATTCAAGAGAACTTGTTGTTTTTGTGCCTTAGTTATCACAAGCTACCTCCAAAGAAGCAAAGTACTCTTTTAGTATTTTTATAACTTCATCAATATTTTCTTCTCTATTTATTCTGTCTTTAACATATGTGCTATTTTTTAGTCCTTTTAAATACCATGCAATATGCTTACGCATTTTAAGTACTGCTTGCTTTTTATTTTCTTCATTATCTAATGCATATTTAATATGCTCTAAGATTATATCTAGTAACTCGTCTAAAGTTGGTGTATAATCTTTTCCATCTAATATGCTTTTAAATATCCAAGGATTTCCTTGTGCACCACGTGCAATCATAATTCCATCACAGCCTGTATATTCAAACATTTTCTCTGCACTTTTACAGTCTACTATGTCACCATTTGCAATTACTGGAATACTAACACTTTCTTTTACCTTCTTGATTATATCTAAGTCAGCTTTACCGCTATAGTACTCCTCACGAGTTCTTCCATGTATTGTTATCATAGCAACTCCGTACTTTTCACAAATTTTAGCTACGTCTACAGCTGTAATTATATTATCATTAAAGCCTTTACGTGTCTTTACAGTTATTGGCTTTTTAGATATAGCTGTAGCCGCTTTTATTATTTCTTCTACATTATCTAGATTTAATAATAGTCCCGCTCCATCGCCATTTTTTACAAGTTTAGGTGCTGGGCAACCCATATTTATATCTATTATGTCTATACTATCATCTTCATTTAGTTTTTCAATTGTTTTACAAATAACATCTTTATCACTACCAAATATTTGAACAACTGATGGTCTTTCATTATCCATTACTTGCAGTATCTTTTCTGTCTTTCCACTGTTAAACTCCATAGCTTTAGTACTAGCCATTTCTGTAAAAGTAAGACCAGGATTAAATTTTCTGCATATTTTTCTAAATGGTATATCTGTAACACCAGCCATTGGTGCTAAAAAAACATTATTTTTTACTGTTATATCTCCTATCTTTATCTCTTTTATATAATCTTTTAGCATAGTTATCCCTTTCAAACATATATATTATATTACTATATTCTTATTGAAAAATCAAGAGAAACGATTTTAAAATATGACATAATATGATAAATTGCATAAAGAAATAGAGCTAAATTTAGCTCTATTTTTTCTCTTTACCTTTTTCACTCTTTTCTTTCTTTTTCTTTTCGTCTTCAATCTTTTTAAGTGCCATCTCATATTCCATTTGTTCATCATATTTGTTTCCAAGATCAGTGGCTCCTTTTAAAAACACGCAAATAATAGCTACAACTAGCAAATAAATTATTATTCCTATAACTATCTTCATTTTTTCCTCCCTCTATTAAATTCAACCGAGGCACATACACTTTTTGTGCCATAAGTATAACATACTTTTATTATGTGCGCAAGTATTATGTTACATTATTTTTTCATAAATAAGTGAACTACTATCATACAATATAATGGAGGTAACGAAAAAATGAATAAATTTTACAGAGTAAATAATTATGAAAATGTATTAACAGCCCAAATTAAAGGTTCTTCTAGCTATCCAAAAATACATGGCATTACAAAGTTTAAGCAAATGAATAATGGAGTTTTTGTAAGTGTCGAAGTATTTAATTTACCCTATGAAGAGTGCAAAAATGAAATATATGGCTTTCATATTCATGAGGGAGATAGTTGTACTGGAAATGATCAAGATCCTTTTAGTGATGCAGGAGCACACTATAGTAAAAACGAATGCGAACATCCTTATCATTCTGGAGATATGCCACCTCTTTTTGGCAATAAAGGATATGCCTATATGAGTTTTTTTACAAATAGATTTACACTTGATGATATTATAAATAAAACAGTTATAATTCATAAAAATGCAGATGATTTAAGTACTTCGCCAAGTGGTATGTCAGGAGAAAAAATTGCTTGCGGAATAATAAAAAAATAGATTAGATAACTCTAATCTATTTTTATCCAAAGAAAGTATTTTGTGACTTCCTAGCAGATATATTTAGTATTATTCCTATAGCAAACCCAGCTGTTAGTAAATTACTTCCACCATAACTTACAAATGGTAAAGGTACACCAGTTATTGGCAGTAGTCCTATTGTCATACCAATATTTTCAATAAAATGGAAGGTAAACATTCCTGCAATTCCTATTGCAATAAACGATGAAAAATTGTCTCTTGCATTTGCTGCCTGCTTAAGTATTCTTAATATTAAAACTAAATATAATATTACAACTAAAGCAGATATAACAAATCCCATTTCCTCTGAAATTACTGAAAATATAAAATCTGATGACTGAACAGGCAAATAATCATACTGAGTTTGAGAGCCATTAAGTAGTCCTGTGCCAAGAAACATTCCTGCTCCAACTGCTATTTTAGATTGAATGGCATTATACCCATCTCCTAGTGGATCTAGTTCTGGATTTAAAAACACATCAATTCTTGTTTTAGCATGTTCTGGCAAAAAGTTATATGCTATTGGCATAAGTACTAATATAACAAGTAGACCTGCTACAATATATCTATATTTTATTCCAAGCTTAAATAACATAAATGCAGTAATCGCTAGATATACAAGTGCTGTACCATAATCTGGTTGTTTTATTATTAGTAAAACTGGTACTACAAATAGCAGAGCTAATACACTTAGCAAAATTATACTCTTCTTTTTATTAGGCTGTGTTGCCTCTTTATTCTCTATGTACATTGACATAACCTTAGCAGCACATAAAATATATCCTATCTTCATAAGTTCAGATGGCTGGTAAGATATTGGACCAATTCTAAACCAGCTGCTTGCACCATATGCAGTAGGCATTGCCAGTACTACTACTAAGAGTACAAGGCTTACTGCATAAAGTGCATATCCAATAAATTCAAGCATTGATGTATCAATAGCCCATAAAAATACCATAATTGCACATACCACAACAAACCAAATAATCTGTTTTTGGTATTCTGTTTTACTTCCATCTAAATCTCCATAACCAGCACTATATATACCTATAACGCCTATTATGAAAAGTGCAAGTACTGTTATAATCAAAATGTAATCTGTATTTTTTAATAAATTCTTAAACAAGTCCTATCACTATTCCTTATAAAAAGTCTTATATGCAAGATAAGTCATATATACATCATATTTTGATGTTACTTCAAATGGAGAATGCATTGCAAGTACTGGAGTTCCACAATCTACAACTTCACAGCCTTTATCTGCTAATATGTACGCAATAGTTCCTCCACCACCTTTTCCAATCTTTCCTAAAGTGCCAATTTGATATCTAATATTGTTTCTATCAAATAAGCCCATTACTTTTGACATATAGCTTGCATTTGCGTCACTTGCGTTATATTTTCCTCCCGATCCTGTGTATTTTTCTATTGAAATTCCACAGCCTAACATACTACCATTTTGTATATCTGATACATCTTCATATTCAGGAGATACGCCAGCTGTAACATCTGCTGAAAGAACTTTTGAATTATAGTATACTTCTAATTTATCTACGCCCATGCTATTAGTTTTTTCTATTATCTTGTTGATGAACATATCAAAAGCTCTAGAGCTCATAGATGTTGTTCCCATACTTCCTATCTCTTCTTTATCTACTATCATTGCAATCATTGTTTTATCTGATATACCTACTTCTTCTGCTGCATCAATTATTGCCATTATAGTTGCATATGCACAAACTCTATCATCTTGACCATATCCACCTATAAGTCCTCTGTCTAGCCCTATAAATTTTGTTTTAAATGCAGGAACAAAAGATAATTCACTTCTTGCAAAGTCTATTTCTTCAATATTATATTTTTCATTTAAAATCTTTAAGATATTTTGTTTTACTTTCTCTTTTTCTTCTTCTCCACAATCTTTAGATTTTAATGACCCAACTATTACACTCATTTTTTCTGGATCAATGAAGTCATTAGCATTTAATTTCATCTGGTCTTTAGCAAGATGAGGTAATAGATCGGCTATTGTAAATACAGGGTCATCATCATTTTCACCAATCGCAACTTTTATCTTTTCTCCATCTTTATTATATACTACTCCATATAATGCAAGTGGTATTGACATCCATTGATATTTTTTAATTCCACCATAAAACTGTGTTTTAAATAACGCAGCACCGCTTTTTTCTATTAGAGGCATAGGTTTTAAATCTAGTCTTGGGCTATCAATATGTGCTCCAACTATATTTACTCCTTTTACAAGTTCACCACTACCAATTACTGCAACATATAATGACTTATCTTTATTTATAAAATATACTCTATCGCCTGGCTCTAGTATATTTTTTTCATCTAAGGAAATAAATCCATTATTTTCAAGTATTTCTACTGCCTCTTCAACTGCTAGATATTCTGTTCTAGCCTTATCTAAGAAATTCATATAGCTCTTTGCATAGCTATTTGCATTGTCTAATTCTTCTTGTGAAAGTGAAGAATAAATATCTTTCTTTTCATACTTTAAACTCATATTATCTACCTCTTTTCCTTTATTAAATATAGCTCAGACTGTGTGCTACATAATGGAACTGCACCACTAGCTGTAACTAAAATCATCTCTTCTATTGAACCACCGTTTTTAATATTAACTCGTGGCTCTAAAGTATATATTGCATTTTCTACAAGTCTCAAATTTGCCCTTTTAGAAGTCTTATATGATATAAGTGCTCCTGCACCATGCACTTCTTTTCCAACAGGATGACCAGTAGCATGAGGGTAATCTGGATAATTGCTATCTAGTATTTTGCCCCTTACAATATCATCTACTTTATATGCTTTAACACCAATATTCATGGCATTTATTCCACAGGCAATAGCATCCTTTAATGTATTAAATACTTTTAACACCTCAGATGGTGCCCCAGTCTCATCTTTTTTTAGTAAATATCCCATTCTTTGCATATCTGTATAAAGTACCATACCATCTTCATACTCTGCTTTAATTCCAAAATCATAGTAAACTGTATCACCATATTTTATCTTTCTACTACTAGGCTCAGCATGGCCACCTTTTTCTAAATCTTCACCAACTAATACAATTGGGCAAACATCCCATGCCATTGAGTATTTAGCTATTTTATTGCTTTCTTTTATTTTTTCCATATACTCTTTTGTTATTAAAACAGTATTTCTAGCAATTTCTATTTCAGACTGGTTGACTGTAATACTCTCAAATGATTTTTTTAATATGTCATCAGTTGCTTTTGCAAGTACTTTAAGTCTTTCTATTTCTAAAGAAGTACATCTACAAATGATTTCATATATATTATGCTCAGAAGATTTAATTTTAAATTTTTTATTATTATTTTTATATATTTTCCTAAAAAGCTTTGATACTCTTAAGTATGAACTATGAGATATAATATCTGTATTATTATCTGACATTGTAGTATAAGAAAGTAACAATCTAGTTGGAAAATCTAATTCTTTTAAGGCTTCTTCTATTTGGCTATTAAGCTTTTTATAACTGTCATAAACATATACTCTAGCACATTCATCTTTTATATTTTGTATGTTTCCTTCATCTAATTTATGCACAAATACATATGCAATATCTTTTGATACAATAACATAGGTAGATGAAAACAGTTTATCTGTAACATACTTTTTAAATAATGTGTCAGAATTATCACTATTTTCAAGTACCCAAATTGTATCATTATCTTTTATTGTATTACAAAATTCTTTTAGCATTTTGAAACTATTTCTACAGTTTGTCTTGCTATTTCTAGCTCTTCATTTGTTGGTATTACATATAATGCAATTTTAGATGAATCTTTAGATATTTTTGCCTCTTTAGCAGATGAAACATTATTCACTTCTTTATCTAGTTCTATTCCTAAACATTCCATGTCTGATACCATATCTTCTCTTTCACAGGCATTATTTTCACCATTTCCGCCAGTAAATACTATTGCATCTACCCTATTTAGCTCAGCCATGTATGCACCAATATATTTTTTATTTCTATTTGTTTGTATTTTTCTAGCAAGTTTTGCCATTTTATTTCCATCTCTTTCAGCTTGTATCATTTGTCTTTGATCACCAATACCACAAATTCCAAGTCTTCCAGATTTTTTATTTAATATATTTTCCATTTCATCAGGTGTAAGGTTTTCATCTTTCATTATACGAGTAACAATTGAAGCATCTATATCTCCACATCTTGTTTCCATTACAAGTCCTTCAAGTGGAGTAAATCCCATTGATGTATCATATGATTTACCATTCTTAATTGCACAAACTGAAGCACCACCACCAAGATGACATACTATTGCATTTATATCTTCTTTTTTCTTTCCAAGTAGCTCTTCTAGTCTTCCTAATATATACTGATATGATGTTCCATGGAAGCCATATCTTCTTATTTTATTATTAGTATAATATTTATAATCTATAGCATACAAATAATTGTATTCTGGTAATGTTTGATGAAATGCAGTATCAAAAACAACTACATTCTTTTTATCTGGTGCAACTTCCATCATTGCTTTAATACCCATAACTGCACCAGGGTTATGTAAAGGTGCAAGTTCAGATAGTTCCTCGATAGATTTTAATACACTATCATCTACCAAAACTGATGAACTAAATTTTTCTCCACCATGTACTACTCTATGTCCTACAGCATAAATTTCGTCTAATGATTCAATAACACCATGCTCCTTATCCATAAGTGTATTAAGTAGTACTTCCATACCTTCTTTATGTGTTGGCATATCTATTGGCTCATTCATTTTGAATTCATCTCTAACATTATTATATATTATGTTAGACTCCTTATATCCAACCATATCGCATCTACCTTTTGCAATTACTTCATTATTGTTTTCAACATCAATAAGTTGAAATTTAATTGTTGAACTACCACAGTTTATAACTAAAATCTTCATCTAAAATCCTCCTTATATATCTATATTATCTTGCTTGCATGCAAGTAACAATAATAGTACCAACTATATCGTCTACACTACTTCCACGAGATAAATCATTTACAGGGCTTTTTAGTCCTTGAGTAACAGGCCCAATAGCTAGTGTATCGCCAAATCTCTGTGCCATTTTATATCCAATATTTCCAGCTTCAAGATTTGGAAAGATTAAAACATTTGCCTTTCCTGCAACTGTGCTTTCTGGAGCTTTAAGTTTGGCTACCTCTGGTATAATTGCCGCATCAAGTTGAAGCTCGCCATCAACCTCAAAGTCTAATTTTTTCTCATGTAATATTTTTAAAACTTCATTTAATTTATCTATTGCTTCATTTTTAGCACTACCTTTTGTTGAATATGATAAAAGTGCAACTTTTGGATCATATCCTGTTAAAGCTTTATAACTTGCAGCAGACTCTATTGTTATATCTACAAGTTGCTCAACTGTTGGAAACTCAATAAGTCCGCAGTCTGCAAAAAGCATAACTCCGTCTTTTCCTAATTCCTTTTTAGGTGTCTCCATCAAGAAAAATGATGATACACTCTTTACACCTTCTGCAGCTTTAATTATTTGAAGTGCTGGTCTTAATGTATTTGCAGTAGAATGAATTGCTCCACTAACTAAGCCATCTGCATCATGATTTTTTACCATCATTGTTGCAAAATATACTTTATCGTCATTCATCTTTTTAGCATCTTCTAATGTTATTCCCTTTGCTTTTCTAAGCTCATATAAAAGATTATCATATTCATCTCTTTTTGAATATGTCATATTGTCTATTATTTCGATACTTTCTGGAAGAACTACTCCTTCCTCTTTACATTTTGCCTCAATTTGATTTTCATTTCCAATTAAGACTATTTTAGCAAGATTTTGCTCTGCTACAATTTTAGCAGCCTTTAAAACTCTTATGTCCTCACTCTCAGGTAAAACTATTTTTTTGATATCATGCTTTACTTCATCGGCCATTTTTGCTACAATTCCACTAAAACTCATATATTCTCCCCCTACTTTATTATCTTACCAATTCTATTCATATTACTAAATATCTTCATATAATTTATATCTTCAAGTCCAGATATTTGTTTTTGATAAACTAAATTTATATTTCTTGCATATATTCCAATACAAGCAACCTCATCAGATAAAACATACTCAAGATTTTGTATATTTTCTTCTAATTTTTCAACAGAACTATTTTCTACTTGTAAAAAGGCTTGCTCTGTTTTATCATTTATATTTAAATATTGTTCTAAAAATCTTATATCTGGCGTTTCATCAATATATACTGTTGCAAGTACTAAATCATAGTCCTTACTATTTATTTTTTCTTGAACTTGTTCTGGAGTAACAGCAATAATTTCTATATTTATTCCAACGTTTAAAGCCATATTCTTGATATTTTCAGCAACATTTAATTTCGATGCATCATTTGAATTTACAACAAGCTTTAAAGTAGCTTCTACTCTTTTAGAATCTTCATACTTTGAGTATATATTTCCATCATTTCTACTCCAGCCATTAGACTCCATTAAATTATTTGAACCTGTAACATCATATTTATATTTTATACTAGAATCTATAAATGGTAAATCTATAAGCTCAATAAAGTTATTGTCACTGTTTTTTACTATTTCATCTCTATTTAATGAGTACATTAAAGCTTTACGTATCTCATCTCTTTTGAACATATTAGATTCTTTATTTCCAAATATAAATAAAGTTTCACCGTCTTTATATTTCTTTACGTTATACTCTTTTTTTCCAATTAGTTGCATATCATTATTCGAAGTAGCAAAGAAAACGTCAAGATTATTATCTACAAAGTCCTCTACTACACTTTCAATACTAGAATACTCGTTTAAAGTTATTGACTTTAAACTAGAGATTTCACTTTTAGGAGATCTTACAAACATTCCAGATTTATCTGCTTGGCTATACAAAAAATCTCCATTTACTTTTCCATCTATGTCTATTAGTGGAAAATCTAAATAATACACAAAATATGGATTGCCCTCTTTAAGCTTTATTATAACGGTATTTTTTTGTGTACCTGGCAAAATCTCTTGTATATTAGATAGTCTATCATAATACATGTTTTGTTCTCCAGAGTTAAGTATTTTATCTACTGAGTACTTTATATCATCTATATCAATTTTATACTTATCGTTGAGTGTTATTAGGTATTCAAGTTCACTATTTTTCTGTATACTTCTTGCAATTTCATATTTTAATTTATAATCTTTATCTACTTTTATTAAACTTAATGACGAATTTTTTGTTAGATCATTTAATATTAAGTTGTTAGAAGTATAGTTATCTTTATTACTAAAAGCTGTAAGTCCAATTTTTAAATCATAGTCATTTTCAAGTTTTATATTTTCTTCTGTTTTATCATTATCTCCAAATACGCTTTGTGTAACTATTTCATCTACCTTCATTATTTTGGCAGATATATACATAATTAAAGCTAAAACAATAACACAAGTTACAATAATAAAAGACTTTGGAATGTATATCTTTTTCTTAGGCTCTTTTATTACTGTTCTTTGAGGTCTTGAGTATAAAAGCATATCTCTTTCTATTTTTCTTTCTTTAATTTTTTTCATTCTAAGATTAGTTATAAAAGAAGTATTGCTATTATCACTGCTTGATACCTTGTTAGTTCTGCTTTTACTTTTGCTATTTTTTAACATTTCTTGGCTTTTTTGTTTCTTCTTATTAAGCTCTGTTTTTGTGATAGTTTTATATCTACGTGAATCTATGATTTTAGCACTCAATACTTACACCTACTTTTCTTTTTTAGTATAGTAATATCTTGTGCAATTATATCATAAAAAGACTCAAAAAGATATATATTTAATCTTTTTGAGTTCATATTTTCAATTTTATATTCTTTAAACTTTAGGTTCTACTACAAATTTGATACCAGTCTTATCCTCGTTATCAATTGTAACCTCTGTAAAAGCTGGTGAACATACTAGTTCAACACCAGTTGGTGCAACAAATCCTCTTGCGATTGCTACTGCCTTTACTGCTTGATTTATAGCCCCTGCTCCAATTGCTTGCATTTCTGCTCTTCCGTTTTCTTTAACAAGTCCTGCAATAGCACCTGCTACAGAATTAGGGCTAGATTTTGCTGAAATTTTTAATATATCCATTTTCTACCTCCTATGATATTTTATCTTTTGCTTAGCTAGAACTATGTTCTAACTACTTTGATTATATACTAATATATATGAAAAAAGCAACCTATTTATATTTTTTTAACTAAAAATAATGTTGAAATGTAACATTTATATTATGTATTTTTTGGTAAAATAAATAAAAAATTGCAATATATCTAAAGTTATGATATAATAGTTATACATAATTCGTATTACACTAAAATAAATTTAGAGGAGTGGATTATATGTTTGACTTTCTCTTTGGGAACTCTTATATTGATTTAAAATATGGCGGAAGATTATACTTAAGTGAAAGTTATGATACACTAAAATCACTTATGAATAATTCTAGTGATACTATCACAGTACATGTAGTAGATGATTTAACAGGATTCTTTACAGACACTAAAACCATAAAAAAATCTGAAATAAGGTCCTATGGAAGTAACTAAAAGAGACGCTAATAGCGTCTCTTTTGGTTTATATGCGATAAATTATAAAAAGCAGTACATCTTTGTACTGCCTTTTACATTTTTTATCTAGGTATTTGTGTTTTTACTTCAATATCTTTTAAGAAATCATCAAGAGGAATACTTCCTATATCTCCATCTTCTCTTGAACGTACACTTACCTTATTTTCTTCTACTTCTTTATCTCCAACTATTAACATATATGGTATTTTTTGAAGCTGTGCTTCTCTAATTTTATATCCCATTTTTTCTTCTCTAGAGTCTACTTCAACTCTTATACCCATTCTTTCAAGCTTTTCTTCTATCATATCTGCATAATCATTATGTCTATCTGCAATTGTTAGTATTTTAACTTGTGTAGGTGAAAGCCATGCTGGGAAAGCACCTTTAGTTTCTTCAATTAAGAATGACATAAATCTATCTGAAGAACCAAGTATTGCTCTATGTATAACAACTGGTCTATGATCTTTTCCATCTTCTCCAACATAAGTTAAATCAAAACGCTCTGGAAGAGCAAAGTCTAGCTGACATGTTGGTATAGTAACATCATGATTTAGAGCTGTTTTTATTTGAATATCTATTTTTGGTCCATAGAAAGCGGCCTCTCCTTCAGCCTCATAGAATTCTATGTTTAGCTCTCTTAATATTTCTCTTAATTGGCTTTCAGCTGTCTCCCACATTTCATCATTATCTATATATTTTTCTTTGTTAGCCTTATCTCTTAAAGATAGTCTAAACTTAAATGCTGATTCTGGGAATCCAAAGTCTTTTTGATATACATCAAAAATTAGGTTTAATACTTTTCCAACTTCGTCTTTTATTTGGTCTGGTCTTACAAATAAATGTGAATCATTTTGACACATTTCTCTTACACGCTCTAAGCCACATACAGAGCCACTAGCCTCATATCTAAAATCATGAGCAAGTTCAGCTATTCTTATTGGTAAGTCTCTATATGAACGTAGCTTATTTTTGTATATTAACATATGATGTGGACAGTTCATTGGTCTTAGGACCATTGACTCATTGTCCATTTCCATTACTGGGAACATATCATCTTTATAGTGATCCCAATGTCCACTTGTTTTATATAGTGCAACATTTGCAAGAGAAGGTGTATATACATGTTTATATCCAAGTTTTATCTCTTTATCTTGAATATATCTTTCAAGTATTCTTCTAACAGTTGCTCCATTTGGCAAATATAAAGGTAGACCTGAGCCAACAAGTTCGTGAGTCATAAATAATTCTAAGTCTTTACCTATTTTTCTATGGTCTCTTTGCTTAGCATCTTCTAATTGTTGTAGATAATTATCTAAGCCTTCTTTACTATCAAAAGCTGTAGCATATATTCTTTGAAGCATTTTATTTTTCTCATCGCCTCTCCAATATGCACCTGTAATATTCATAAGTTTGAATACTTTAACAGCTTTTGTATATAACATATGTGGTCCTGTACATAAGTCTACAAATTCGCCTTGCTTAAAGAATGATAATTCTTCATCTTCAGGTAAATCTTTAATTAGCTCTACTTTATATGGCTCGTTTCTCTCTTCCATAAACTTTATAGCTTCTTGTCTTGGAAGTTTAAAAGCCTCTACTTTTAAGTTTTCTTTTATTATTTTTTTCATTTCAGCTTCGATTTTTTCTAAGTCTGCTTCTACAAGTTTAGGCTCAACGTCTATATCATAATAAAACCCATTTTCTATAAAAGGTCCAATTGCAAGCTTAGCATTTGGATATAATCTTTTAATAGCTTGCGCCATTATATGTGATGCTGTATGTCTTAATACATTTAAATCTAATTCAGCTTCATATACTTCATTATTACTATTTACATATTTACTCATTTTAATCACTCCTATAAAATATTATTATCTTTTAAACTTTTAGTATTATATAATTTATTTTCTCGTGACTTTTTTAAAAATATTTAACATAGAACCATTTCCTCCTTAATTTAAAATTGCATCAAAAAATGTACCTCTAAGACACATTTTTTGCCTTAGGGGTACAATATATTTATTGCACGGTTCCACCCTAATATTTTACTTAATTTACGACTTTACGAAGTCAACGACAGTTTCCTGTTAACTCAGGGGTAGTCTTCGGTAATATCTTATTAAAACTGGCTTCCAGCCCACGACCAGTTCTCTCTTGTAACAGTGTTAAAACTTACTCGTCCCGTCAACGTTATGTAATAATTATACTATTTTTAGCACTAGTTGTCAACTTAATTTAATTTTATTTTTTCATTTAAAACTCTAGTATACTTATTATCTTTACATTCAAAAATATTATATTCTACTTCAAATTCTTTTACTTCTCTTGTAACAAGTTCTGCATTTCCATCGCCATTAAAATCTGCTAAGAACTCTAAAGAGTATATAGGGAAATCGTCTGCATTATCTAAATCTTTTGTATAACTGTACTGCACTATTTTTGAAGTATTTTCATTTGGATATGCAGCAATAATAGCACTATATATTCCACCAACTATACCCTTTTTACTACTTGTTACGCTTATAATTCTTATTGGCGTAGAGCTATTTAAGTATCCAGAATAAACATTATTTATTTTAATACTAGAATTGTATAATCTATAAAATCCAAGTGCCTTTTTTACGTACTGATAATCTTTCTCCTCTTGAGATACTTCCTTAAGTTGTGATTCTACAGCGTAGTTTGTATCTTGACTTAATGCAAAATATTCATCTATATAATTTGGATATGTTGTATTTACAAATACTGCATCTTCTCTAGTATATAAGTCTTTTATTTGATATTTTCCAGCTCTTATATTACTATTATACACATATATGTCTATATCACTTTTATTATTACTTTTTAAGAAATACTTATTCGCACTTACCCATCTATTTTCATATGTAGCACCTATTACCATATTATCTACAACAATAGGTAATGAATTTTGTGCTACATCATCTGAAACATTTTGTGCATCACTTGTCTGAGACTCTACTTCTATGCTATTTCTAAAGCAAAATGCAAATAGCATAACTATTCCAACTAAAAGTAATGTAACAAATAACATAGCCAAAAATATTATATTTCTTTTTAACTTCATCTTTCCTTTTGAGTATTTCTTCATATATCAACACCTCAAAACTAATAATTCCATTTTCCAGAATCAAAAGAAAATACACAGCCACAATATTTTTGCATGTATAATCCTTTTTCTCTAGCCTTTTTTTGACCTTCATAATATGTATGCCTATAATCTGAGTATACATATTTTACATTATATTTTTCAGCTAACTTTTGAGCAACTTCATTTATCAAATCATGATTTTGAAAAGGACTTCTTGTAAGTGTAGTTGAGACAATGTCATATCCATTCTCACTTGCATATCTAAATGTCTCTTCTAGTCTTCTATAATAACAATATTTACACCTAACATTATACTTTTTATCTTTTCCTACTTGCTCTACTACATCTCTAGTAAACCCTTCTAAGTCATAGCAATCATTTATAACATTTTTTATGCCATTATCTTGGCAATACTTAATAAATGATTCTTTCCTTTTTTCATATTCAACTTTAGGATGAATATTAGGATTATACCAATATGCAGTTAGTTCTACCTTTTCTCTCTTTCCATCAATTAGCATTCCATTTTCATTTATATCTTCATACACCGTTATAAAACAAGGCGCACAACATACATGCATTAAAACTTTATTCATTTTTTCTCCTATTTCTTTGGATATTCTAGGCCAAGATGATCATATGCCAGAGCAGTAGCCATTCTTCCTCTTGGGCTTCTACTTAAAAATCCAATCTGCATTAAATATGGCTCATATACATCCTCAATTGTATCTTTATCTTCGCCTATACATGCAGCAAGTGTATCAAGTCCAACAGGACCACCATTAAACTTTTCAATTACTGTTTGTAGCATTTCTCTATCTGTATTATCTAGTCCTAGTTCATCTATTTCTAATCTATCTAGTGCTTTTTTTGCCACCTCGTAGTCTACTTTATCTTTTTTCTCAACCTGTGCAAAATCTCTAACTCTCTTTAATAATCTATTTGCAATTCTTGGAGTTCCTCTACACCTAGAACCAATTTCAAGAGCTGCCTCTTTATCTATACTTACATTTAATATTCCTGCACTTCTAGTAATAATATCTGCAAGTTCTTCAGGTGTGTATAGCTCTAGTCTGTGTATAATTCCAAACCTATCACGAAGTGGTGATGAAAGTGAGCCAGCTTTAGTAGTAGCTCCAACAAGTGTAAATTTAGGCAAATCTAGTCTAATAGACTTAGCAGCAGGTCCTTTTCCAATTACAATGTCTAAGCTAAAGTCTTCGAGTGCAGGATATAAAATCTCCTCTACTGCTTTATTTAGCCTATGTATTTCATCTATAAACAATATATCATCTTCTTGTAAATTAGTAAGAATAGCAGCTAAATCTCCGGCTTTTTCAATAGCAGGTCCAGATGTTATTTTAATATTACTTCCCATCTCGTTTGCTATTATAGTTGCAAGAGTAGTTTTACCAAGTCCAGGAGGTCCGTATAGTAACACATGATCTAGTGCCTCTCCTCTTGCTTTTGCTGCCTCGATGTATACTTTAAGATTTTCCTTAACTTTATCTTGTCCAATATATTCAGCAAATACTTTTGGTCTTAAAGTAATTTCGTCTATTTTCTCTGTGTATTCTCCATCCTCATCTAAGTATTCTGGAGATATTACTCTGTCTTCTATCATATATATACACCTCGTACAGATTTATTATATCAAACATAAGTTTTTAAGTCAAACAATATATGCATATTAGCCACTCTTTTTCATATAGATATATTGAGGTAATTATGAACGTAATTTGTTTAAATAAGTCTAAAGTAAAAATAATAGTTTTACTAGTCATAATTTTTATTATAGATTTTTCTTATATCCAAATTCAAAGTCACAATATTAAAATAAGTGAATATGAAAAAGAACTACTTTCAAAATATAATGATAAAAAACTGCTAGTCTTAACTTTTGATGATGGACCAAGTAAATATACTACACAGCTACTTGAAATACTAAAAAAAGAAAATATAAAAGCAACATTTTTTGTACTAGGAGAAAAAATTGAAAAAAATCAAGATATTATAGCAAGCCAGTATGAAGATGGACATATAATAGGTATACATAGCTATAAGCATGTATTTTTTACAAAAATATCTGA
>CANROM010000010.1 GCA_947632225.1 uncultured Clostridia bacterium | reverse complement strand
AATAATTAAAAAAATAAACTAGGATGAATAATTTATAGTCCTAGTATTTTTTTGTCAAAATTTTAATTTAAAGTGAAGTATAGAGTTAGTTTTAAGCTTTATTTAAATAGGGAAGAAATTTAAAATATGAAATAGTATGTGTAGTGTTTTTGCACATAATATATATATGAACAAAGTATATAAATGTAATGATTGCAGGTATGCATCATTTAAATATAATAATAACTATAAGCTTATGCATGTTTATTGCAAATATATAAATAATAACCTATCAAGGTTAAATTATAGGAAACTTAAGTTTTGTTTGTTTTATAAAGAAAAATAAAAAAGCTCCCAAAGGGAGCTTCTATTCTTAACTATTTGTTTAATAATTTAGCTAAAGCAGATTTTTTTCTAGATGCAGTGTTTTTTGCTAATACACCTTTAGACCATGCTTTGTCTACTAAACTTATAGCGTTATTATATAATTCTTCTTTATTTTTAGCATTTTCTTTTACAGCAGCTTCAAATTCTTTTATAGCTTCTTTATAAGCTTTCTTTGTAGCTTTATTTTGAAGAGTTTTTGTTTCTATAATTTTTACTCTTTTTTTAGCTGATTTAATATTTGGCATTAAATTGCACCTCCTTATGTATACGTTAACAATTTACTTAAACATTCTAACATAAATTAAAATAAAAATCAAGATATTTGTTTAAAAATAATAAAAAACTACTCTTTTGTTAACATATCTCTAAAATTAGATGCTAAATATAATGAGCCTGTAACTAAAATTAAATCTACATTTTCTTTACTTAAGGCATAATCATATGCTTCTTTAATAGTTTCAAAAGCTTTTGCACAAAAACCGTATTTTTCAGCACATTTCAAAAGATTTTCTGTATCTTCAGATTTCTTATATTCATTTTTAAATTTAACAAAAATAAGTTCTTCGAAGCTTGAACCAATCTCTTGTATAAACGAATCATAATCTTTATCTTTTGTAAAGGCAAGTATAGCATAATTTTTCTTACCTTTATATTCACGTAAAAATCCTTTTAGGCTTCTTGCACCTGCTGGATTATGCGAACCGTCAACAAAAAGATTTGGATAATCTTCGAATTTTTCCAATCTTGCTGGAAATTTTGCATCAAATATACCAGTGTTAATAGCAGAAAATGAAATCTTATATCCAAGATTTATAAGCACATTTGAAGCCACTATTACCATTAAAGCATTATATATTTGAAATTCGCCAATCAAATTTAATTTATAAAATGTACCTTTATAACTAAAATAATTTATATTATGATTACTTTTTAGTGTTTCTAGTAATTTTAGATTTGGAATATATAGCTTGTTATTATTTTTTGCACAGTAAGCTCGTATTGTATTAAGTACCTCTTTATCTTGTAGTGGATAAGTTACTGTTATTTTATCTTTTTTTATTATCCCACATTTTTCCTCGGCAATTTCTTTTAGTGTATTACCTAAAAATTTAGTGTGGTCAAAATCTATAACAGTTATTATAGATACAAGAGTGGTAGTTATAACATTAGTTGGGTCTAATCTTCCGCCCATTCCAACTTCTAGGCAGACTATATCACAATTGTTATCGTAATAGTACATAAATGCTATTGCTGTTATAATTTCAAAGCCAATTGGCGCATTATTTTCCTTCTCCATTTCAGTTATAATAGGATCAACTTGTTTTATATATTTTTCTAACTGTTCATTAGATATGAATTCATCATTTATTTGTATTCTCTCGTTAAAGCATATTATATAAGGAGAGATAAATTTTCCTACTTTATAGCCACTGTTTTTTAAAACGCTTGCCATCATTGTAGTTGTAGAGCCTTTTCCGTTTGTGCCTGCTATATGAATAAATTTTAAATTGTCCTGTGGGTTATTAAGCTTACTTAAAAATTTTTTCATACGTTCGTTATCTACATTTTCTTTTGTATGATTTCTTTCTTTATAAATGTAAGACAGTATTTCTTCGTTTGTCATATTTAACCTCCATATAGTATAAATAAAAAGTCTTTAAATATTAAAATTTAAGTATGTCTTTTATTTTAGATTTTATTTCCTGTTCATCACCATCATTAGATATTTTAAATACTTTTATATTTTTATAATTTTTCTCTATTTCATCTGCCATTTGCAAATATGCTATTTGTTGTTTTATACTACTTTCAGCAGTAAACTTTGCATATTCTGGTACGGCTTTATCGTTACGCATTAAACGTTTAAGATAATTATCTGTATTTTCTAAATATAATGTTATATAGTATATATCAAAATCTAGATTATTAAATTTTTCAACTAGTTTTTCATATACATCTGTAAATTTATATTCTTTAAAATCTAATCTACAATATATTTCTTCTGTAAAAAAAGTTCTATCAAAAACCAAGTTTATACTTTGGTTTTCTAGCTTTTTTATATATTCTAGTAAATCTAAATACATATCTTCGGCTTTCTTTTTTCCAGAAGGGGTACTATCTGAAGTACCGCATAATCTGTAAAGATTAGTATATTTTAGACCGTGTCTAATAAAATCTGTAACTGTAGTTTTTCCTGCTCCTTGAGGACCTTCTACTACAATTAGTTTAGAGTTTGCCATATATTTCACCTAACCTTCTCTAGGAGTAGTGATAAGTTCACTGTATGGAAAGTTTTCTTCTATAAATTTACAGAAGTCTCTAAATTCTCTTTGCTTGTGATTTTTTCTTGCTCTATATACATTTCTCATTATTTCATAATTTCCTGTCCATGTAGACCTAAAATTATAATTTTGTGGAGAATCAAATACTATTTCACGCCATAGTGACATAGCTTCATCCATTTTACCATCAGCTTTTAGCTTTTGAAATTCTTGTATTCTTCTATTTAAATCATCTAGTACATATTGTCTAAAAGGAGTTATGTTTGGTTTACCTTGCTCGTCATCTATACTAAAGTCATCAAAAGTTAATAATCTAGAACCAAGCTTATGCATTCTACTTGTACTGTTTCTAACTGTAGCAACTTTGTATGTATCAAAATCCCACCACCAAGACATTGGAGCAGTTATATCCATTGATACAAATATTTGTCTTAAAAATTTTGAATGATCTGATCCAGACTTAGTAAGTTTTAGTGCTAATTCTAAATCTTTTGGACCTATTACATATTTTCCTGTTTCTTTATCGTAGTAACTATCACTTTTATCCCACGATTCTAAAGGATTTCTCATTCCTCTTAAAGCACCTTCAAAGTTTAGTATTTCTAAATTTTCCACTTTTATCATATATATCTACCCCCAAAAATACTACTAATATAATACTACAAATTTTTCGTGTATTCAATTTCAAAAAAATAACATTTTTTGGTACTAAAATTTGGTGTTATTTCAGATATTAAAAGTATTCGAAAAAACTGTTATATTTTTTTACATAATTTTATTAAAAAAGCTTGCTTTTTTTTGAACTGTAATGTATAATATTGGTGTTGATTTGCGTTGAAGTAGAATGTGGCTACCCAGAGAGGTAGGGAACTTCTATGGAGCATGTCTGATTTAAAATCGGGCGGCAAGTATAGATTAACGTGTATTTGCCAAATTCCTACATTAGTAGAATTTGGTTTTAATATATGTAAAATATGAAACACACGGGGTGGTGTAAAACTTGCTAAACCGGAAAACTATAGAAAAGGAGTGTTTTACATATGTCAAAAGAACAAACTAAAAAAATGAGAATAAGACTTAAAGCTTATGATCATGTTGTGCTTGAACAAGCTGCAGCAAAAATCGTTGAAGTAGCTAGAAAAACTGGTTCTGAAGTATCAGGTCCAATTCCACTACCTACTGAAAAGGAAATCATTACAATATTACGTTCTCCACACAAAGATAAAGATTCTAGAGAACAATTTGAAATGAGAACTCACAAAAGAGTTATTGATGTATTATCACCTAACCAAGCTACAGTTGATGCTCTAATGTCAATTGATATGCCTGCTGGTGTAGACATCGAAGTTAAATTATAATACTTCTAAAATTTTAATAGGCTATCTTGAATACAGGCAATGGCATACCCTGATATTAAAATTTGGTCGAAGTAAAAAATGAATTAAGGGAGGAAAAACAAAATGGTAAAAGAAATTTACGGTAAGAAAATTGGTATGACTCAAATATTTGATGAAAACGGAGTAGCTATACCAGTAACAGCAATCGAAGCTCAACCATTAACAGTAGTTGCTAAGAAAACTGCAGATAAAGATGGATACAATGCAATTGTAGTAAGCTTTGGTGAAATTAAGGAAAAAAATGCAAACAAACCTCACAAAGGAGTATTTGCAAAAGCAGGTGTTGAATTACAAAAATACCTAAGAGAAATTAAAGTTGAAAATGTTGATGAATACGAAGTTGGAAGCAAAATAACTGTTGATGTATTTACAGCAGAAGATCATGTTGATGTTCAAGGAACTTCAAAAGGAAAAGGATTCCAAGGTGTTATTAAAAGACATGGACAACACAGAGGACCAATGGGACATGGTTCTATGTATCATAGAAGACCAGGTTCAATGGGTTCTACAACTACTCCAGGTAGAGTATTTAAAGGTAAAAAATTACCAGGACACATGGGAAGCCAAACATCTACAATTTTAAATCTAGATGTTGTTAAAGTTGATACTGACAAAAATGTTATTTTAGTAAAAGGTTCAATTCCAGGAGCTAAAAAATCAATTGTTAGAGTAAGAAAAAGTGTAAAGTAATTAGGAAGGAGGAGAAAAAATGCTAAAAGTTGACGTTTTAAATATGGATGGTAAAAAAGTAGAAGACATCGAGTTAAACGAGAATGTATTTGGTGTAGAAGTTAATGAAGTTGCTGTACATACAGCTTTAGTTAATTACCAAGCTAACCAAAGACAAGGAACTCAATCTACTAAAACAAGATCAGAAGTAAGCGGTGGCGGAAGAAAGCCATGGAAACAAAAAGAAACAGGTAGAGCTAGACAAGGTTCAACAAGAGCTCCACAATGGATTAAAGGTGGTATTGCTTTAGGACCTAAACCTAGATCATACAGATATACAATTCCTAGAAAAGTTAAACAACTTGCATTCAAATCTGTACTAACTTCTAAAGTACAAGAAGGTAAACTAGTTGTTGTTGATAAATTAGAATTAAATGAAATTAAAACTAAAGAAATGGTTAATGTATTAAATAACTTAAAAGTTAACAATGCTTTAGTAATGCTAAATGAGAAAAACTTAAATGTTCAAGCATCTGCTAGAAATATAGAAGGAGTTAAAACTACTCTAGTAAACACTATGAACATATTTGATTTATTAAAATATGATTCATTAGTTGTAACAAAAGATGCTATTAAGAAATTAGAGGAGGTGTACGCATAATGAGACATGCAGAAGACGTTATAATCAAACCTATAATGACTGAAAAAAGCTACAGTGAAATTGCAAGCGGAAAATATACTTTCGAAGTTGCTATAAATGCTTCAAAAGTTGAAATTAAAAATGCAGTTGAAGAGCTTTTTGGTGTTAAAGTATTAAAAGTAAATACTTTAAGATATGATGGAAAAGCTAAAAGAGTTGGAGTACACCAAGGGGTAACTAAAGCTTGGAAAAAAGCTATAGTAAGTATTGATACTAACCCAGCAGATGAAAAATATCTTGCAAAAGGTGGAAAAGAAACTAAAGCTAATAAAAAATATAAAACTGAAATCAAAGAAATTAGTTCAGCATTTGGAAATAACTAGGAGGGAATAAGAAATGGGAATAAAATCATTTAAACCTGTTACTCCATCACTAAGAAATACAACAACATTAACAAACGATGAGATTACAAAAAACACACCAGAAAAGAGTTTACTTACTACATTAAAGAAAAATGCAGGAAGAAACAATACTGGTAAAATAACTGTAAGACATCATGGTGGCGGAAACAGAAGAAAATATAGAGTAATTGATTTTAAAAGAAATAAAGTTGATATGGAAGCAACAGTTATTGGTATAGAATATGATCCAAATAGAACTGCTAATATCGCTTTAATAGAATATGAAGATGGTGAAAGAGCATACATAATTGCTCCACTAGGACTTACAGATGGTGATAAAGTAATATCTGCACAAAAAGCTGATATTAAACCAGGAAACTGTATGCCAATTGATGCAATACCTGTTGGTACTATGATATATAATATAGAACTAAATAAAGGTAAAGGCGCACAACTTGTAAGAAGTGCTGGTATGTCTGCACAACTTATGGCTAAAGAAGGTAAATATGCACATGTAAGAATGCCTTCAGGAGAAATGAGACTTATAAGTGTTGATTGTAGAGCATGTATAGGTCAAGTAGGAAACGTAGAAGCTGAAATTGTTAAATTAGGTAAAGCTGGTAGAACTAGACACATGGGAATAAGACCTACAGTTAGAGGTTCTGTTATGAACCCAGTAGATCACCCACATGGTGGTGGTGAAGGTAGAGCTCCAGTTGGACACACAGGACCAAGAACTCCTTGGGGCAAACCAGCTCACGGATATAAAACTAGAAAAACTAACAATAGAACAGATAAGTATATTGTTAAGAGAAGAAATAACAAATAATATATGGAGGTATAGAAGATGTCAAGATCACTTAAAAAAGGACCTTACTGTGATGAGAGATTACTAGCAAAGGTTGAAAAATTAAATGAAGAAGATAGAAAAGAAGCTATAAAGACTTGGTCAAGATCCTCTACTATATATCCTCAAATGATAGGTCACACTATAGCAGTTCATGATGGAAGAAAACATGTTCCAGTATATGTAACTGAAGAAATGGTAGGACACAAGTTAGGAGAATTCGCTCCTACAAGATTATTCAGAGGACATTCAGGAGACAAAAAGTCTAAAGTAAAATAGTAAAACTTTTAATGAAGGAGGAGCCTAAAAAATGGAAGAAAAACAAGCAAGAGCTGAGTTACGCCATGCAAGAATAAGTGCTAGAAAAGTTAAAATAGTTATAGACACTATTAGAGGAAAAAATGCTAAAGAAGCAGTAGCTATATTAAAATATACTAATAAAGCAGCTGCACCAGTAGTTGAAAAACTTGTAAAATCTGCAATGGCAAACGCAGTAAATAATCATAATATGGATGAATCTAAATTATATATTTCAGAAATATACGCTAACCAAGGCGTAACAATGAAAAGAATTATGCCAAGAGCTAAAGGAAGAGCTAACAGAATTAGAAAAAGAACTAGTCACATTACAGTTGTGTTGAAAGAAGCATAAAGGAGGTAAGTTTAAAATGGGACAAAAAGTTAATCCACACGGACTTAGAGTTGGAATAATAAAAGACTGGTCTTCAACTTGGTATGCTAATAAACAAGAATATTCTAATAACCTAGTAGAAGATTACAATATTCGTACATACCTTAGAGACTTATTAAAACCAGCTGGTATTTACAAGTTAGATATTGCTAGAAAAGGTAATAAAGTCTTAGTAGATATATATGCAGCAAAACCTGGTATGATCATTGGTAAAGGTGGAGCAGCAATAGAAGAATTAAAAGCTAAAGTAAGCAAAAAAGTAGGTAGAGAAGTTTCTTTAAATATAGTAGAAGTTAAAGATGTAGATCTAGCTGCACAATTAGTTGCAGAAAACATAGCTATACAACTTGAAAAGAGAATATCTTTTAGAAAAGCTATGAAACAAGCAATGCAAAAAACTATGAAAGCAGGAGCTCTAGGAATTAAAACTGCTGTATCTGGTCGTTTAGGTGGAGCAGAAATCGCTAGAACAGAACAATATCATGAAGGTACAATTCCTCTTCAAACTTTAAGAGCAGACATAGACTATGGTTTTGCTGAAGCAAAAACAACTTATGGTATTATAGGTGTTAAAGTTTGGATATATAAAGGTGAAGTACTTCCTGCTAAAAAAACAGAAAAAGGAGGTAACTAAAAATGTTGTCACCAAAAAGAACTAAATATAGAAAAGTACAAAAAGGTATCCTAAAAGGAAAAGCTTATAGAGGTACTAAAGTAACAGATGGAGAATATGGAATTCAAGCTCTAGAACCAGCTTGGGTAACATCTAACCAAATAGAAGCAGTCAGAGTAACAATATCAAGATATACTAAAAAAGTTGGTAAATCTTGGATAAAAATATTCCCAGATAAGCCTATTACTAAACACCCAGCTGAATCTCGTATGGGTTCTGGTAAAGGAAATCCAGAATATTTCGTAGCTGCTGTTAAACCAGGAAGAGTTATGTTTGAAATAGCAGGACTTGATGAAGCTACTTCTAAAGAAGTATTAACTAAAGCTATGCATAAACTTCCTAATAAATGCAGAATTATAAAAAGAGAAAGTCAAGAAGGAGGAGAAATCTAATGAAATCTAGTAAAATCAATGAATATAAAAATATGTCAGTTGAACAACTACAAAAAGAATTAAAAGATCTTAAAAATGAACTTTTTAAATTAAGATTTCAACACTCTCTAAAAGGCCTTGATAACCCTAAAAAAATGACTTTAGTTAAAAAAGAAATAGCTAGAGTAAACACTGTTTTATCAGAAAAGGAAAATAATTAGTGGTAAAGGAGGATAAGAACGTGGAAAGAAATTTAAGAAAAACTAAACAAGGTAAAGTAGTAAGTAATAAAATGGATAAGACAATCGTTGTAGCAATAGACGATAGAGTTAAAGATCCACTTTATGGAAAAATTAAAAACCGTACTTTAAGAATAAAAGCACATGATGAAAACAACGAATGCAGTATCGGAGATATTGTAGAAGTAATGGAAACTAGACCACTAAGTAAAGATAAAAGATATAGACTTGTAAGAATTGTGGAAAAAGTTAAATAGTAAAATATAATTTGAAGGGAGGACTAATCCATGATACAACAACAAACATTGTTAAAAGTTGCAGATAACACAGGAGCAAAAGAATTAATGTGTATTAGAGTTCTTGGTGGTTCATACAGAAAATGGGGTAATATAGGAGATGTTATCGTAGCTTCTGTTAAAAAAGCAGCACCTAACTCTGGCGTAAAAAAAGGCGATGTTGTTAAAGCTGTAATAGTTAGAAGTAAAAGAGGTCTTAGACGTGAAGATGGATCTTATATAAGATTTGATGAGAACGCAGCTGTTTTAATCAAAGATGATAAGACTCCAAGAGGAACTCGTATCTTTGGACCAGTAGCAAGAGAACTAAGAGATAATGAATACATGAAGATTTTATCTCTAGCACCAGAAGTTCTTTAATATACGGAGGTGAAAAGAAGTGTTAGCAAAAATTAAATTAAGAAAAGGGGATACTGTAGTAGTAAATACAGGTTCTGAAAAAGGTAAAAAAGGTACTATATTAGATATAGATAGAAAAACAGGTAAAGTAACTGTTAAAGATATAAACGTAAGAACAAAACACGTTAAAGCTAGAAAGCAAGGTCAAGAATCTGGAATAATCAGAGTTGAAGCACCTATGGACGCATCAAAATTAAGCTTTTATTGCGATAAATGTGGAAAAGGTGTAAAACTTGGAGTTAAAGTAAACGAAGACGGAACAAAAACTAGATTCTGCAGAAGCTGCAATGAAATGAAGTAATAAGGAGGGAAAAGTTAAATGAACCTTAAAGAAAAATACAAGGCTGAGATTGTACCTGCATTAGTTGAAAAATTCGGATATAAATCAGTAATGCAAGCACCAAAGCTTGAAAAAATAGTTATAAATATGGGTGTATCAGACGTTAAAGATAACTCAAAAGCTTTAGATGTTGCTATGGCTGAGTTAACTCAAATTGCTGGTCAAAAACCAATTGTTACTAAAGCTAAAAAATCAATAGCTGCTTTCAAATTAAGAGAAGGTATGAACATTGGATGCAAAGTAACATTAAGAAATGATAAAATGTACGATTTCGCTACTAAATTATTTAACGTAGCACTTCCTCGTGTAAGAGATTTTAAAGGTGTTAATCCAAAATCTTTTGACGGTAAAGGAAATTATAACATGGGAGTAAAAGAACAAATTATTTTCCCTGAAATCGAATATGATAAAATTGATAAAGTTAGAGGAATGGATATTGTTTTTGTTACAACTGCAAAAACAGATGAAGAAGCTTATGAACTATTAAGATTATTAGGCTTACCATTCGCTGAAAAGTAGGGAGGACTTGAGATGGCAAAGAAATCTATGATCGCTAAACAAAAGAGAGAACCAAAATTTAGCACAAGATATTATAATAGATGTAAAATATGTGGAAGACCACATGCTTACATGAGAAAATATGGAATATGCCGTTTATGCTTTAGAAAATTAGCATATCAAGGAGATATACCAGGTGTTAAAAAAGCAAGCTGGTAGAAAAGGAGGAATAAAGGCAATGAATACAACAGATCCAATTGCAGACATGTTAACTAGAATAAGAAATGCTAATGCTCAAAGACATGCAACAGTTGACGTTCCTTATTCTAAGGAAAAAGAAGCAATAGCTAATATTTTAGTATCTGAAGGTTTTGTTGAGGCTATAGATATAATCGAAGATGCTCACAAGACTATAAGAATAACATTAAAGTATGCAAATAATGTAAAAGTTTTACAAGGTTTAAAAAGAATTAGTAAACCAGGTCTTAGAATATATGCAAGTGTAGAAGAGTTACCTAGAGTACTAAATGGACTAGGAATTGCAATTATCTCTACATCTAAAGGAATAATGACAGATAAAGCTGCAAGACGTGAAAACGTTGGTGGCGAAGTTTTAGCATATATTTGGTAATATATAATTTGAATAGATAAAGGAGGGTATACCAAATGTCAAGAATAGGTAAAAGTCCTATCACAATACCAGCAGGTGTTGAAGTTAAAATAGAGAACAATGTTGTAACTGTTAAAGGACCAAAAGGAACATTAACAGAAAAGTTTTTAGATTGTGTTAACCTAACACAAGAAGGAAATGAAGTAAAAGTTACAATAGATAGTGAAGAACATGGAAATATTCATGGCTTAACTAGAACTTTAATCAACAACATGATTACAGGTGTTACTCATGGTTTTGAAAAAACACTTGAAGTAAATGGTGTTGGATACAGAGCACAAAAACAAGGTAAAAAATTAGTACTAACTTTAGGTTATTCTCATCCTGTTGAAGTTGAAGAAATGGAAGGAATAACTTTAGAAGTACCTAATCCAAATACAATAGTAGTAAAAGGTATAGACAAACAATTAGTTGGCCAAGTAGCTGCTAATATTAGAGAAAAGAGAGAGCCTGAACCATATAAAGGTAAAGGAATTAAATATGCTGGCGAAAGAATTAAGAGAAAAGAAGGAAAAGCTGGCGGTAAGAAATAATCTTAGAAGTTAAGGAGGGAGTCTTAAAATGATAAATAAGACAAATAGAAAAGAGACAAGAACTATTAGACAAAAAAGAGTTAGAACTAAAGTTCAAGGTACTTCTATGAGACCAAGACTTTGTGTTTTCAAAAGTCTAAATAATATATACGCACAAGTAATAGACGATGAAAAACAAACTACTATTTGTTCAGCATCAACTTTAGATAAAGAAGTTAAGACTAAGGCATCTAATATTGAAGCTGCTACAGAAGTTGGTAAATTAGTCGCTGAACGTGCTAAAAAAGCAAAAATTAACACTGTTGTCTTTGATAGAAATGGTTATTTATACCATGGAAAAGTTAAAGCATTAGCAGATGCAGCTAGAGAAGCTGGATTAGAATTCTAATGAAAGGAGAAACTAAAATGGCAGAAACTAAAACTGAATTAAAAGAAAAAGTTGTTAATGTAAGTAGAGTTGCTAAAGTTGTTAAAGGTGGTAGAACTTTTAGATTTAGTGTACTAGTAGTTGTTGGCGATGAAAATGGCCACGTAGGTGTAGGTACAGGTAAATCTTCAGAAGTTCCTGAAGCTATTAAAAAAGCTACTGAAGATGCTAAGAAGAACGTTGTTGAAGTATCTTTAGTAAATGGTACATTACCACACGAATATACAACAAACTTTGGTTCATCTAAAGTAATTTTAAAACCAGCAGTTGAAGGTACAGGTATAATTGCAGGTGGTGCAGTAAGACCAGTTCTAGAACTAGCAGGTGTTAAAAACGTAACAGCTAAAACTCTTGGATCTCGTAACAGCAGAAACGTAGTATATGCTACAGTTAAAGCATTAAAACTTATGAGAACACCAGAAGAAGTTGCTAAACTTAGAGGAAAAACAGTAGAAGAAATTCTTAAATAGTGATATAATGAATACTAGAATATTGTAAGAGAGGAGGAAGCTTGGATGAAGATACACGAATTAGGTCCAGCATACGGTGCTACAACTGCTCCTAAAAGAGTAGGTAGAGGTGTTGGAAGTGGTCTTGGAAAAACAGCTGGAAAAGGACATAAAGGTCAAAAAGCTAGATCAGGCGGTAGCATTAGAAGAGGATTTGAAGGTGGACAAACACCTTTATATAGAAGAATTCCTAAGAGAGGATTTAAAAATCACTTTGCAACTGAATATGCAGTAGTAAATTTAAGTGATTTAGAAAAATTTGATAATGGTACAGTTGTAGATGCAAATCTTTTAATGACTGAAGGAATTATAAAGAAAGAATTAGATGGAGTTAAAGTGTTAGGTAACGGAACACTTACAAAGAAATTAACTGTTGTAGCTAAAAAATTCTCAAAAACTGCTGAAGAAAAAATACAAGCTGCAGGTGGAAAGACTGAGGTGAAGTAATATGTTAGAAGCTATTAAAAACATATTCTCAGTAAAAGATATTAGAAAAAAATTGATTTTTACATTTTTAATACTATTATTATTTAGACTTGGAACATTTATTACAATTCCTGGTCTAGATAAAATAGCTATTAACCAACAATTGGGTGCTGATACAAATGGTTTATCTACAATGGTAAACTTAATATCTGGTGGTGCATTTAGCAGATTATCTATATTTGCTATGACTATTGGACCATACATTACAGCATCTATCGTCCTTAATTTATTACAATTTGTAATACCAAGTCTAGAAAGACTTGCCAAAGAGGGCGAAGAGGGAAGAAAAAAATTAGAGAAATATACTAAATACTTAACAATTGCTTTTGCACTTATTGAAGGTTTAGGACTATATTTTACATATAGATCATATTTACTAACACCTTTAACATATGGCGCAGGTAAAGTACTAGGTTTCTTCTTATTTATGGTTTCCCTTGTTGCAGGAACTTCATTACTAACTTGGCTAGGAGATAAAATTACTGAATATGGTATTGGAAACGGTATATCAATGATAGTTTTCTTTGGTATTATCGCTGGTCTTCCAACAACAATATCTGCATTTGCAGGTATAGCTGGTAGTGGATTTACTGGTATTTTAATATTTATAGCTCTAATAGTTGGATTAGTAGCTGTAATTGCAGGAGTAGTATTTGTTCAACAATCTGAACGTAGAATTCCTGTAAACTACGCAAAAAGAGTAGTTGGAAGAAAAATGTACGGTGGACAAAATACACATATTCCAATTAAACTTGCAATGGCAGGTGTTATGCCACTTATATTTGCAATGTCATTTATGTCATTCCCAGGTATAATAATAGGTCTTGTAACAGATGTTAACAATTTGACAGGTTTCTGGAAAGGTGTATATACATTATTTAATGCTTCATCAGGAAGTGCATGGTATTATCTAGTAGGATATGCTGTAATATACATGGCACTAATTATACTATTTACATTCATTTATACAATGTTTATAGTAAATCCTGTTGAAATAGCAAACAACTTAAAGAAGAATGGTGGATTTATACCAGGTATAAGAGCTGGTAAAAACACTTCTGAATATATAAATTCTGTATTGATGCGTGTAACAACAGCAGGTGCATTATTCCTAGCACTTATTGCTGTACTACCAATAATATTACAAGCATTTACAAATCAATCAATATCATTTAGTGGTAACTCTATACTTATCTTAGTTAGTGTTGGACTAGAAGTACTACAATCATTAGAGACACAAATGGTAAGCAGAAATTATTCAGGATTCTTAGGATAATTATGTGTAATAAAAAGGGTGATACTTGCGTATCATCTCTTTTTTGTTATAATTGTTTATGTTTAAGGAGGGCGTTATGGAAGATATAGAGTATGAAAAAAAGAAACTTGAAAAAACAGAAGATGAATTAGAAGAAATTCAACAAGGAGAGCAGCAAATACTTGCTACTCTGCCAAAAAAGTATAAGAATAACCCTATATTACTTGCTAATCTAATGTCTGCAACTGCTACTAAAATTACAAATATTACTAGAATAAAAGAAAAGCCATATTTTGCTAGAATAGATTTTAAAGATGATACTAAGGAAAATAAAGAATCAATATATATAGGAAAGATTGGCGTTTTAGATTTAGATGGCAATGTTGTTATTACAGATTGGCGAGCTCCAATTTCCACATTATACTATGATAGTAATCTTGGAAATGTGGAGTATAATGCCCCTGATGGTAAGATAAAAGGAAAAATGTCTCTTAAAAGACAAATAATAATCAAAGATAAAAAGCTTGAAAGTATTTTTGATGTGGATTCTGTATCAGACGATGAACTATTAAAACCTTATCTTGGAGCTAGTGCTGATAGTAGACTAAAGAATATAGTAGCTTCTATACAGTCTGAGCAGAATAATATTATTAGAAAGAATATTGAAAAAAATCTTATTGTACAAGGTGTTGCAGGCTCTGGTAAGACTACTGTAGCATTACACAGAATTGCATATTTAATGTATAACAATGCAGATAGACTAAAAGCAAATCAATTTATGGTTATTGGTCCTAATAAGTTCTTTATTAATTACATTTCTAACGTCTTACCAGATTTAGATGCAAGTAATGCAGTTCAACTTACATTTGAAGAGCTTGCTAGTGAGTATATAAATGAAAAAATAACTTTTGAAGATAGCACAAAGAAATTAACAGATATACTGGATAATAAGATAAACAAAAACTATTTAAAATATAAAAATAGTATGGAGTATAAAAATGCATTAGATAAATATCTAAATACTATAAAGAATGGCTTGATATCAAGCAAAGGACTAGTAGTAAATAACGTACAGATATTATCACGAGATAATGTTATGAAAGTGTTTGAAGAGACAAATGGTGAGAGCATATCACAAAGACTAGATATGAGTGCAAGAGTAATCGCAAACAGGCTAAAAACAAATGAAGAAGTCTATGCAAATATAAAAGATGCTATGTCAAAGCTATATGATAATGAAAGCGATATAGATAAGAGGCGAGCACTTGCAAAAAAAGAGCTAGATATGTTAAAGGAGCTAACTAGCACTGGCTTTGAAAAACAACTTAAAAAGTATGTTAGTATAAGTAATTTAAAAGTCATAGATATTTACAAAAACTTTGTGGAAAATGTGGATAAGTATATAGATAATTTGGACATAGATATAAATAAGTTAAAAGAAGATACACTAAGAACACTTAAAAATAAAACGATAGAAAATGAAGATATAGCAGCACTTATGTACATTAAATATACTTTGTTTGGAAATGATGAATATAAAAACTTTAGATGTGTGGTAGTAGATGAGGCTCAAGATTTTGGAAAATTCAGTTATTATGTGTTAAAGCTTATCTTAAATAATGCATATTTTTCAATTTTTGGAGATATGGCACAAGGAATATATCAATATAGAGCAATAGATAAATGGGATGAAATATACGATATTTTTGAAAATTCAGAATTTTTAAGACTTGAGAAGTCATATAGAACATCAATAGAGATAATGAATGAAGCAAATAAGATATCTAGCAATATAAACCTTGGAAAAGCAAATCCTGTTATACGTAGTGCGGGTCCTGTAATAAAAAGTAAAATAGACAAAAACAAGCAAGAAGATTATATTGTTGATAGAGTAAAGCAATATCAAGAAGAAGGATATAAGTCGATTGCTATTATATATAAAGATCAAAACAATATGTTAAATTTAAGTAGAAAATTTAAAGAGGCAAATATTGAATCTGAGATAATATACAAAGATCAAGAAAAATATAATGGTGGAGTGTGTATAGTAACCTCATATCTTGCTAAAGGCCTAGAGTTTGATGTTGCAATTATTGTAGATGTAGATTCAGAAAATTACAGTACTGAAAATATACTTGATATGAAACTATTATATGTTGCAATGACAAGAGCACTTCATAAACTAGAGCTAATATATAACAATAATATATGCAAATTTTTAGAATGAAAAAATCCTATAAAAATATAGGATTTTTTTACACTAAATATGAAGATACTTTGTTCTTCTTTAGATATATACTTAAGTTATTATTTTTATCACAAGTAGCAAGATAAATATCCTTTATATTAGATATTTTTTGCTCTTTTAATTTGTTATTTAGCCAAGTTAGGTTATTACCTGTTGAGGCTAAATTTTTTTCTATTACTTTTCCATCTATAATTACATTATATACAAATTCATCTTGATCTGCTTGAATCTGCATATCTTTTACTCTTACAGCAGATGTATCAACAGTAGGAATTATACTAATTTGACCATTTGGCTCTAGTATTGCAGTATGTATGTCTGCTAAATTAAAATATCCTTTAAGTCTACAATTTACAATGAATTCATTTATATCCAGCTTAGATTTTTTAAAGTTATCTTTATATAGTGTACCGTTATTATATAGTACAAGTGAAGAACCATTTATATATCTTCTAAGCTTAATACTTTTATTTGTTAGAAGTGCTAGAAATAGTATAGATATTGTATACACTATCATAGCAATTAACGGATATATAAAATTGCCATCAATATTTGTTGCCATTTCAGCTGCAATTGAGCCTATTGTTATACTATTTATATAGTCAAACATACTTAATTGTGATATTTCTCTTCCACCTATTATTTTAGTTAGTATAAAAAGTACAATTACAGATGTAAAAGACAAGACTATTACTTGTATAATTTCATTTATCATATTATCTATCACCTATAAATTATTATTTAAAATATACTGTATATTTATACAAAAAAATAACAGAATCAAAAACTATTCCGAAAAAATGAAAAAAACTTGATTTTTCGGAATATAATTAAAATAGGTGATAAGTATGAAATTGATAAAAAAGGTATCAGTATATAAAAGATGTGTTTGATACTTTAATAGTTAGAGATATAAAGCAAAAATATAAAATAAGAAATACAGATATAATTCAAAATTTAACTGACTTTTTAATGGATAATGTTTCAAATTTAACGTCTGCTAGTAATATCGCACATGTTCTAAATTCAAACAATATTAGTATAACAGATAAAACAATCAATAATTATATAGAGTATTTGTGCAATGCTTTTGCTTTCTATAAAATTAAAAGATACGATATAAAAGGTAAAAAGTTCTTGAGTGCGCAAAATAAATATTACTTAGCGGATCAATCTTTTAGATATGCAATGCTAGGCACAAGCAATGTGAATTATGGCAGAACGTATGAAAATATTGTTGCCATAGAATTATTAAGAAGAGGATATGAAGTATATGTAGGTACTTTATATAAAAAAGAAATAGACTCTTTATTAAAGATACAAGATGCATATCCAAAAATAGTAATAGCAAGAACAAAACATGATACTTATCAATATGAAGGAATAGATATAGTAGATATTGCTAATTGGTTAAATGATGAAAACAGTTTAAAATAGCTGTTTAATATTTAATGATGCACAATATGAAATTAAAGATTATATTTATTATTATAATAATTATAGATATCAATGAAATTAGAAAAAGATTGCTCGTGCAATGTACAGGAATCACCTTCTTAAAGAATCAGCATAAATTATACACAAAAAATGTACCCGAATGGAAGACACACTTTTTTAAGTGTCTATTCCATTGGGTACATTTTAAAATAAGATCACTTTTTTTAAATCATATTTCTAATTACAATCTAATTATTATTGGTTAGGTTGTTGTGCTTGCATTTGGTTAGCAGCGTTAGCAACTAATCTTTTAACCATTTCACCACCTATAGAACCAGCTTGTTTAGAAGTTAAATCTCCGTTATATCCTTGTTTTAGGTTAACACCGATTTCGTTAGCTACTTCATATTTGAATTTATCTAAAGCAGCTTTAGCTTGTTTATTAGTCATTTTACTATTTGTTGATGCCATCTTAAATTCACCTCCAATTTTTTGGTATTAAAGTATATGTAAACAACTATACTTTACACTAATAATTTGTGCTATTAAATTTAAAAAATACAGGAAAAATTTGGAAATATTATTAACTTTAAAAAAATAATGTTTTTGCAATTTTAACTAAGTTGTTGTATTATGATATGTAGATTTACACAATTTATAATAAAGTATAATGTGTAAGTTAATATAATAAATAATGAAAAATTAAGCTGAAAAATAGGTAAAATAACAATTCGCTATTTGTGGGGTGTTAGTTTTTAATAGTTTTTGCTAACCTAAAAGTGAAAGGAGAAAAAATATGGATATTATTAAAATTGGAAAATTTATTGCAGAAAAACGAAAAGAGAAGAAACTAACACAAGAGCAGTTAGGAGAAAAGCTTGGAGTAACGTCTAAAACTATATCAAGATGGGAAAACGGAAATTATATGCCAGATATATCATTACTTAAACCTCTTAGTGAAGAGCTAGGAGTTACACTAAATGACTTAATTAGTGGAGAAGAGGTAGATAAAGAGCATTACCAAGAAAAACTAGAGGAAAATATAATAAGTACTATAGATTACACAAGCAAGAAAGTTAAGGAAAAGAGTAGACTTGTTGCAGAACTGATATTATTTTTTGGACTTGGTATTACTTTTTTAGCATTTACTATATTTCCAACAGATAGTAGTTGGAGCTCAATTTATTCTACAATTGGAATAATTATATCTTCGATAGGTTTTTATAAATTAAATGAGAAAAAATCAATTATAAAAAGAGTATTGCTAAGTATAGGATACTTTATACTAGCTATGCTACTACTAGTTGTAATCGACTATTCTAATGTAAAAATAAATAATGTACCACCAAGATATTCTTATTTAATTAAAAGTGGAAGTGATATGATTGTATATAAATCACCATTTTGTAATGTTTATAGGGTAAACCAAAATACAAAGAACGAATACTACATAGTTGATACACAAAAATCATATACTGAAGATAACATTCCAATAACTCCATTTAATAGAGCTAAAGCAGGAATAGACAATATTATAAAATTTAAAAATCAATATATTGGAAATAATAGTAACAGCAGTCATCTAGTGGATAATTTGCCACTTTCAGAATATGGATATTCAATTGAAATAAACTCAAAAGATCTTGTACTTACTATAAACTATTATATAACTGATTGGTATGTAAACGAGAATAAATATTTAGAAAAGTGCTTAATATACAATTCTGTATCAATATTTTCTTTAATAGACAATGTAAAATATATCAATTTCAACTTTAGTGGAAATTCATATACAGTAAGTAGAGAACAAGTTGAAAAACTATATCCTAACTACAGTAGTATAGTAAATAATGGAATAGATAAAGAAAGTTTTAACAAATATCTAGAAGAAAAAATGAATGACTATGAATTTGTAAAAGAAACTTTTAATAAAATATTCTTAAATCAGTAGACGTTTAAAGTTTATGAGATGGGGTAATTTTACCCTATCTTTTTTAATTTTTTTAGCGAAAATTAGCGAGTAAATAAATAAAAAATCAACGGTAAAACTTTAAAAGTTAATATAAGATAAAAAAGCTTGAAAGTGTTGATGTTTCGACAAAAATTGAACTAGAATATTTATAAATTCTATTGATTTTACTATCTCAGAATTGTATAATAATGGTGCTTTATAGGATAGACTGGAAATGGAGAGATAAAAATGGAGAATAAAATTAAAATAATGGTGGTTGATGATAACAAGGAGTTTGTAAAATTACTAAACATGTACATCAATTCACAAAAAGATATGGTAGCACTAGATCCATTGTATGATGGAACAAATGTTGTAAGTGCTATAAAACAGTCTAATCCAGATGTTTTGTTACTAGATGTTGTTATGCCTGAGAAGGATGGATTAACAGTACTAGAAGAATTAACTGATGAAGTTGGGGTAAATAAACCAGTTATTGTAATGATGTCTGCAATAGGACAGGAAAAGGTAACTCAAAAAGCTATATCACTTGGTGCAACATACTATGTTGTAAAACCTTTTGACATGATTACTTTAATAGATAGAGTAAGAGAGCTATTAAAGGAAAATGATAATGTTAAAAACGAGTATATGGTAGCATATGGAAATAAAAGCTTACCATTAGAAGTTAGAGTTACACAAATGATACATGATGTTGGTGTACCTGCGCATATAAAAGGATACCAATATATAAGAGAAGCAATTATTCTTGCGGTAAATGATGAAGATATCATAAATTCAATAACTAAGACATTATATCCTACATTGTCTGCTAAGTTTAATACTACACCTTCAAGAGTTGAAAGAGCTATTAGACATGCTATAGAAGTTGCATGGAATAGAGGACAAATTGAAATGCATGAAAAGATATTTGGCTATACCGTTAATTCGAATAAAGGAAAACCAACTAACTCAGAATTTATTGCAATGATTGCAGATAGAATAAGATTATCTGAGAAAGTAACAGTATAATAAATGAAAGGAAAATATAATATTATAATTATATTTTCCTTTTTTGTATATATGTAGATATAATAAATATATATATAAGTGCCTAAAAGTATTATGTTTACTTGACATTTAGCCTTAAAAATAGTAAAATATAGAGGAAATTGTAAGAAAAGAGGAAGTATAATTTTATGGATAAAGAGAAGAAAAAAGGATTCAACTTTTTTAAGTCTTTTTCATCAAGAATAATTATAATAGCACTACTAATAATTTGCACAGCAATTTTATCCATAGTAGTACCTGTTACACTATATACAGATATAGTGGTAATACTGTTATTATGCCTTGTTGCAATTGCTATGTGTTTAAAGGAATTAAAAGATAGAAAATACAGATTACATGAGCTATCTAACAATGTTGACACTATTTTCAAAGAGTCTTTAGACCTTGTAGACATACCAATGGCAATAGTAGGCGTACAGGGAAATATTATATGGAAAAACAATGTTGCTGAGCATACACTACCAGATGAATACATAGAAAAAACATCTTTAAAACTTGCATCATTAAAGAAGAAAAGTCCTAATTCAAGTTTACTTGAAGAACTTGGAAATGGTGATGTATATAATGCTATATGCAATGAGATAAAATTTGAAGATTTTGATTGCATGCTTGTATCATTTATAGATAAGACATATGAATATACTCTAAAACAAAGTTTAGAAGATACAAGAGTAGCAATAGGATTTCTATTTATAGATAACTATGAAGAAACTCTTCAAGGACTAGATGAAATGCAAAGAGCAGAAGTTTCATCTGTACTAACTAAAGAGATAAGAAGCTGGGCAAGAGAAAATAAAGGTGTACTTGCAAGATTAGATAAAGATAAATATGCAATATTTATTGAGAAGAAATATGTAGATAAAATGGAAGAGTCTTCTTTTGATATACTAGAGAGAGTAAGAAATGTTACTAAGTTAACTAAACTACCAATAACTGTTTCTCTTGGTATTTCATACAATGAAGAAACACTTGAAGAAAGATACAATGCTGGTAGCTCTGCACTAGACATTGCTTTAGGTAGAGGTGGCGACCAAGCTGTAGTAAAGAAAGATAAAAAATATGACTTCTTTGGTGGCTCAAATGCTGGACTTGAAAAAACAAGTAAAGTAAAAGCAAGAACTATGGCCCAAGCAATTAGAGAGCTTATAGAGAAATCTGAAAAAGTATATGTTATGGGACATAGAAATTCAGATATAGATTGTATTGGAGCAGCAGTTGGTATTTGCAAAATTGCTAAGTTTTTAAATAAAGAAGTAAATATAATAGTTGATGCTAAATGTAATGCGAGTACAGAGAATATACTAAGAAAAATAAAAGAAGAAAATGGCTATCAGGATATAATAAAAACATATCCAGATGTTAAGAATGATGATTTTACAAATGCACTACTTGTTGTAGTAGATACACACAAAAAATCATATCTTGTTGAGCCAGAAATGCTAGATAAATTTGAAAAAATTGCTGTAATTGATCATCATAGACGTGGACCAGAGTTTATAGATAATGCTGTACTTACATACCATGAAATATATGCTTCATCAGCATCAGAGCTTGTAACAGAGCTTTTAATGTATATAGATGGAATAGATATAACTCCAAATGAAGCAGAGTGTATGTATGCTGGACTTATAGTTGATACTAAAAACTTTATGTTTAAAACAGGTGTTAGAACTTTTGAAGTTGCAGCATATTTAAAGAAATTTGGAATTGACGTTGCAGAGATAAAACTTTTATTCCAAAACGATTTCCAGACTTATGTTTCAAAAGTAAATATAGTTAAAAATGCCGAGTTTTTACAAGATAAGATTGCTATATCTGTTTCTGAGGAAACTCATCATGATATGCCAATTATCGCAGCTCAAGCAGCAGATGAGCTACTTTCTATTTCTGGAATACAAGCGTCATTTGTACTATGTAAAGTAGATGATGTTGTAATGATTTCCGGTAGATCTATGGGAGATATAAATGTGCAATCTATACTTGAAAAAATAGGTGGCGGCGGACATCTTACTTTTGCTGGTGCCCAGATTGCAGGTGTTACACTTAAAGAGGCAAAAGAAAGACTTTTGGATAGTATAAATAATTATTTATCAAAATAGATGACAATAGGAGGTAATTTATGAAAGTAGTATTAAATCAGGATATTAAAGGACTAGGTAAAAAACTACAGATAGTAGAAGTTAGCGAAGGATATGCTAGAAACTACTTATTACCTAAAAAGTTAGCTGTTATAGCAGATAACAAAAACATAAATGAGGCACAAGGAAAAATCGACTCACAGAAGTTTAAAAAGAAAACAGAACTTGAGCAAGCTAATCTAAATAAAGAGATACTTGAGAAAGGCTGTATAGAGTTTAGAAGTAAAGTTGGTGAGGGAAGCAAACTTTATGGAAGTGTTACTGAAAAGGATATAGCTGAAAAGATAAAAGAAGTCTTTAATATAGACGTAAATAAAAAGAAAGTAACAATAACTGATCCTATTAAAAATTTAGGAACATACACAGTTAATGTTAAACTTTATGAAGGAGTAGTAGCAAAACTAAAAATAACAGTAATGGGAATGTAGGTGTAGTATAAATGGAAAATGAAGTAGTAAGTAAAGTTCAACCAAACGACACTCTAGCTGAGCAAGCTGTACTAGGATCTATGTTAGTATCTAAAGATGCGGTGCAAGCAGCAGTAGAAGTATTAAAAGAAGAAGATTTTTATAGAGAAGATAACAGAGAAATTTATGCGGCTATGATGGATATATACTCCGTTGGCCAAGAAATAGACATGATAACTTTAACAGAGCAGTTAAAGTTAAGGGGTTCCCTTGAGCGCGTTGGTGGCACTCAAAATCTTGCTACACTTATAGATAATGTACCTACTACTTCAAACATTGAAAACTATGTAAAAATAGTTGAAGAAAAATCTACACTTAGAAATTTAATTCAAGTTGCAAATGATATAATTAAAACTGGATATTCTCAAACTGAGGAATTAGATGCTATAATTGAAAAGTCTGAAAAAGGCATTTTCGATTTAGTACAAAACAGAAATAGCAAAGGCTTTTCAAGTATGAAAGAAATACTAGTTGATGCATTTGATTCAATAGAAAAAATGTATCAAAATAAGTCTAGATTATCAGGTATTGAATCTGGTTTTGTTGACTTGGATGATAAAATATCTGGACTTAATAATTCAGACTTAATAATTGTGGCAGCGCGTCCTGCTATGGGTAAATCTGCATTTGTATTAAATATAGCTTCATATGTTGCTATGCATGATAAAGTACCTGTTATGATATTCAGCTTAGAAATGTCAAAAGAACAATTAGTAAAAAGAATTCTAAGCAGTGAAAGTGAAATAGACAGCATGAAGATAAACAATGCAAACTTGGAGTCAGAAGATTGGCTAAAACTTGGTGAAGTTAGTGGAAAGCTATCTGATGTACCTATATATATAGATGATACTCCATCTTTAAGTGCAGCTGAAATTAGAGCAAAATGTAGAAAAGCAAAACTAGAGAAAAATATTGGACTTGTTGTAATAGACTACTTGCAGTTAATGGAATCAAAGACAAATATTAGCTCAAGACAACAAGAAATATCTGAAATATCTAGATCTTTGAAGATACTTGCAAAAGAGCTTAATATACCAGTAATTGCACTTTCACAGTTAAGCCGTGCTACTGAATCTAGAGCAGATCATAAACCAATGCTTAGTGACCTACGTGAATCTGGTTCTATTGAGCAGGATGCAGATATAGTTATGTTTTTACATAGAGAAGACTATTATAACAAGGACACTGAGAAAAAAGGTGTTGCAGAAGTAATAATTGCCAAAAACAGAAACGGTGAAGTTGGCACAGTAGAACTTGCATGGCTAGGTAAATATACTAAGTTTGCAAATTTAGTAAAAGGATATGAAGAGATTGAAAAAGAATATGGACAATAATATTATAAAAATAGTAAAGAAGAATATAATAGATAATAATCTTATTCAAAAGCAAGACAAAGTAGTTGTTGCTGTATCAGGCGGACCGGATTCTATGTGTCTGCTTGATTCATTATATAGACTAAAAGATGAGCTAGAATTTAGTATTAGTGTGGCACACGTAAATCATGGTATTAGAAAAGAGTCAGATGATGAAAAAATATATGTCGAAGAATTTTGCAAGGCAAGAAATGTACCATTTCATTATTTGAAAGTTAATGTGCCTGAACTGGCTAAAGAGCAAAAAATTTCTGAAGAAACTTGCGGTAGAAAAATAAGATATGAATTTTTTGAAAAAGTAAGAAAAGAAGAAAATGCACAAAAAATTGCTGTTGCACACAATTTAAATGATAATGTAGAAACTATAATGTTAAATTTAATTAGAGGCTGTGGTGTTAAAGGACTTACAGGAATGGATTTTACATTTGGTAACATTATAAGACCACTTCTTACTATTGAAAAAAAAGACATTTTGGTATATAATAAAGAACTAGAGTTAAATCCTTGTTTTGATAGAACAAATGAAGAAGAAGTTTATCTTAGAAATAAAGTTAGATTAAGGCTTATACCATATTTACAGCAACTTAATCCAAATTTTAATGCTAATATTTGTAGGATGAGAAATATATTAAAACAAGACAATGACTTTATAGAAGAATATACAGATAATATTTTTAAAAATGTTATCATAAGTGAAGATGATAATAAAATTGTTTTTAATTTTTCTGCTTTTATGAATGAACACGAAAGTATAAAAAACAGAATTATTAGAAGAATAATACAGAAGAGAACATCTAATCTAGAAGGTATAGAAAGCATACATGTACAGGATATAGCTAGACTTCTAGAAAAAAATATAAAAGGGAAAAAATATATAATAGGAAATAAGTTTACAATTGAGATTCTTAAGAAAAATATTGCCGTTATATATTAGCTGAAGGGAGAAAAAATGAATAGAAAAAGTGCAGTAAGAACATTATTAGTATGGGTAATTTTAATTGCAATTTCAATCTATGCAATTACTTTGTTAGATTCAAATGAAGTAAAAGAGATGTCTTATACTGAGCTTATGCAAAAAGTTGAAGATCAGAGCGTAAAAAGTATTGAACTTAGCATAGACAGACTTAGTGCAAATGTTATATTAAAGGACGAAGAAAATGTAACTAGAATTGTAGATATACCATCTTCTACTACTTTTTTGGAGGTAGTACAAGATAGAGTTACAAATGGTGAATTTGAACTTTCTGTTGCACAAGAGAGTGTAATGGATGCGATAGCACCATACATTCCAAATATATTACTTCTAATTGGCACATTATTTATATTGATGTATGCATTAAGAAGAACAAGTGATAGCAATAATAAAGCTATGGAGTTTGGAAGAAGTAGGGCACAGAAAATAGATAAAAATTCTCCAAAGAAGGTAACATTTAATGATGTAGCAGGACTTGAAGAAGAAAAAGAAGAATTAAAAGAAGAAGTGGAATTTTTAAGAAACCCTAAAAAATATATAGATATGGGAGCAAGAATACCTAAAGGAATACTTTTAGTAGGTGGACCTGGTACTGGTAAAACTTTACTTGCTAAAGCTGTTGCAGGTGAGGCAAATGTACCATTCTTTAGCATAAGTGGTTCAGACTTTGTTGAAATGTTTGTTGGTGTTGGTGCATCACGTGTTAGAGATATGTTTAAAGAGGCAAAAGCTAATTCACCATGTATAATATTTATAGATGAAATTGATGCTGTTGGACGTCACAGAGGCGCAGGACTTGGTGGAGGACATGATGAAAGAGAGCAAACACTTAACCAATTACTTGTTGAAATGGACGGATTTGCAACACATGAAAGCATAATAGTTATGGCTGCAACTAACAGACCAGACATATTAGATCCAGCTCTTTTAAGACCTGGTAGATTTGATAGACAAATTGTAGTCGGAGCTCCAGATTTAAGAGCAAGAGAAGAAATACTAAAACTACATGCTAAAAACAAACCATTTGTACAAGGGATAGACTTTAAAGTAATAGCTAAAAACACAGCTGGATTTAGTGGCGCAGACTTAGAGAATATGATAAATGAATCTGCACTACTTGCAGCAAGAAAAGATAAGAAAACAATAGATATAAATGATGTTGAAGAAGCTATGGTAAAAGTTATGATGGGACCTGAGAAAAAGAGTAAGGTTATAAGTGAAAAGGAAAAGAAACTTACTGCATATCATGAGGCAGGTCACGCAGTAGTATCAAGATTTTTACCAACACATGATGATATTCATGAAATCTCTATCATACCTAGAGGTATGGCTGGCGGTTATACTATGTATAAACCAAATGAAGATAAAAACTTTGCGTCTAAGTCTGAAATGAAAGAGCATATTGTATCATTACTTGGAGGTAGAGTAGCTGAGCAATTAGTTTTGGATGATATCAGTACAGGTGCATCAAACGATATTGAAAGAGCAACAAAAATTGCTAGAGAAATGGTTATGAAGTATGGTATGTCAGATAATCTTGGACCTATAGCATTTGGTGGTTCACAAGAAGAAGTATTCTTAGGTAGAGATATGACTACACATAATAGAGATTATAGTGAAAATACAGCATCTAAAATAGATGAAGAAATAAGAGCAATAGTATTAAATGCTTATACTAGTGCTGAAAGAATACTAAAAGAAAATATAGAAAAACTTCATAAAGTAGCTAAACTTTTAATAGAAAAAGAAAAGATTACTGGTGAAGAATTCGACAATGTTTTTAAAGAGTAAAGCTAAGAAAGATAGGAAAAACCTATCTTTTTTATTTTGAAATTCATTGAGTAAATAATAAACATATGATATAATTTTTGTGTAACTTAATTTTTTTAATATTTATTGGGGGTATAATATGAAAAAAATAAAATTAGTATTAAGTGTGATTGTAGTGTGCGTTGTTTTAGCTACAATTGGTGTAGTATTTGCAAATACTAGTAAAGTAACAATAAATGCAACACAAATTGACTTATACTTTTTAGATGACTCTGCAAAAGAGTATGGCGTAACTATGCCAGCTGAATATAAAGATTCGTATCAGTT